>CABUHO010000001.1 GCA_902491395.1 uncultured Collinsella sp.
AAATGCGGCCCGCGCAGCGTCGAGCCGTTACGCGGTTCGTAGAACCGCGTAACTAACAAATGAGCATGGCGTCGCCAAAGCTGAAGAAGCGGTAGCGCTCTTCGATGGCGGCGGCGTAGGCATCCATGATCTGGTCGCGGGTGGCGAGCGCGCTCACGAGCATCATGAGCGTGGAGCGCGGCACGTGGAAGTTCGTGATGAGCGCATCGACCACGTGATAGGTCGAGCCGGGCATGAGGTAGAGCTGTGTCGTCGCGTTCTCGCGCACCACGATGTCACCGCGGCCGAGCGTGTCGGCACCGTCCTCACGGCCCTCAAAATAGCGCGCCGTCACGGCCGGATCGGACACCGGCGCGTCCGCGTCAAACGCGCTCTCGAGCGAGCGCACCGCGGTGGTACCGACGGCAATCACGCGATGTCCCTCGGCCTTGGCCTTGTGCACGGCGTCGACCACCTCCTGCGACACGTGGTAACGCTCGGTGTGCATCACGTGCTGTGTGGGGTCGTCCTCCTCCACCAGGCGGAAGGTGTCGATGCCCACCTCGAGCTCAACGGCGGCAAACTTCGCACCCTTGGCCTCGATAGCGGCCATAAGCTCGGGCGTAAAGTGCAGGCCCGCCGTGGGAGCAGCAGCCGAGTGCTCCTCCTTCATGGCATACACGGTCTGATACTTCTCGGGGTCGCCCTCGTAGTCGGTAATGTAGGGAGGCAGCGGCACATGACCGGCGGCGTGAATGGCCTCGTCGAGCGTACGCGGCTCACCGGCGGCATTGCAGCCGGCCGGCTCAAAGCGCACCAGACGACCGCCGCGGCTATCGGTGACAAAGTCGACGATCTCGGCCGTCAACACCACGGGAGCCCCCTCGGGCGCATGGGCGCCACCGGCACGATACTCAATCTGAGCACCGGGCTTCAGGCGCTTGCCCGGCTTGACCAGGCACTCCCACACATGGCCGAGCGGATCCACATCCTCACGGCGTTTGAGCAACAGCGTCTCGACCACGCCACCCGAGCCGGCTTTGCGACCGATCAGGCGGGCCGGCATCACGCGCGTCTGGTTGATGACGAGCACGTCGCCCGGCTCGATATAGTCGATGATGTCGCGGAAGATGCGGTGCTCAACGGTACCGCCGTGCTCCAGCGGCTTCCCCGCCTGGGAGCCTTTGCGATCCACCACCAGCAGGCGGCAGGAGTCGCGCGGCTCGGCAGGAGCCTGGGCAATCAGTTCCTCAGGAAGGTTGTAGTCAAAATCATCGGTACGCATAGACACGTCTGATACTCCTTATATAGCTAAAGTCCGCTCTACATCCTAGCAGGCTGACGTCCCAAACGAACTACTTTTTGGCGGCTTTGCGCTCGTCGCGGATGCGGGCGCGGTCCATGGCCGCCTCGACAGCAGAAAAGCGGCAGCCGCAGTAGTTCTGTCGATACATGCCCAGTTCGCGCGAACGGCGCGTAGCCTCGGGATAATACGGGCGAAAATCGCGAATCACCGGAGTGAGACCGCGGGCGGCAGCCAAACGCTCGAGCACGTCATTGCAGGTGTCGAACAGCTGGTACGGCGAGACGGCGAGCGTCGTACCCACATATTCAAACCCGCGCTCCTGGGCCACACGGCACGCCTCGGCCAGACGCAGCGCATAGCACGCGCGGCAGCGACGGGGCCGATCGGCACCCAGCGGTGCCACGCCGGTCTCCCAGCGATCGCGGTCCTCCCCTGCCTCGATGAGCTCGATGTCGCCATCGGCACACCACCGACGCAGCTCGTCCAAGCGGCGTTGCCATTCATCGCGCGGTTGAATATTGGGGTTGGTCCAGCAAATCGTGGGCTCAAACCCTTCCTCGCGCAGCAGGCGAACCGGCTCCAGCGAGCACGGCGCGCAGCAAGCATGCAGCAACAACGACTTCATCGACATCTCCTCACCCAAAAAAGCGCACGCCAAAGGACGTATCCTCGCAGGCGGTAATGCGGCGGTCGCGCAGGATGGTCCGCACGTAATACCAATCGCCCACACAACCCGACAAATGCAAGCCTGCCGCCAGGTAACACAGCAGCGGATAGCCCGAAAACGCAAAGCCCAAGGCAAACGCCGCCGTCAAAACAACCGTCGGCGCCAGGCAAACCGCCATGTACCGCCGGCGCGAATACACAACGCCCTCGGCGCAGGCATAGATCATCGCCGTCTCACGATTCGCGCCAAAGGTCACATGCGCGCCCGCAGGCGCCAGCAGCTTAAAAAACACCGCATGTACCAGCTCGTGCACGGCAAACGACGCTGCAGAAACCGCAGCCACACCGACCATCCAGCCCACGACGGTGGTCCAGCCGCCCGCCTCAGCCACGTCCAAGTCCGCAGGCCCGCCCAGCAGCATAAACATCGGCACCAGGCACACGGCAAACACGCCGACTACGACCATCCCCCACACAAAGCAGGCGTGTAGAAAATCCTCGTCCTCAAACGCATGTATGTTGGAAATCTCATTCATAGCATCTTAGGATAGCGCCCCTGCCACGCACCCGCCCGCATGTGCGATAATGTCGAACGATATGCACGAATTGACCACCGCGCCGCCGAACCCCGTGCCCGGCCGCGCTCTTACCTATATGCGAAGGAGTCCCATGGCATCCAAATACTCCATGAACGACCGTCCCAGCTGGCCGCGCCGCGCCATCGTTACCGCCGGCGAGCCCTACGGCAACAAGGGTCTGCACTTTGGCCACGTCGGCGGCGTCTTTGTCCCGGCCGACTTCTTCGCGCGCTTCCTGCGCGACCGCCTGGGCCGCGAAAACGTCATCTTCACCTCGGGCACCGACTGCTACGGTTCGCCCATCATGGAGAGCTACCGCAAGCTCAAGGAGAACGAGGGCTACGACAAGTCCATCGGCGAGTATGTCGAGTCCAATCACTCCCGCCAGGCCGCGACCCTCAACAACTACAACATCAGCTGCGACATCTACGGCGGCTCGGGCCTTGAGCCGGCCGCGCAGATTCACAACGAGGTAACCGCCGAGATTATCAAGCGCCTGCACGAGCAGGGCACCATCTCCAAGCGCTCCACGCTGCAGTTCTACGATGCCAAGGCCGGCACGTTCCTCAACGGCCGTCAGGTGATCGGCCGCTGCCCCATCCAGGGCTGCAAGTCCGAGAAGGCCTATGCCGACGAGTGCGACCTGGGTCACCAGTTTGAGCCCGAGGAGCTCATCGCGCCCAAGAGCCAGCTCACCGGCGAGGTGCCCGAACTGCGCCCGGTCGACAACCTCTACTTCGACCTGCCGGCCTACCTCGACTTTATGAAGACCTACACCGCCAAGCTCGCCCAGAACCCGCAGGTTCGCTCCGTGGTCTCCAAGACCATGGAGGAGTGGCTGCTGCCGGCTCAGCTCTACATCCAGAACAAATTCCGCGAGGCATTCGACGCCGTTGAGGACCAGCTGCCCGAGCACACCGTGCTGGAGCCCGAGGGCAACAAGAGCAGCTTTACCGTCACCTTCCCCAGCTGGAAGGAGCGCGACGACGCCCACGCGGTGCTCGCCAACGGCGGCGTGCGCTTCCGCAGCGGCAAGGCGCTCGTGCCCTTCCGCATCACCGGCAACATCGACTGGGGCGTTCCGGTGCCCGAGGTCGACGGCGTGACCGACGTCACCTGCTGGTGCTGGCCCGAGAGCCTGTGGGCGCCCATCAGCTATACGCGTACCGTGCTCGCGCGCGATGCCAAGGCCGCCGGCGTGACCGAGGGCGTCGCCGCCCAGGACGCCGCCCTCATGGGCGAGCCCGCTGCCGACTCCACGCAGGTACCCGCGCCCACCTACCAGCACAGCTCGCTCGACTGGCGCGACTGGTGGTGCTCGGACGACGCACAGATCTACCAGTTTATCGGTCAGGACAACATCTACTTCTACTGCATCGCGCAGACCGCCATGTGGGAGGCCCTGGGCTGGGATCTCACGCAGAGCACCGTCAGCGCCTGCTACCACCTGCTCTACATGGGCAAAAAGGCCAGCTCGTCCTCGCAGACGCCTCCCCCGCCGGCAGACGACCTGCTCAACCACTACACCTGCGAGCAGATGCGCGCGCACTGGCTGTCGCTCGGCCTGTCCGAAAAGCCGGTGAGCTTTAGCCCCAAGGCATACGACACGCGCGTAACCGGCAAGGACAAGGACGGCAACGAGGTACACGCCTGCGACGACAAGCGCGTCATCGACCCCGCCCTTAAGGAGAGCGCGCTGCTGACCGGCGTGTTCAACCGCCTGGCCCGCAGCTGCTTCTACGGCGTCGCCGTCAAGGAGGGCGACGAGAGCCCCTATCGCAACGGCTGCATCCCCGCCGGTGCGGCCTCTGCCGCCGTGGTCGAAGCCGCCGAGCAGGCAGCTCTCGCCTTTGAGCAGGC
The DNA here is from genome assembly GCA_902491395.1 of uncultured Collinsella sp. Lineage (GTDB taxonomy): Bacteria > Actinomycetota > Coriobacteriia > Coriobacteriales > Coriobacteriaceae > Collinsella. The sequence goes on from CABUHO010000001.1 coordinate 4,390, forward strand.
TATGTACAAGTTCGAGACGCACCGCGCGCTTGCCGTGTGCGACGACTACCTACGCGCCGCCAACAAGCGCTGGAGCGATGCCTCCAAGGCCGCCAACAAGCTCGAGGGTAACGAGGCAAACGCCGCAATGACGCAGGCCCTCGTCGACGCCTTTACCGAGCTGCGCGTGGCGACCGTGCTCATGCACGGCATCGTCCCTGCCGGCTGCGAGCTCATCTGCGAGTACTTCGACGTCGACCCGGTCGCTTTCTTTAGCTGGGATAACATCTTTGCCTCCACGGACGAGTTCGTGGAGATCCTGGGCGAGAAGCCCGGCGAGCACCGCGTGAAGCCGCTGCCCCCGCGCTTCGACTTCTTTAGCAAGCACGAGAGCCAGTACTAAACACTCGACATGTAATGGAATGGGAAGGAAAGACGGATGTCCAAGCCGCGTCGTCGTAAGCAGAAAAAGCAGGTTAAGCCCGAGCTCAAGCTCAGGCAGTTTGCCGCCACCGAGCTTTCCGACCAGCTTGCCGCCCAACACTCCGCCGCCGACCTGCCGCGCTTTATGGTCGACACGGTCGCCGGCGCCTATGCGCCCGCCGATGCCGAGCTCATGATCGAGGGCTTCGGCGCCGCGGCCACACGCCCGGTCACGCTGCGCGTCAACACGCTCAAGGCAACCGCCGAGGACATCGCTGCGGCGCTCGATGCCGCCGACATCGCCCACAACCCCGTCACCTGGTACCCAGACGCCTTCATCCTGCCCGAGGCCCAGGTTTCCGATCTGTGGGATCTCGACATCTACCGCGACGGCAAAATCTACCTGCAGAGCCTGTCGTCCATGATGCCGCCGTTGGTCCTGGGCGCCCAGGCAGGCGAAGACATCTTGGACATGTGCGCAGCCCCCGGCGGCAAGACGACGCAGATCGCCGCCCTCACGCAGGGGCAGGCGCACCTTACCGCCTGCGAGATGAGCATTCCCCGCGCCGAGAAGCTCGAAGCCAACCTCCACCGCCAAGGCGCAAAAAACGTGCCCGTCATGCGCATCGACGCACGCGAGCTCGACGAGTTCTTCCGCTTTGACCGCATCCTGCTCGACGCTCCCTGCACCGGCACGGGCACCGTCATCAGCGGCAACGAGAAAAGCCTGCGCGGCCTGACCGAGCAGTTGCTGAGCAAGTGCGCCCGCTCGCAGCGAGCACTTCTGGACCGCGCCATGGGAGCCCTCAAACCGGGCGGCACGCTCGTCTATTCGACTTGTTCGATCTTGCCGCAGGAAAACGAGGACGCCCTGCAAGAGGCCCTCGACAAGCATATGGACTGCGAGCTCATCCCCCTCGACGGCACGCCAAGCGAAAGTGAGGCACGCCGCGCCCAGGAAGCTGGCGAGGAGCCGCGCATCGAGTCCAACGCCCTGACCGAGGCCATTGCCGCGGGTCAGGTATCGGCCATCGCCAACGGCCTGCCCGGCACGCTCACCATTCCGCCCAGCCGCGAATTTGAGGGCTTCTACATTGCCCTGATCCGAAAACGCAGCTAGCGCACGGATCCAAAACTCAACAAGCTATCTCCGTGCGCGTTTGCCCTGCTGGTCGCGATGCTGTTTAAGCGTCGCGCGCTCCTTGCGTTCGGCCCTTTTGCCCTTAATGGCCGTGACCACAAAGTAGATGACCGCGGCGGCAACGATTGCGCCCACGCACAGGCCAATCGAGCTAAACATTGCTGTCAATTCCATACCGCGTCACCTCTCTTTTAAACGGGACATTCAAGATAGCACCTCAATACCCGCCACCACAGCTCCTTCACGTTCGCCGGCCCTTCGGTCTAACGGATGGCGCGGCGGGGAAAAATCAACTCGTCAAACGATTTAGCATTCGCAATTCCGGCTGCATCGCGCCGGTCGTCATCACATAGAATCGAGCTTCCATGGATACCCTCAACGATCTAAATGAGCGCGTCGACGCCTTCGTCGGCACCAGCTCCTTCGACACGCCTGCCGCGGCAAACGACCAAGCCCCCATCGATGTGCCCGCCGAGGTTCACGAGGACATCGTCGCCTCGGTCGATTTCTCCGAGGTCGAGCTCGCAGACGAGTTCACCGAGCCCCAGGTAGCCGTAACCCCCAACGGACTGCTCCCCATGGAGCCGCTGCCCATCGACGGGCGTTTGCGCAAGGCGGCCCTCCGCATGCCCGACGAGATTGAGGAGGCCAGCGGCTTCACGCTCTTCGGCCGACGCATCAAGTCGCTCATTTACACCACCGACGTCGCGGTCATCCGCAACTCCAACGCCGATGCCGTCTTTGCCGTTTACCCCTTCACGCCGCAGCCGGCCATTACGCAGGCGCTGCTGACCGTTGCCGAGTGCCCGGTCTTCGTAGGCGTGGGCGGTGGCACCACCACCGGCAAGCGCTCCGTTCAGATGGCAGCCGTCTCCGAGATGCAAGGCGCGGCGGGCTGTGTGGTCAACTCCCCCGCCACCGCCGAGATGGTCGAGCACATCACCAACATCGCCGACATCCCCGTCATCGCCACGGTCGTTCGCTGCGACGACGATGCCCACGCCAAGGTGCGCGCTGGAGCCAAGATTCTCAACATCGCCGCCGGCAAGAACACGCCCCAAGTCCTACGCGAGCTGCGCAAGCACTATCCCAACCTGCCGCTCATCGCGCCGGGCGGCAAGACGCCAGAGAGCATCCGTGAAACCATCGCCGCCGGCGCCAACGCCATCATCTGGACGCCGCCTTCGGCCCAGCAGCTACAGACCGACATGATGCAGCGTTATCGCAAGATGAAGGAAGACGCCACGCCCGTTATCTCGCGCGACGATGTACCCATTATCGACCAGGTCGCCGCCGCCGAGGTCAGCCAGGTCGAGAACATGAATCCCGACGTACCGATTCCCGACGAAGTCATCGAGCGCGTCGCTTCGATCCACGAGCGCGTCGAGGAGCATCGCGCCAACCGCGGCCTCAAGCCGTCACTGCACGGCTTCTTCTTCCGCGGAAAGAAACGCTAACCCCAACAGCAAGGCCCGCCCCACAAACGTGAGGCGGGCCGTTTTCGTTTGAGCAATCATGCAGCAATGTGATGGGGCAAACTAATCCACGCGCTTGTCGCCCATAAAGAAGAGCGCCACCGTACCAGGTCCGGTATGCGAGCCAATCAGAGTACCGATGTTATTGATCTCAATCTTGCCTTTAAGCTGCGGAATCTGTTCCTCGATCAGCGCCGCAACTGCCTCGGCATCCTCGCGGCACGCCGAGTGCGACATGACGCACTTACCCGAATAATCCGCACCGTCCTGCACGTGTGCCATCATGGTCTTAGCCATCTCGGAAATCGCGCGCTTCTTAGTGCGAATCTTCTCACGTGGCGACAGCCCACCTTCGCAATCGACCGTCATAAGCGGGCAAATCTTAAGCGCCGTGCCGATGATCGCGCTCGCAGCCGAAATGCGACCGCCGCGCAGGTAGCTCGACAGATCGGTCGAGAAGAACCAGTGGTGCAGGTTGAGCTTGTGCTCCTCGATCCAGGCAGCCGTCTCATCGAGTGAAGCCCCGCTATCGCGCACGTCGGCGGCACATTCCGCCAGCAGGCCAAAGCCCGAAGACGCCGCCAGCGAATCGATGACCCGCACCTTGCCGCCCTGGGGATAGCGATCCGCGAGCATCTGCGCCGCAACGCAAGCCGAGCCATACGTACCCGAAATACCCGACGACAACGTCAGGTGCAGCACGTCTTTACCCTCGGCAACAAGCGGCTCCCAAAACTCCTCGTACTCACCCACGCTCACCTGAGACGTCTTGGGCATGGCGCCTGCGGCAATCTGGGCAAAAAACTCGTCCGGCGTAATCGACTGATACAGATCGTCCGTATAGACAACATCGTCGATCTCGTAATGAAAACACACGACAGGGATATTGCGCGATTCAAAGAACTCCCGAGTTCGATCGGCGGCGGATTCACAGGTCAGGACAAAATCACTCATATGAGGCTCCTTACTCATTGCTGCGCAAATTATCGCACAGTGAGCCTACATACGGTACATATGTCCACTATTTACCAAATCGAACCAAAAATAGCGAACATCTTTACCACCATCGTTTCCACCGACCCCACGCATTAATATCTGAGAAAACACCCTCTATCGTCTCCACTCAACCGCCATATCTACCTCCACTAAATCGATTTACCAAACCGTTCGGCTAACAATTCGGCCGCCCATCCCCAATCGAAACAAAAGCGGCGCATACTGATAAACGTTTGACACTGTTTATCAGTTTTACCAGCCCTATCGGAAGGTGTTTCATGGTCGCATTCGATCGCAATCCGCAAGACTTCAAGTATCTGCGCCTGCTGTCGAGACAGTTTCCCACCGAGCAATCCGCGTTTACCGAGATCATCAACCTCTCGGCCATCCTCAACCTGCCCAAAGGCACTGAGCATTTTATGAGCGACGTGCATGGCGAGTACGAAGCCTTTATGCACATCCTCAACAACTGCTCGGGCGTCGTGCGCGAGCATGTCGACGAGATTTTTGGCGACACGCTCTCCTTTGACGAGAAGGGCGAGCTGTGCACGCTCATCTACTACCCGCGCGAGAAGATCGAGCTGGTCCGCAGCCGGCGCGAGGACTCGCCCACCTGGTACAAGACGATGCTTGACCAGCTCATCATGGTCGCCCGGTCGCTTTCAAGCCGCTACACGCGCTCCAAGGTGCGTAAGGCTATCCCGCGCGATTACGCCTATATCATCGACGAGTTGCTGCACACGCATCCGGACGAGAACAACTATCGCGTGCGCTATCACGAGCGCATCGTGGAGTCCATTCTGGAGACCGCCAGCGCCGACGACTTTATCGAGTCGCTTGCCTCGCTCATCAAGCGCCTGGCCGTCGACCACCTGCACCTGGTGGGCGACATCTTCGACCGCGGCGGCGGCGCGGCCAAGATTATGGACCGCCTGCTCACCTACCATTCGCTCGACATCCAGTGGGGCAACCACGACCTGCTGTGGATGGGCGCTGCGGCCGGTGAGCCTGCCTGCATCGCCACGGTGCTGCGCAACAACCTACGCTACGACAATTACGAGATCCTGGAGAACGACTACGGCATCTCGCTGCGTGAGCTTGTCGCCTTTGCCGATGCCACCTACACCGCCGGTGAGTCCATCACCCCGCTGATCAAGGCCATCAACGTGCTGCTCTTTAAGCTCGAGGGCCAGATTATCCAGCGCCACCCCGAGTTCGATATGACCGACCGCCTGCTACTCGACAAGATCGACCACGACACCGGCACGGTCACGCTCGCCGACGGCAGCGTGTGGCCGCTCACGACCAACGACTTCCCCACCGTCGACCCGACGGACCCCTATACGCTCACGTCTCAGGAGCAGCACATCATCGACAAGCTCGTGTCCGAGTTTGTCACCGCCGATCACCTGCATCGCCATATCGATTTCCTCTATTCCCACGGCTCGATGTACAAGGTCGCCAACGGCAACCTGCTGTTCCATGGCTGCGTGCCACTCAACGAAGACGGCACCTTTAGCAGCATGAACTGCCTGGGCACCTGGCACACTGGCCGCGATTATCTCGATTTTTGCGACCACATCGCCCGCCGCGCCTGGCGCGTGGGCGACCGCGACGCTCTCGACTGGATGTGGTACCTGTGGATCGGCTTTAACTCGCCCGCCAGCGGACGCCTGGTGCGTACCTTTGAGCGCGCCTATATCGCCGATAAGAGCACCTGGGTCGAGCCGATGGACCCGTACTTTACGCTTACCAAGTCGCCCTCGGTCTGCGACGACATCATGCGCGAGTTTGGCGTCGCGCCCATGGCATGCTCACCGACCGGTCACATCATCAACGGCCACACGCCCGTTAAAACCACCAAGGGCGAGCAGCCCATCCGCGCCGAGGGCAAGCTGCTGGTCATCGATGGCGGCTTCTGCCGCGCTTACCATCCCAAGACGGGTATCGCCGGCTATACGCTCATCTCGAGCTCGCGCGGCTGCCGCCTCAAGTCGCACCGGGCCTTTACGACGGTTGCCGAGGCACTCACGCGCAACGTGGACATCGAAAGCGAGACCAACCGTTTTGACCAAGCAGACCGTCGCCGCATGGTGAGCGACACCGATACTGGCGCCAAGATTCGCAGCCAGATCCAGGATCTGCGCCAGCTGCTCGATGCATATAGAAACGGTGCTATCGAGGAGCGCGTCTAGCCCCACCCGCGGGGATTGGCTAAACTTGCTGAGTTTGTCATCCCCGCGGCGTCCCCGCGCCACCCTAAGGCAGGTACCATGCAAAAGCTCCTTGCGCAGATCATGAAATTTGGCGTCGTCGGTGTCATTGCCACGGTTATCGACTTTGGCATTATGAATCTGCTCCATTACGGTCTGGGCCTCAACATCCTGATTGCCAACACCAGCGGCTTTATCGTCTCGCTCATCTTTAACTACGTCGCGAGCATGAAGTACGTGTTCGCGCACAAGGAGGGCATGAGCCGCCGCCGCGAGTTCATTATCTTTGTCGTGCTGTCCGTTATCGGGCTGGTGCTCAACGATGGCATCGTTCTGACGCTCAACGCCGGGCTTGGGCTCGAGGCCAATATCGCCAAGATTTGCGCCACCGCACTGGTGATGGTCTACAACTTTGTGACCCGCAAGATCTTCCTAGAGGGCGACGAGACCAAGTAGCTCGGCTTTCTCACGACATTACGGGGCCCACGAACGGCATGCGCTTAGCGCAGCATCGTTCGTGGGCCCCACTCGTTTACGGGCAAATTTTCAACGTTTGCGGATTAGGTCTTGCATATTTGGCGAGTTCGTATAGTTCTTGGCAAAGACCTTACGTTTCCCTTGCAAAAGCTCTAAAGTATCCTCTGCTCGATTCATCAACGCATTGGATGTGATTACGTGCGCAAGGCGCTGGCACAACCTCATACCAAGCAGTTCCTCAAGTTCGCTGTCGTGGGACTTATCTCCTTTGGCATCGACTGGGGTATGCTCATTGCGCTTGTCGAGCTGTTCCACCTCGACTTTTTGATGAGCACCACGATCTCGTTCATCACGTCCGTCGTGGTGAACTACTGGCTCAGCATGAAGTACGTGTTCGACCACCGCGAGGGCATGAGCCGCAAGCGCGAGTTCACGATCTTCACCATCCTGTCGGTGATTGGCCTGGGTCTCAACGACCTGTACATGTTTGTGGGCGTCACGTTTTTGAGCATCGGCTACCAAGCCATGAAGGCAATCGCCACATTCTTGGTCACCTGGTACAACTACTTTAGCCGCCGCTTCTTCCTCGAGGGCGCACGCTCGTAGTCGATTCACTATTTGCTTGAATGTATAACCGGTTGGAATTCCCGTTCCAACCGGTTTTTTGTTTGCCGAGCATGATTGCCGGGCTTTCTAAGCATGCCGATGAGAGCACATGAAACGGGCCACCCTGCCGAAATGGGATGCCGTTTCCCAATAGGCCTCCTCGGGGAAACGGCATCCCAGTTTGGGGCCTCAGAATGGGACACAGTTTCCCCAATGGGCTCGTCTGGGAAAGCGTGTCCCGGAATTTAGCTCTGAAATGGGACCCGGTTTCCCAATGATCACTGAAGCGGAAAATACATCCCGGAATGACGCACCGAAACGGGATGCAGCTTCCCAATGGCCATGCAACCGGAAAGCTCATCCCGAAATCAGCCTCCAGAGTGGGACGCGCTTTCCGGATGAGCCTCGACTGGGAAACTCCGTTCCGTTCGCATCAAAAAAACGGACGGCCCGAATACTGTCCGAGCCGCCCGTTCCGTGCGTTATGTTGAAAGACTCCTAGCCCGTTACGTAATACCAGACCACGTTGTCGCCATTGGAGAGAACGTAGTTGCTGCAGGCCGTCATGGGCGTCGAGCCGTTGACAGAGTACATCCAACCGCTCGTGCCGCCATACTGCTTCTCGGCCAAACCGCCGATCGCGGCGACATACGTGCCGTACGATGAGCCGTGTGCGTTGACGGAAAGCCCGAGCGCGCATAGGGCGTCGTAGACGGTGGCACCTTCGTTAAAGGTATAGGTGCCGCCGGCGGACACAGGATTGCCCACGGCGCTCGATGTGACCGAGACCGTCACGGTAACGTATCCAGACTCCTGCGAGCCACCCTGGCCGCCCGTGGAAGCGCCTCCGCCGTTAGAGGCCGTGGCTCCGCCAGACGACTGGCCACCGCCCGAAGAGGCACCGCCAGACGTGTTGGACGTATCGGCAGCTCCGGTATTCTGAGAAACCGATGCTTCGCCAGACTTCTTGCCATCCTGCTCTTCGGACTTTTTGCCTTCCGAGTTTTTATCCGAGCTCTTGTTCGAAGACTCGGAATCGCCCTTGGCGTCACCCGAGTCCTTGGACTTATCTTTCGCATCGCCCGAAACCTTGGAATTCTTGGAGTCGGCCTCGCTAGAAGCAGCAGCCGAACCAGGCACCTTGGCATCATTGGCGACGACGCTCTCCCCCGTCACGGTCTGGACGATCCAATCAATGGACCAGGCGCCGCTCTCGGAGGGGTGGACAAAGCCCAGCGATACGACGATCAACGCGATACAAACCGCGGTCAGAGCGCCAAGCATCGCCTTGCGACGAGGGACGGACGCCGCCGAAGCGGCGCCCTTTTGCTTTACATCGTCGAGCTGGATAAACGAGGAGTCGGGCTGCTGCCCGTTGGTCTCCTTGGGCTTATCGGGCATTACCGTCACCCTTGCCGCGCTTGGTCAGCACGAAGACGGCGATGAGCGCCAGGCCGATCACGCCGGCCGCGATGCCGACAATAGCGAGCGGGTTGAGACCAGACTCCTGCGCAGAAGCCTCGGCGGGCTTCTTGGCAGTGGCCGTGGAGGCAGAGCCCGTATCGGACTTGGAATCGGACTTCTTGTCGGACTTGCTGTCCTTCTTATCCGACTTCTTCTCGTCCTTCTTGTCGGACTTGTCGGAGTCCTTCTTGTCGGACTTGTTGTCCTTGGTCTCGGTCTTGGTCGACACGGTCGTCTTGGTCACCGGCTTCTGACCCGGAGCGACAGCGCCGCCCTTCGAGCCGAAGCCAGTGCCCGTGCCGGCGCCCGTGCCGGTACCAGCACCAGTGCCGGAGCCGCTGCCACCGTTAGACCCAGAACCGCCATTGCCGCCAGGGTTGACGGCATTCTTGGTCCACTTGGCATACAGCGTCATATCAGCCGTCACCGGCGTACTGAAGTCATACGCCTGCGTGCAAGCCTCGTCGGTATACCAACCGCCGAAGGTATAGCCCTTGAGCTGGGGCTTATCCGCAGGCTCGGTAGCCGTCTTGCCCTCTTTCACACGCTGAGAATCGGGCATGGCTGCATCTTTGCCGTTGGCATTAAATGAAACGGTATAGCGATTGACCCTCTGACCATTGCCCTTGACGGCAAACAGTTTGCCTGAATCGTTAACGTAGTACAGCGAGCCGTCCGACCCCACAGAAATCGAAGTCATGCAATACTGCTGATCCTCCGCAGCCGGCGTATAGAGCAGCTCTGCTTCGGCATCGCCGATGCGATAACGATAGATGCCACCAGGGTTGTTGTTAGACGTAAAGTACACGTACGTCTCACCGTTTTGAACCGAAACAACCGGCTGTGACTTAACGTCGCCACCGCCCGAAGTACCCTGGCGAATATAGTTCCCATCCGCCTTGCAGATGGAATAGTCTACCGCGAGCGTCTCGGCATCTATGGTTGCTAGCAGGCCGTAATGATACGTGTACTTATTCTGATAGCCGCCCTTAAAGGAATCAATCGACGTACCACCAACAATGATCTTGCCGTTGACCAGCACCGGTGTCGAGGTCGAGCTGCCACCAAACGTTACCTTGCCAAGCTCGGAAAGCCTTCCGTTATTGGCAATCGAGAGCTTATGCAAAACGCCATCGGCACTCACGACATAAGCGATCGATCCATCAACCAGCACCGTCGTGCGCACGCGATCGGCAACCTTAAGGTTCGCAACAGTCTTTCCAGTCGAGGGATCGATCGTGCTCACCGTGCCGGAATCGTCCGCAATAACACCGTAGTTGCCCGAGAACGCCATACCAGCCCAGTAATAGCCCTTGCTGTTCTCGTTCTCGTGCTGCCACATGACCTTGCCGTCAGTGATACGCACGCAAAGCAGGTAGCCGCCACTCGAATCAGTCCAGCTGGCCGAAGCGGTGCCAAAGTAGGCATAGCCATCACGAACCGTAACGGAAGCAAGCGACTGCTGGGCGCCGTCCGGACCGGCAGGCAGCTCATCGGTAACCCAAACCGTCGCCAGCGCATCAACCGTTAGCGCCTGCAGACGACCACTAGAGAGCGGAACAAGCACAACGCCGTCGGTGTACACCATGCGCGAAGTCGAATCAATCTTTGCTGCCAAGGGCGATTCCGCAAGGGTTTCACCCGTGTCGACATTCTTCTTAAGCAGCTTGGAACCGACGGCAACGTAGAGATAGTCACCCACTAGCAACGGATCAGAGATTCCCTTATTCCATTCGCTCGAAGACTTGAGCTCGCTTACCCATTTTGCCTCAGCGTCTTTGGTGGGTACAGGCGCATCGGTTACCTTGTCGGCGCTCGTAAAGCCCGACCAGTCGCTATCCCAGTTGGGACGCGCGGCGCTCGGGTCAACAACAACGCTGTCGATACCGGGCACGGTATCGCCGGCAGCATAGGCCCAAACGATCTTATCACCCGACTTGAGCACATAGTCGCTATCGATCTGGCTTGCGGGAACTCCGTTGACAAAGAACGACCAAGCGCCGGACAGCTCGACACCATCAAGCGGGGAAACAAGGCTATGGACACCCCAATAGCCGAATTGGTCGTACATCTTGGATTCGATGCCAAGAGCATCGAAGTAGGCGGCAGAGGCATCCTTGATTGTCGTGCCCTTAGCGAACATCTGAGTCGAGGGGCTCGTCCAGCGCTGCGCTATCTCATTCTTCTTGCCGATGATCTCCATCGTGACGGAGACCTGATCGACGGGCGCGGGGTCGCCGTACTTCGAGAAGCACCAGACGACGGAGTCGCCGTCCTTGAGCGTGTAGCCGCCGGCGCCGAGCTCGGAGGCGCTGCCGTTGACGAACAGCTGCCAGTATGCGCGGGTCACCGGGTCGTAGGCGAGCGTGCGGCCGGAGTCGAAGGGCGACGTGATCGAGTTGAGCGCCCAGCCCCAGCTGCCGCTGGGGTCGTAGTCGGCCTTGAGGCCGGCCTGCTTGAAGAGCTGCTCGGAGAGGTCGGCCGCGGTCGAGCCCTCCTTCAGCGTGATGCTCCGGGCGGCGGCCCAGGTCTGCTGGGCGCCCTCGGCGTCGGTGCCGACGACGGAGCATGTCGCGGAGACCTCTTGGTTTGCGGTCTCGGAAGTCTGAGACTTAGCATCGTCAGAAGTGGCGGCAGCGGTTTTGTCGCCCTGTTCGGAAGTCTCGGATGAAGAGGCAGGAGCCTCGGCCGCGGCAGAATTTTCCGTCGCACTGTTGCCATCCGCGTTATTTGCTACGGCGCTATCGGCTGCCGCGCCATCGTTAGCCGTGGCGCTGCCCTGCTCGACAGCACCCTGATCGGCAGCGCTCTCAGAGCCGCCCTCGCCCGTCGTCGCAGCCTGAGCCACGGCTTCGGCAATGCCCTCGGCACCCTCCGCCCACAGCTGGGCCGGCGTGGTGCTGAATGCCATCGCGAAGGCCAGGAATGCCACCAGGCCGCGCTTGGCTACGCCGCGTGCAATTGCGCCACGGCGATGCGAGGCGCGCTGGCGCTCGTCCTCGAACATATCCATTTGTCTCCTACTGTCTGTACTTGGAGTGTTGCCCTGAGGCTGCCCCACGTCATCGCGCATGCTGCGCTCGAGTTCCCCCATCGGGGTCCCCCTTCCCTCCAGAGCCCTATGCACACCGACGGCAAAAGCCGCGGCGGTGTGCAAGATGGGAGGCGATCCGACTTAACCTTACCAGCCCGGGCGCGTCGTCCGATCTGCGACGCGAGCATCCCGAGCCAAGAGGAATTACGGTTACTGGTACAGCCGGGGACTCGCACCCCGATTCTCCCAAACGCGCAGGAAAACCGCGCATTCGTGCGTCTCCGCACCACCATCTAGGCCATTGATTATTACCGTCAGTATGGTATCACGCAAAAGGGCCCCGCACGCAGGCGAAGCCCAAGGTAAAAGCTATTGTTTGCGATAGGAAAGAGTTGGGCATGGAAGGGGTGCCGTGGGACAAGACACCGTGCAGCTACGCTAGTGCTTGCCGCCGTGACTGTTGCGCCAGATATTGCGGCCCAGCATGAGCGCCAAAACAAGCGCGCTCACATAGCCAACAAAGCCGATGATCGGAATACCGAGCACAACAGGCTCGATGCGCGCATAGTAGACCACCGAGGAGCCGATAAACAGACCGGCGATAACAATGGCCATCGACATGCGGTCGACGATGCCGCCTATCTGGCGCAGCGCCTTGTCGCTACTCATGAGCTGCAGATTTACCTTAAGCTGACCGCGCGTGAGCATACGCGACGCCAGGCCCAGGTACTCGGCCGCCTCGAGCGAGCCCTTGGCCGCACGGTAGCTGCTCGCCGCAAAGTCGCGACCCATCTCGCGAACGCGGGCATAGGTGCTCTTCTCGTTTTTGATATGCGTCTGGATGATCTGGATCATGTTGACGTTGGGCATGTACTCGGTCAGCAGGCCCTCGAGCGTCACCATACCGCGTGCGAACATCGTCACCACACTCGGCAGCTCGACGTCGTTTTTGCGCGCCAAATTAAGCAGCGAGGTCAAAAACTCGCCGATGTCCAGGTCCTTAAGATCGAGGCCCGCAAAGTCGGCAACGATAAAGTCCAGATCGGACAAAAATGCCGAGTGATCGAGCTCCGCCGAATCGCCGCGTGTCACGGCAAAGCGCATGAGCGAGTCTTTGAGCTTGGGCACGTCACCCTCGGCCACGGCAAAAATCATGTCCTTGACGATGCCGCGGTCGTGGCTCGACATGCGCCCGACCATGCCCAAGTCGATAAAGTAGACGATACCGTCCTTGAGAATGATGTTTCCCGCATGCGGATCGGCATGGAAAAAGCCGTCGTCGAGCACCTGCGTCGAATAGTCCTCGACAATCGTCGAGCCGATCTTCTCCTGGTCGTAGCCCTCGGCCACCAGGCGCTCGGGGTCGGCAATCGAGATGCCATCGATGTAATCCATGACCACGACGTGCTCGGTGCACAGATCCAAGTAGGACTTGGGACACGACACGCCGCGCACGCTTTTATGAAACTCGTAAAAGTCGTTGAGGTTTTTGGCCTCGGCCAAAAAGTTGGTCTCCTCGCGAAACGAGGTCCACAGCTCCTCGACCACGCCGTGCAAGTCAACGAACTGATCGGTGTTGACGAACTTGGAGACGATACGCACCACCGAGCGAATGATATCGATGTCTTGGGCCATGACCTGCTGAGCGCCGGGGCGCTGCACCTTGACGGCCACGTCCTCGCCCGTCACCAGGCGAGCGCGATGCACCTGCGCGAGCGAGGCGCTGCCAAGCGGGTTGGGATCGATCGCGTCGAACATCTCCCCCAGGCGCAGGCCGTATTCCTCCTCTAGGCAGCGAAGCACCACCTCGTACGGCACCGGCTCTACATCGGAGCGCAGACGACGGAGCTCGTCGCAAAAGCGCTGCGGCAGAATCTCGGAGCGGTTGGCCAAAATCTGCCCCATCTTGACGAACATGGGGCCGAGCTCCTCGAGCAGGCGGCGCAGGCGCACCGGCGTGAGGTTGTCCCACACGCGGTATTTTTTGACGAGGCGGACGATCTGCCCGATGCGCTCGCGACGGCCCGCCGGCGTTAGCTGGTACTCGTCGCACGGAGCCATGGCGTCAGGCTCCTCGGGCACCATGTCCACGGCGCGGGGCTTCTTGCGAGTGCCCGAGACGGCAGCCTCGACTTCGTCGACAACTGCCTCCTCGTCACACAAGGGGTCTTGATTGTTGTAATCGGTGGTGGGATCTGCCATCTGCGCTACTATTCGGCCTCTTCGGCATCCTCTGCCTCGTCGGGCTCAACGGACTCGACGGGCACCGAGGTCACGTTGTCCTCGACCGAATCGACGATGTCGCGCACGTGAGCCAGGAAGGCCGTGCGCTCGGGGGCGGTCATAACGCGAACGCGAGCAAGGATGAGCTCATCGAGCACGCGCTGCGCCGCGGTCTCGCCCTGCATGCCCAGGCGCTCGGTAAGGTCGGAGATGGTGCCGCCGGCCTGCTCGAACATGTCGGATACGCTGCGGGCGATATCGGGGGTGTCGGCGTCCTTGCGCACCTGCTCGCCCTTGGCGTTGAGGTCGTCAAGGACCTTCTTGCCTCCCTCGACGGCAACGGCAGCAGCGCCAAAGCCCACGTTGATGGCGCCGTTAACAAGCTGATCGAATTTCATAACCATGGTTGGCTCCAATCATGAACAACTGCATTGGCCTTCTTGTACCCAAGATTGAGTGAAAGCGACAAAGCGTTTTAGCGCTATTCGATCGACGGGAAATCCCTATCTCACGTTGTCGTTCATCGCGAAAGAGTTCTTCATGGCACAGCTCGTGGTGTAGAGCACCTTGCCCAGTAGAGCATCGGTCTCTACGCGCACGAACTCGGCAAAGGCCTCGTTGGCGCGCGCGAGCTCGGCGGGCACCTCGGCCTCGGGCAGCGCGGCTACGGCAGCGTCGACGTCATGGATCTGCTTGTGGCCCATGCCGCCGACCTTCTCCTGGTAGTCCTCGACGGCGCGACCGCACTCGTGGAAACGGGCATCGGCCAGGGCGCCGATCAGGCGGTTGGCCCAGTAGAAGTTCTCGGACGTCACGCGAGCCTGCGTGTCGGCATAGTATTCGGGCATGGTCTCGACGTTGGCGTACAGCGGAACCAGCGCGTTAAACGAGTTGGAGCCAAAGGCCATCCACTGAACGGCGCGGTAGGCCGGCTGCGCATAGGGACGCAGCTGCAGCACGGCGAGCTGGCTGTTGCGGTTGATGCCGATGGGGCGATAGGCGCCGCGCGTGGCGGGCGTGCCCTTGCTGCCGTAGCAGTCGTACTCCGTGCCCTGGTAGTGGCTCGAAAGCACGTACTTGATGTCCTCGATGGTCACCTTGCGCTCGGGCACGCGGCTCCAGGGAATATCGTCGCTCTCGGGCGTGTAGTCGGCCTCGGGACCGTCCCACACATCGCTGGGGTTAAGGCAGCGCTGCATGTACCAGGCGCGCGGCGTGTTGTAAACGTGGTCGCTGTCGCTGTGCGAGCCAAAGGCCTCGCGCGGGTTAAAGACCGCGGCCGGACCGTCGCCCTCGACGCCCAGCGTCAGGTCCAGATGCCACTCGGCCATCCAGGAGCGCAGGTCGGCGGAGCACATGTGGTCGGCCTGGGCGCCCTCGGCGTCATCCAGGTCAAAGCTATCGATACCCAGCTGGTTGGGCATGGTCACATAAGCGTCATCGGGCACGCGCTTGGCGATCCAGTGGTGGCCGCCGATGGTCTCGAGCCACCAGATCTCGTCCACGTCGCTAAAGGCGATGCCGTTGTTCTCGTAGGTGCCGTAGCGCTCGAGCAGGTCGCCCAGGATACGCACGCCGTCGCGGGCGGATTTGGCATATGGCAGCACCAGGGTCACCATGTCCTCCTCGCCCAGACCGCCGGGCTGCGCCGGAACATAGCCGTCCTCGCCCTCGTTGCCCTTGGCGGCCACGTAGTCGACAAGCGGGTCGGCGCCGCGAACGCGCTCGTTGGTGGTGAGCGTCTCGGTTGCGGACATGCCCACATTGAGCTCGTTGAAACCGGCCTCGGCCCAGATGCCGTGGCCCGGAACAACATCGGGGACGCTCGTGTAACGCATGGGGTTATCGGGCAGCTCAACGGTCAGGTGGCTCAGGACGCTCGTGTAGACGCGCGGCTGCTCGTCGGGATGCACCACGCGCATGCGCTTGGGCTCAAACACCCCGTTGGACGAGTCCTCGTTACGCGCGACCAGGGTCGACCCGTCGTAGCTTGCGTTTTTACCGACCAAAATCGTTGTGCACGGCATGCGCATCCTCCTTGAGCGAAGAAATCAAACGATAACAGTGTATCGCTTCGGCGCAGAAAGGGCGAAACCGCGGCGCTGGCAACCCCCGTGGTCAAAAAATGCCAAATATGAGTACTGTCACCAATTTAGTAACAGCAATTTTGCTACGCATGGATGTCAAAAATCTACATTTGTTCAAAAATTAGATGATGTAATTCCTCATAGGTCCAATAAAATAGGATCTCTATCGATAATAAATATCGTTAGAGAGCCTATTTGATCTAAAATATATGTGACTATCTTGGCAACAGTACTCATATTTGGCATTTTTTGTCCACGAGGTATAGAACTAACCCCTCAAACAGCCCAAAACGCCTATTTCGATGCGCTCTCGGCCGCTTCGATCACGTGTTTGGCGAGGATCGCCGTCGTCACAGCGCCCACGCCGCCCGGCACGGGCGTGATGGCGTTAACAACCGGCTCTGCAGCATCAAAATCGACGTCCCCGACCAGCTTGTCAGCGGCCTCGTCCCAATTAATGCCAACATCGATGATCGTCTGGCCCTCGCGAACCGCGTCCACACCAATCGTACGTGCGCGCCCAACGGCCGCAACCACAATATCAGCCGCACGGCACTCGGCAGCAAGGTCGCGCGTATGCGTATGGCACGTCGTCACTGTGGCATTGCGAGCCGTAAGCATGGCGGCAACAGGACGCCCGATCACCAGCGAGCGCCCGACCACAGCAACCTTAGTTCCATCCAGCTCAACGCCGTAATGATCCAGCAAAGCAAGCACGGCTTCGGCTGTGCAGGGGGCAAAACCCTCGCCGCGCCCCGAAAGCGTGGTGAGCAGCGAAGCCGGCGTCATGGAGTCAACGTCCTTGGCAGGATCGAGTGCCGCGGCAACCGCGTCCTCGTCAAGGCCGGCGGGCAGCGGGCGGAACATCAGGCAGCCATGAACAGACGAATCGGTATTGATGTCCTCGATGGCCGCCAACAGCTCGTCCTGCGAAACATCGGCAGAAAGCAAAACGCGACGTGCCTCAATCCCCACTTTTTCGCAGCGCTTGAGCGCACCGCGCTCGTAGGATAGGTCGTCTTCGCGTTCACCTACACGCACGATAGCCAACGTCGAAACAACGCCCCGCTCGCGCAGGACTGCGCAGCGAGCAGCAAGTTTCTCAGTCAAAGCGCGAGCAACGGGAGCACCCTTCAGCAGTTCAGCCATGGCTATCCTCTCTTCCTTGCAGCGTCGGCGGCGCGGCGAGCCAGCGCATCGGCGCGCGGCAACCACTTGTCGAGCAACTCATCACACGCCGTCTCGAGCTCCTCGGCGCGCGCCCGGTCTTTCATGGATGTGGTGTTGGCGAAGAGCGTCAGGCTCGCGCCCTGCATGGCGGCGCGGCAGAACACAGCGCCGCATGCCACATCGGACAGCAGCTGGCGCGAGCCCTTATCGGCCATGTCCTCGAGCAGCGCCAGCGCGCGCCCGCAGGCATCCATGATTCGATACGGAGGCATGGCCGCCACGTGCAACGCATCTTGAATCGCCGCGGGTCGAGCCGGATCATCGCGCGGAATACCGTATGCCGCAGACACCTGGCCGTACGCACGAACATCCTCGGCAACCAAACCAACAAGTTCCTGCGATAACTCGTCCGCCTGGGAAAACGCACGCTCCAAATCATCCGCGCGATCGGCAAGCGCGGGGTTGGTCGCGCCGTAGCGCGCGACCATCCCGCACAGCGAGGCGCCCAGCGCACCCACAAAGGCGCTCGCGCTGCCGCCGCCGGGCACCGGCTCGCGCGCGGCAAGCGCCTCGGCAAACCCGCGGCAGGTCTTGTCCATCATCTCTTGGCTCATACGCATGCACCTTCAAGTCATATACATCGGTCGGGTGGCAACCGCCGACCGACCGCATCGATCACATAATGGTGCTAAGTCTAGCCCATAAGTACTCGAGCGTCAGCGCACCTGGCCATCGCGGATTTCTATGACGAACGATAGGCGTCGGCACCGCAAACATGGGACACATGGCCCACCTTTCGAGACTCCCGGACGACGGCAACTGGGGCATACATATAGATAAGGAGCCCCATGTTGGGGCAACGCTCATCACGGCACCGGACGACGAATGGAGGAATAACCGCACAGCAAACAAAGCCATCGTGTGCGCGTAGCCGCCGCCCCAGCGATCCGCGGCACACGATGTCCCTGGCAGACAAGGAGGACGCCACCATGAAGAAAAAGACCCTATCAATCCTTTCCCTTTGCATCGCCCTCTTTGCCGCGTTTGCCCTTGTCGGCTGCGGCGGGAGCGCATCGGGCGGCGGCAGCGCCCCCAAGAGCGAGAGCAAGGAAAAGGCCCCCGTCGCCAAGAAGACCGACTTTATCTGGTTTAAGGTCGAGATGCCCGAGAGCGTTGGCGTGAGCGACTCCGCCGGCAAGAACGCCGACAGGGTCCAGCTCACCTTCCCCGAGAACGAGAACACCACGGTTGACCGCTTCATACCTGTTTGGGAAGAGAAGATGACGGCAGAAGAGGCTCTTGCCGATGAAGGTCGAAAGAGCAGCATGTTCCAGTGGGAAGTTGGCGACCCCGTCGAGTACAACGGCAGGACATGGCTCACCGGAACGTGCAAGGACAACCGCGGCACCCATACCTATCTCTTTACCGACGTTGAGCCGGGAAGCGTCTGCGTTCTCATCGCGAACTTCGACCTGCACAAGAAAGAAGCCGAGGCGCTTCTCAACTCCATCGAGCTCCCCGACGACATGAAGAAAGCAGTTGACGAGGCACGTGAAGTCGAGATTTCGAGCATCGAGATCAAGTAACGGGGCACCCGTACGCGCCTACGCGAACCCGCGTAGGCGCGCCCCATTAAAACAACGGGCGCCCAACCCGGGGAGGGCCGACAGCATCGGCCCTCCCCTCTTTTGCGCCCGGACATATTGCCACTTGTCGGCGCAAATCCGACACCCAGAATGGGACACATGGCCCACCCTTACGAGCCGCTCGCGCGTACAGTAAAGGCAGGTAATCCATGGGCGGTTACAGATCGAGGAGGACACGACCATGAAAAAGAAGGCCTTTGCGATTCTCACCCTCTGCATGAGTCTTATTGCCGCGGTTGCCCTGGTGGGTTGCGGCGGAAGCGGCGGCGCTACCGGCAGTGGCGGTGGCGGCGGCGCAGAAAAGCCAGCCGCGGATATGAGGACCGACTTCATCTGGTTTAAGGTCGAGGTCCCCGAGGGCGTCGAGGTCACCGACGTCGCAGGCGATACTGCCGACAGGGCCCAGTTTAAGTTCACCGAGAGCGAGCACGCCAGCGATCGCTTCATCCCCGTCTTCGATCCTGACAAGAACGCCGACGAGCTGTTCGACTACGAGGCAAAGTGGAATGCCAGTTTTGAGTGGACCGAGAATGACCCCGTCAAGTACAACGGCAAGACTTGGCGCAACGCTTCCTATACACACTCGGGCGGCGTGACGACCGAGTACTTCACCGAAGCAGGCGGCGGCAGCGTCTACGTGCGCATCGACAACGTCGAGGAGCACAAGGATGCCGTCGAAACCATGATGAAGTCTCTGGAATTTGCCGACGACATCGCCGAGGCAAAGACCGAGGCCATGGATGTTAAGCTCGACGATATCGAGATTAAGCGCTAAGCGACTCGCGAGCGCAACGGGAAACACGGACGCAGTGCAAACAAGCGACGGTGCCCCAGCGTTTCGTACTAAGGGAGGGCCGGTAAACCGACCCTCCCTTTCTTATGCCGATAGCCGACGAACGCGAGGGTGCCGGGCGGCAAAACCACCCCCAGCGCGGTAGCAGCACAAATAGACAAGCGCCCCAACGCGTCCGCCCGCCGATTTATAGCGCCGCGCAGACAATTAAGCCAACACGTTTAGACATCCGGGCAGTATAGTTACCAAAAAGAGTGCATAACCGCACCCTGCGAACGGAGAAGTTATGACCGAACACCACGCCATCAGCCGTCGAGCATTCACGTTGGGCCTAGGACTCGCAGCATTGTCGCCATTTGTAAGCCTGCCCGAAACCGCGGGATTGGGCCTTCCCGTGCGCGCGGCATTTGCAGACGACGCCACCACAGCGTCGGCCAACCTCAACAATTGCGTCATTCGCCTTCGCCCCGCGGGCTATTTTCGCACCGCGAGCGTCAACGAAGACGGCAACGTCATCGGCAACGTCTGCCACCTGTTTAATGACGGCACGTCCAGCAAGCTCATCCTTGAGAACGTAACGACCAAGAATGACGATACAAACTGGTATGCTATCCGCACCTTGCTCAATTTCGAAGAGCATAAAAAGACGGGCTACAGCATTTGGTCGGTCGATGGCGACTCGGACAAAGACGGAAAGGTCATCCACGTATGGAGTGGCGAGTATGACAACAAGCCCAGCCGCGCTTTTGCGTTCGAGCGTCAATCAAACGGAACCTATATCATCCGAGACCGCACGGTCGAGAAAGAAACCGAGAAAAAAGACATTAAGTACCTGGCAATAGAATCGAACGGCAAAGACCAGGACAACAATAAGATCTGCCATAAGAGTGAGAGCATTCCGTGGGAGCTCGAACTTATCGGTTATGACATGAAAAAGAACGATGCCACGGTTAGCAGCATCGACTGGGTCACGTATAGCAGCTACGTCGATGGGCCATGTTGGATGAGCCACGTCGACGACGACAAGTACCTCGACGAACTGAGCATCCCGGGTACGCACGATTCGGGCACCTGCAGCGTGGACAACGACACTGAGCCCCAATCCTCGCAAGTAAAATGCCAGCAGGATTACATTCCCACGCAGTTGCTCGAGGGAATCCGCTATTTTGATATCCGGCTCGGAAAGGGCGATGACCCCGGCATCGACCACGGAATTTTCTATCTGCTTAAAAAAGACGGGCACTTTTTGCATCTTTCCGATGTCATCAGGTACTTCAAAAAGTTTTTGAACGAAAACCCGTCAGAAGCGCTTATCATGCTCGCATCGCGCGGCAACGATGAGGCTACCGACGAAAGCATAACGACGGCCTTCGCCAAGGTTATGGCCGATAACCCCAACCTGTTCTACACATCGGGCCACGTCCCCACGCTGGGCGAGGTGCGCGGAAAGATTGTCCTGCTGCGTCGATTTGGGCTCGCCGGCAACAGCGTAGACGGCCACACGTGGGGCCTCGACCTCACCCAATGGGATGACAAAATCAAGGCGCATTCCGGGCAGTCGATGTGTCTCGTCCAAGACGCACGGGGATTTGAAGCCATAGGGGAAACGGGCAATGAAGAGCCCTATTGCACCAAGGTATATGCCCAGGACAAGTACAAACTCACGGGAACCGACAAGCTCAGTTGGGTCGATAATGCGCTGAAGGAAACGACCGGGCGCACGCGCAACAAGGTGGACGTCGTGGACGATGCCGGGGCCACGGTGCAAGTCCAGGAGCGTTGCTGGTCTATCAACTACACCAGCTGCACGGGCTTGTCGCATGGAGGCAATCCTTTTACCTCGGCACGAGTAGTCAATGAGCATCTGTATAAGAGCCCGTACATCAACCCCAGCGGCAACGAGAAAACAAAGTCAGATTACCTCAAGCACATTGGCATCATCGCATCCGACTTTGTTGATGCGGCGCTGGCCCGGAGCATCTACCAGCGCAATTACGATACGCAGCACAAGCAGACAGCTTCGTGCTACCTCCCAGCCCGCATGCACATGACATATGGCAACTCGCTGAGCGACGCCTCGCTCCAGGACGGCAAGACCGTTGGCGAGGGTCATTTCCGCCTTGTCGACAGCAGCAACGTACTCAACGTGGCGGCTTCGGGCCATGCGTTTGCCATCGAATATGTGGATGTCGACGCCCTGGGCAACGAGACCGTTACGGGGCTGCAGGGCTCTGTGCCCATCGATATCGATCCACGCGCGCTGACGCCCCATTTTGAGGGACTCGAAGGCCTTAAGGCCGGCGAAGACGTGCGCGCCAAGATTGCGGCATCACTCGAGGGCAAGCTCGAAACCGATGCCTGCACGGCCCAGCTCGAGTTTGTGCACGACGCGAACGGCGCTCCGGGAACGGCGATGGCCGAGGGCGAAACATTTGTCGCAGGGACGTACTGGGTGCGCGTGAACGGTCTCTTGGGCAACGCGGCGCAGAACTACACGCTCGCCAGCGACGGAGCCGCAAGCTTTACCGTAGCGGCCTCGGGCAGTGCGGGCGGCACCGGCAGCGACACGGGTTCCAACGCAGGCGGCGCCGACAAGAACGGCAAGAGCAACAAGAGAGACCAGGGCAAGAGCTCGGGCGGAAAGCTCGCCAACACGGGTGACGGCTCCGGCGTTGCCGCCGGGCTCGCTGCCGCCGCCGTGGCGACAACGGTCGCAGGTGCAGCAATGCTTGCCAGTGACCGCGACAATACCGAGGACGTTAACGAATAGGCAAGCCGGCCTTTTAGACACATCGACTCAATCGAGGGCGCAGGATACCGTTCTGTGCCCCCGATTTTTACCTTGGCCCGAACGCCGCCATAGGCTACATCACCGAGTTCAGCGCGTTCACAAACTCCTGGGCCTTCGCACGGCTGCTCAGACTAAAGACGCAAGCAGTCAACAGCCTGTTACGCAGGAAAACGTCGCGGCCCTTGATCCTGTTGACCCCCGTGATGTCCTTAAGGTAGACAATCTCGGTGTGCCTGTCGCCAAAAGTGCCCTTCTTGAGCACCTCGATACGATTGGGGTAGATCTTAACGTCTTTAAACCTACCCGAACCTTTGTCCTGGAATAGCAGCGTGTTGTTGTCCATACGCGTCACTCCCGTGGGGTTCGCTAAAACTGTCTCTATTGCCACATTTTAGTCACCGCAAGGCTCCCATGCGAAGGTGCCAGACAGCACAGCAATTCGTGTCCGCGCGAGGCTTTAAACTAGATGCGATAAAGATGCATTCCACAAGAGGAAAGTGGGGCGACAGTGATGGGCGAACTGGTAAACCGTGGAGAATCGGCAATCGTGCCCGAAGGTTTTTACAAGCAGGTTTCCTCGATTCTCAACGCCGCTCGCGACAAGGCCTATACCGCCGTTAACTTTGCGATGGTTGAGGCGTATTGGGAGATCGGCAAGAGCATAGTTGATGAGCAGGGCGGAGAGGAGCGCGCCAAGTATGGAGAGGCGCTGCTCAAGGCCCTCGCAATCAGACTTACCAAGGATTTTGGTAAAGGTTTTGAAGCAAGAGAGCTGCGCAAAATGCGTCAGTTCTATCTTGCATTTCCAATTCGGGACTCACTGCGTCCCGAATTGAGCTGGACACATTACCGCAGGTTAATACGCATTCCTGACCCCGAAGCTCGCACCTGGTACATGAACGAATGCGCCGACTCTCGCTGGAGCACGCGCCAGCTCGAACGCCAGATCAACACCATGTTCCGCGAGCGCCTACTTGCCAGCAAAGACAAGGAGGCTGTCACCCAAGAAATCCAAAAGAGCGCCCCAGCTCGTCGCCCCGAGGATATCATCCGCGATCCATATGTACTGGAGTTTTTAGGTTTCTCGGACGATACTGCGTTTCGCGAGAGCGATCTAGAGCAGGCGCTCATCACACATCTTCAGAAGTTCCTGCTGGAGCTTGGCCGTGGCTTCGCTTTCGAGGCACGCCAAAAGCGCATCACCTTTGATGGGCGCCATTTCTATATTGACCTTGTTTTTTACAACTATCTGATGCGCTGCTTCGTGCTCATCGACCTTAAGACCGATGACCTTACGCATCAGGACCTGGGCCAGATGCAAATGTATGTGAACTACTACACGCGTGAGCTCATGAACGAAGGCGACAATCCGCCCATAGGCATCGTGCTCTGCGCGGACAAAAGCGATTCGATCGTCGAGTACACGCTGCCCGAAGACAACGACCAAGTGTTTGCCGCCAAATACCTGCCGTATCTTCCAAGCAAGGAAGAGCTGGCGCGCGAGCTGAGTGCCGAGTACCGCGCCATCAACGAAGCGACTAATGGCGAAACGCAAGGGTAGCAGCACGTTGCGACCGAAACGCCCGCACCCCTGCGAGCCGCCCCGTGCCCCTGGCTATCGCGTCATAAGACTAACCGGCACCGCTCCCTTACTTCCCAAAGATCGCAGCGAGCAAGCCCTTGCGTTTGGGCTTTTCTTCTCGGTAGGAACCCTCGGCAACCGCTGCAACCTGGCGCGGTTGCTCGCCGCCTCCACGGCGCACGATCTGGTACAGAAACGGCGACTTAACGTATTTGACCTCGATGGGCGTGGCATGCACGGTGCTCTCACCGGACAGATGCAGGCTCGGATTGAGCGGCGCCACAATATGCGTTTCGCGCTTGTCACTAAACACCACCGCGGCCGCGCGGCCCGTCTGTCCGTTTACGGCAATGCGCACCTGCTCGCCATCGCGGCTGTCCGTCGCCGGACGATCGACAAAGTAGACCGGCACCATAACCAGACCGTCCTTATGCTTGCGGGCCTTGCGCGCCCAGGTTCGGATGCTCTTTTTATTGAGCCCCAGTACGGCCTCGGCATCGTTGCCCGCAACGTCGAGCGCCAGCTTATCAATGACCACCTGGTCCTTGGTAGACGCATCGACGGAGACAACACGAAAGTCACCTTCCTGCATGGCGGGATCGAACGGACCGACCTTGGCGAAGTCCCACGGCTCCAAAATGCCCATAAGGCGAACATCCAGGTAGTTTGCCCTGGGGTATGCCCAGTCGAGCACCTCGTAGTACACCAGGGTCTCCTTGCTCAGGCCCTTGCCCGGGAAGGACGCCATCATGCGCAAATCCGCCAGCGCCATGGGGAAATAGAAGAGCATCATGTCGTTTTGGATCGCGTCTTCCACGTCGTGCCCGGCAAAGGCATCCGGGTACTGGCGCACCAGCTGCAGCGCGTTGGCACGTGCCTGCTGCGGCGAGATTTCGCAGGGAATACCCTGCTCCGGCACATACTCCGCACCCACGCCCATGGTCAGACGTTTGCTAAACGTACCGGGCTTGAGCAGGTCGGCAATGCCGATCTTGTTGCCGCAGGACGGGCACTCAAACACACGCTGCGTTGACTCGCCCTCAAAGGACGCTCCGCAGAAGGGGCAAGGAATGCTCACATGCGTGGCCTCTTGGAACTCCTGCGCCGTGCCGCGATCCTCCCACAGCAGATGTTCCAGGACCGACTGATTGCGCCAGTGCGAATTGAAGAAATACCAGTCCGGGTCCTCCGGGCGCTCGAGTTGCGACACATGCGTGAGCTTGAGCAGTCCATCCACCACCGTCAACGGCGCATGGCGAATGCCCAAAGCGCTCTTGGGCTCTCCGGCGTCCGCCTGCCACGGAACGACCGCGCCGCAATAGGCGCACTCAAAGCTGCGTTTAGCTTGGTGTGAGTACATAGGGCCGCCGCAGTTTTGGCATTTAATGGCAAACATCTCGTCCATGGATACATCCTCCTTTGCGCAGGGGCTGTCGACATTAAGTATGTCGAGCAAACAGGCACATGCCCATACCCATGTGGCCCAAAATGGACCACCCAGGCAGACGAGAAGGCTCGCTCGTTAGCACCGGCAGACCATTGCTGCATTTTCTGAGCATCGGTGCACAGCGCCCCCGCGCGAGCTACACTATCCCCTTAATCATGATTGTGAGGACGACCGCTATGCTATTTGTAAATCGGCTGGTACATATGCTTGTTCCCGGCAGCGAAAGCGAGCCGGTCGATACCTCCCGCCGCACCAACGCGGGTTTTGCCGCAAGCCTCATCTGCATCGGCCTCAACATCACCCTGTGCCTGGCCAAGGGCATCGCGGGCCTGCTCGCTGGCTCTGTCTCGCTTATCGCCGATGCCTTCAACAACCTTTCCGACGCCTCGAGCAACATCGTGAGCCTGCTCGGGTTCCGCCTTGCCAGCCGCCCGGCAGACGAGGGCCACCCCTATGGCCACGGCCGCTATGAGTACCTAGCCGGCCTGTTCGTCGCCGTCCTGGTTTGCGCCGTCGGCATCAACCTGATCCTCGAGTCGGTCACCAAGATCATCAAGCCCTCGCCCACCGTGTATTCGGCGCTCTCCATGGCTGCCCTTGTTCTGTCCATGCTCGTCAAATTCTGGATGGCCGCATTCAACCGCGCGCTGGGTAACCGTATCGATTCCGAAACACTTATCGCCACGGCGCAGGACTCCAAAAACGACGTCATCACCTCGGGCTCGGTCTTAGTGGCGGCGCTTATTTCGCAGACGACCGGCTTTGACCTCGATGGCTGGGCTGGCCTGGGTGTGGGCATCTTCATCTGCATCAGCGGCATGGGCCTAGTACGCGACGCCATCAGCCCGTTGCTGGGGCAAGCGCCCGACCCCAAGCTCGTCCAGGCAATCCGCGACAAGATCATGTCGTATCCGCAGGTCTTGGGCACACACGACCTGATGGTGCACGACTACGGCCCCGGTCGTCAGTTTGCCAGCGCCCACGTGGAGATGCCCGGCGAGGGCGATGCGTTTGAGCACCACGAGATCCTGGACACCATCGAGCACGATATCAAACGGCAGATGGGCATTGGCATCACGCTGCACTGTGACCCCATCGCCACCACCGGCGACGACCTGCGCGGCTGGGTCAAGCGCGGCATCATGCAGATCGACCCCGCGCTCTCCATCCACGACCTGCACGAGCACGACGGGTTCGTTTCGTTTGACCTGGTGCGTCCCGACGGCTTTGACATATCCGACGAGGAGCTGCTGGAGCTCGTCACGCGCATCGTGCACGAGCGCCGGCCCAACGTCTCGTGCGTCGTTACGTTTGACTCAGGCTTTAGCTCGCCCGACCGTCCGGCCGAGCAGCTGTAGCCCGCTTAACAGCTAGTTTCCCTGCGCGCCCGAAATGCCGTTTTGCAGGGCATCCCAGGCGTTCGTTGCCATATCGCCCAGGCTCTGCGCGGTATCGCCGAGATTCTGAGCCGTGTCACCCAGCTCTTGGGCCTTATCCCCAAGCTCCTGCGCCTTGTTGCTCAGGTCTTCCAGCGTGTTGGAGCTCGAGCTGTCGGTACCGCTTTGGCCGCCGGACGAGTTGCCCGAGCTGTTCTTGTGCGTGAGTTGAATTTCGAGGTTGCCGTTGTCGTTATAGTAGGCAGAAGTAACGACCCAGTTGGCATCGACGACGGGCGTTGAGCCATCATCAGTCAGGACCAAGGCATTCGAAAGATCGGCGCCGCGCGACTTGAGAAGCTTCTTGGCGTTGGACCAGTACTGCCCCGGGATATCGCTCAGATCGACGGTGCTAGACGAGGCGGACTCGGTTTGCTCGGCAGTGGTATCGGCCGTTGAACTCCCTCGCTTGTTGAGCATGCCCGACACGATGGCAAACACAACCGACAGCGCAAAGAAGATCGCCAGCACGATGAGGATCTTCTTGATCACGCTCGACGAACGCGACGGCTTCTTCTCCTCGTCCTCGCCATATTGCGGAATCGACTTGGGGTACTCGCGATACGGCTCGCGCGACTCGTAGCGAGGCTGCGCCGTGCGAGGCATATACGTCGTCTGCTGAGGCTGCGGAATGGGATTCTGCGGCAGGTCATCATAGGGATTCGGCGTCGAGGCGGCATAAGAATCCTGCGGCGCGTAATCAAACGGGTCCGAAGCTGCGTTCGAAGCTGCGTTGCCATAGGGGCCTTGCGAAGATGCAGCGTAAGAATCCTGCGCCGTGTCGCCATAGCCCATAACCCGGGTGGGCTCGGCAGAAGGCTGCGTCGCGGCGGGGTCGGTATAACCGGGGTTGGGAACAACGCGGGTCACATCGGCGCTATCGCCAGCCTGCGCGGAACCGTAGCCGCCCATTACGGTCGTCTTATCCTGGTCCATGCAACGATTCCTTTCCGTCGCCCTTAAGCATCAAGTTATCCATGCATTCTACCCGCGCAAAAGCCCGTGACGGACAGAGCCCGTCCATATCTACAAGACAAGCGCGGCTAGAAAACAAAAGCCCCGCCGGGCCTTGGGGGCACGGCGGGGCGGGCAGGTAGCTAGGGGCAACAGGCCTAGAACAGGCCAGTGATGTTGCCGTCGTTATCGACGTCGATGTTTTCGGCCGCGGGCACCTTGGGCAGGCCCGGCATGGTCAGAACGCTGCCAGTCAACGCGACCACAAAGTGGGCGCCGGCAGAAACCTTAAGCTCGCGCACGGTGATGCGGAAGTTCTCGGGAGCGCCCAGGGCCTTGGCGTTGTCGCTAAAGCTGTACTGCGTCTTGGCGATGCACACCGGCAGGTTGCCAAAGCCGTTCTCGCGCAGCTCGGCAAGCTGACGCTTGGCAGCCGGCGTAAAGTCGACGCCGTCGGCGCGGTAAACCTTGGTGGCGACGGCCTCGAGGGCGTCAGCCACATCGGCGCCGTCCTCATAGGCAAACTTGAGCTCGCTCGGCTGCTCAATCAGACGCATGACCTCATCGGCCAGCTCGAGCGCGCCCTCGCCGCCCTTGGCCCAGACCTCGGAAAGCTTAACGTTGACGCCGAGCTTCTGGCACTCGGACTCAATGAGCGCAAGCTCAGCCTCGGTGTCCGTCGGGAAGCGGTTGATGGCGACCACGCAGGGCAGACCATAAACGTTCTGGATGTTGTCGACGTGACGCAGCAGGTTGGGCATGCCGGCCTTGAGCGCCTCGAGGTTCTCCTCGTTGAGGTCGGCCTTGGCGACGCCACCGTTGTACTTCAGCGCACGAGCGGTCGCGACGACCACGACGGCGCTGGGGCGAACGCCCGTCATACGGCACTTGATGTCGAGGAACTTCTCGGCACCCAGATCGGCACCGAAGCCGGCCTCGGTAATGACGACATCGCCAAAGCGCATCGCCATACGCGTGGCCATGATAGAGTTGCAGCCGTGGGCAATGTTGGCGAAGGGGCCGCCGTGGACAAACGCGGGCGTGCCCTCGAGCGTTTGCACCAGGTTGGGCTTGAGCGCGTCCTTAAGCAACGCGGCCATGGCACCCTGGGCCTTAAGGTCGCGGGCACGGACGGGCTCGCCGGCAAAGCTGTAGCCGACGACGATCTCGCCCAGGCGCTCCTTGAGGTCGTTAATGCTCGTAGACAGGCACAGGATTGCCATGACCTCGGAGGCGACGGTGATATCGAAGCCGTCCTCGCGCGGCACGCCCTGGGCCTTACCGCCAATACCGTCGATGACGTGGCGCAGCTGACGGTCGTTCATATCGACGACGCGCTTCCAAGTGATGCGCTTAACGTCAATACCGAGCTGATTGCCCTGCTGAATATGGTTGTCGAGCATGGCGGCCAGCAGGTTATTGGCGGCGCCGATAGCATGGAAGTCACCGGTAAAGTGCAGGTTGATATCCTCCATGGGGATGACCTGAGCCCAGCCGCCGCCGGCAGCGCCGCCCTTAACGCCAAAGACGGGGCCGAGCGAAGGCTCGCGCAGGGCCACGGCACTCTTGACGCCGCGTCGGCGCAAGCCATCGGCCAGACCGATGGTCGTGGTGGTCTTACCCTCGCCAGCGGGTGTGGGGTTGATGGCAGTCACGAGGACGAGCTTGGCCTGGTGGTCAGTCGGCTCGTTGAGCAGTGAATAGTCGACCTTAGCCTTGTCGAAGCCGTACGGAATAAGGTGCTTAACGTCGACGCCGGCGTTCTTGGCCACCTCGGTAATAGGCAGCGGCGTGACAGAACGTGCGATTTCGATGTCAGTAGGCATGGGCGGTCCTTTCGTTACCGAATGAGAAAAAGACCAATTCAGCATAGCACGGGCGCGCAATAGTAAAACACCCATAACCGATGAACGGCGATATGTTTACCCGATGCCCAGCGATAGCCCAACAGCCCGCCAAAACAAAGCGCCCTAAACGGTAGGTTCAATCCCCAGGTGCTCAAAGGTGCGAAGGGTTGCCTGACGGCCCTGCGGCGTACGAATCATCAACCCGCACTGCAGCAGATAGGGCTCATAGACATCCTCGAGCGTGCCCGGGTCCTCGCCCACCGCGCTGGCAAGGGTCGTAAGTCCCACGGCACGACCGGAGAACGTCTTGGCAAGCGTCTCCAAAATGCGAATATCCATCCAGTCCAGACCGAGCTCATCGATCTCAAAGAACTCGAGCGCCTGGCGACAGATATCGAGCTCGATGGGACCGTTGCCGCGCACCTGTGCGTAATCGCGCACGCGCTTGAGCAGGCGGTTGGCAAGACGTGGCGTGCCGCGCGAACGCGAGCCGATCTCGAGTGCACTGGGATGGTCGATCGTCACGCCCAGGATAGTCGCCGAGCGCGTCACGATCTGCGCGAGCTCCTCGACCGTGTAGTAATCCAGGCGATATGAAATGCCAAAGCGGTCGCGCAACGGGCCGGTCAACATGCCTGAGCGGGTCGTTGCCGCTACCAGCGTAAACTTGGGAATATCGAGGCGAATCGAGCGCGCCGCCGGACCCTTGCCAATCACGATATCGAGGGCAAAGTCCTCCATCGCGGGGTACAGGACCTCCTCGACCGAACGGTTGAGGCGGTGGATCTCGTCGATAAACAGCACATCACCCGGCTGCAAGTTAGTAAGGATGGCTGCCAGGTCGCCGGTGCGCGCGATGGCAGGGCCACTCGTGGTCTTGATCTGAGCGCCCAGCTCGTTGGCGATAACCGTAGCCAGCGTGGTCTTGCCCAGACCCGGAGGGCCCGAGAAGATCACGTGGTCGAGCGTCTCGCCACGGCTCTGCGCCGCTTCGATCAACACGCGCAGGCTCTGCTTGATATGCTCCTGGCCGCAGTAATCGTCCAGGCGCTGGGGGCGCAAAGTGCGATCGACATCGAGGTCCTCGGCCGTCAGCTCCGAGCCCACCATGCGCTCGCCGTGCGCCATGGATGCCGCCGGCGAGTTGCCGGGCGTCGCCCACAGGTCCTGAGAGTCATCGGCTTCCCACATCACGCATCCATTCCGAGTCGCTTAAGCGCCGCGCCGAGCAAATCCTCGACACGCATATCCTGCCCATCATACCCGCTCAGAGCGACATCGGTCTCCTGCGGGCTAAAGCCCATGGAAAGGAGTGCCGCACGGGCATCATCAATGGCCGAGGGAGCGGCAGCGGGCACGGACATCGCAACCTGTCCGGGAATCACGTCGACCGGCACAAAGCCCTTATCCTTGGCAAAGGTACTCTTGAGCTCCAGGATCAGACGCTGCGCGGTCTTTTTGCCCACACCGGGCACCTTGGCCATGCCCTTGTCGTCCTCGGCCATCACCAGCGAATACAACTGGCCCACGGTATAGGTGGAGAGCACGGCAAGCGCCAGGCGCGGACCGACGCCCGAGACGGACACGAGCCGGTCGAACATCGTGCGCTCATCCTTTGAGGAAAAACCGAAAAGTGTCATGGCGTCCTCGCGCACCTGCATACGCGTGTAGAGGCGGACCTCGCCGCCGGGCGTCGGCAACGTGGCCGCAGTGCTACCCGAGATGCCGAGTTCAAAGCCAACGCCCGACACGTCGACGACGGCCGAGCTCATCGTGGCCTCGACAAGCGTTCCATGGAGCTGGGAAATCATCAGTATCCGGTTCCTCTCTGTTGATAGAACTCGCCACCGGTAAGGGCACGGGTGCGGCTGAGGTTTACGTGGCAGATGGCGCAAGCCAGGGCATCGGCGGCATGGTCGGGATGCGGGTCGTGGTCGAGCTGCGTGAGCGTACGAACCATATACGCGACCTGCCGTTTGTCCGCGGCTCCGGTGCCCACAACAGCCTGCTTAATCTGCATAGGCGTGTACTCGCCAATCTCGAGCGCGCATTCCGAAAGCGCCACGAGCGCGGCACCGCGGGCATGCGCCGTAGGGATGGCCGAGCGAACGTTGGCGCCAAAGTAAATGCTCTCGATGGCAGCGGTATCGGGTCGATAACGCTCCACGACGCCCTTGAGGTCGCGGGCGATATGCGACAGGCGCACCGCGAGCGGACTACCCGCGCTGGTCTCGATGCAGCCATAGGCACGGCAGCGAACCTCGCCACGCCGCTCCTCGATAATCCCCCAACCCGTATGAGCCAAACCGGGATCGATACCCAAGATAACCAAGCCAACCTCCCCTCATCTTTTGCCAAGCACAAGGCAAGGCCCCGCGCACTATTCACGAACGTCTGTTCTAGAATAACACAACGGGGCCAAGATGCTTAGTTGAAGTGTCGGGGTTGAAAGCGAATCCCATCCCCAGTTTAGTTCTGCGAGAAGAATGGGAACTGTCGGGGATCAACCGGCGGATGCGGCATCGGTCCGCCCTGGGGTCCACCCTGCGGGCCACCCTGGCCGCCCATCATCTTATCGATGGCGTCCTGGACCTCGCCCTCAAACTTCTTCATACCGTCGCGCAGGCGGCGCTGGCCGTCCTCGGAGCGCAGCTCCTCCATCTGCTCGGGCGAAATACCCAGCAGCTCACCCAAAATGCCCATCATCTCACCGCGCATACGGTCACTCGTATCGTCGTCGGCAAAGCGACGCACCTCGGCGCGCGCCAGCGAATCAACCGTCATGCGTCCCTTGCCGTTGAGCCCCAGATCGGACCACGCAAGCATGTACGGCCAGGCGCGCTCGGCAAACGAACGGGCAGAGACGATCGGCACCGTCGGCAGCATGCGACGAGCGGCCTCGCCCTGACGCACGAGCATCAGCAGCAGCGAGCAGGCCTCAGGCTTGCCGGCGACCATCGGGATGTCGTCGAAAGATCGATTGCGGTCCACGTGCGCCTCGAGCGCGCCATCGACCTCACCCGGCTCAAGCCCGCCGAGCAGCTGTGCCGCGCGATCGAGCATATCGACCGGACCGTCGAGCGTCGAGAGCGCCCGCGCCAGCACTCGCTCCATACAATCTTCCACCGCGTTGAGCGTCACGAGCTCTTGGGGCACCACGGCAGACGTGCGGTTGCGCACGCGCGCCACAAACTCAAGCGTCGACAGGTACACATCGCCAAAGGGCGCGTAATCGCCCTGGTAGCCGCCGCAAAGCGCCGGCGCCGCCAGCGCGTACTCGGTTTTGGACAGCGGGCTCAGCGCCATCGCACCCAACTCGAGCGCCGTGTCCTCCAGCATGAGGCCCAGCGTACGCGAGCGCAGACGCTCGGCATCGCCCGCCGACACGTCGCGATCGAGCACACGCGCCGCATCCGGCGCATCGCGCTCGACGGTGCGAATGTGCAAACGCTCGGCGATGGCGCGGACGGCGGCACAGCGGGCAGCCTCGGCCTCTTCCTGCGCCGGCGTAAAGATACGGTTACGCCCCAGCACCAGGCCAATCACATTACGCGGGCCCAGAGCGTCGACGGCCAGCGCCGCCAGCAGGGACGACGGCAAGTCACCCTCGAGCGCCACCACGGCGCGCGACGTACCATGGGCACGAGCGTTATCGCGCACAGCGAGCACCAGCGCCTGCCACAACCACTCCTCGGAACGAAACTCGGGCAGCTCGTGGTCCTCCAAAGCATCGAGCATTACGCCGCGCTGAATCTCCTGAACCAGCAGGCTCTCCTCAAAGCACGGCGCTTGGGCCACCACGCGTCCGCAGTCGTCGAGCACAAACGACCCGCCGGTATACACCGACTCGTCATAGGCACCGACCGGCGCCATGCAGGCAAACCACACGCTGCGCTTGGATGCGATCTTGCGGTAGGCGCCGCTGCGAACGGCGGCAATGGCGGCAGTCTCGCGGTCGGTCATGTCAAACGCGTTGAATTGGAAATACGCAATGAGGTCAACGCCGGTCGGCAACATCTCGAGCTCGCGGTCCAAGTCAAAAATCACGGCGATGCGCACGCCGTCCACGTCGAACACCGGCGGCGCCCAACGCGTGCCGTTGTTCTCGCCACGCTGCAGGGCAATGCTCGAACGCGCCGGCACCACATGACCGTCCTTGAGCATCATGTAGTCGAGTAGCGGCTGGCCCTCAAACGAAACCGCCGCGGGCACGATGCAGATCATGTCAAGCTCCTGGATACGCTCGGCGACACCAGTCAAGCCGGCAAGCATGTCGTGCTCAAAGTCGGCAGTGCCCACCAGGCCCCCGGGCATGGCGCCCATAAAGAGGGGAGCCGGAACGCACAGCACGCGCGCCCCGCGCTCGTGGGCCAGACGAGCCTGGTCCTCGATGCGGCCGCAAATGCCCTCAATATCACCCAGGCGCATATCGATCTGTGCAAGCGCGAGCTTCATGGCTCAGCCCTTTCCATCGTAAACCATCGAAATCGTAGTAAAAGCGCCGGCCGCATAATGCAGTCGGCGCTTGCATGTGCATATGCTAGCTATGATACCCCGAGCGGGGGCGCGCTCCTAGAATGTCGCGGACCACAGCCCGTGCAGGTTGCAGTAGGCATAGACGGTACCGGTCTTGGAGCCGCCCGCGAAAAACGTCGCGGGTTTCATGCCGGGTTCAAGGTAATGGACCTCTAAGCGGCCCTCGGCCTCAAGGGCGATCCACTCAATGTAGTGCTCGGGCAGGCTGGGGTGCTCGACCGAGCCAACGCGTGCACGAATCACGTGACCGTCGCGCTCGGTCTCGACGACCGGCACGTGCTTCTCGTGCGCCGCGTCCTCAGTGTTTGCGGTCAGTTCCGTGCAACCGGCAGGGGTCGCAACGTCGTCGCCAAGGGCAGCGATGAGCTTACCGTCGGGGTCCTTAAAGAATTTCGCCATGATGTTCTCCTTTGCTGATGTGCCAATGTTCTTGATGGTTCTTATGCCCAAAGGCAGACAAACCATCCACGGCATTGCAAATGAACACATAACGGATCAGGCAAGCGGTCGGGCCAAAATGCGTCGACCGTCCTGCCCGCTCCAGCAGTCCCACCCCGCGCGCGGCTAGCGACCGTCACCGCCGAGCAGTGC
The DNA here is from genome assembly GCA_902491395.1 of uncultured Collinsella sp. Taxonomy (GTDB): domain Bacteria; phylum Actinomycetota; class Coriobacteriia; order Coriobacteriales; family Coriobacteriaceae; genus Collinsella. Next base: position 39,301 of record CABUHO010000001.1, read on the forward strand.
CAGAACATCCTCGCGCGTGAACAGTGCCGACGAGATGCCGTCGCCGCCGAGCACACTGTTGACCAGATCGCGCTTGGACTCCTGCATCTGCATAATGCGTTCCTCGATCGTGTCCTTGGCGATGAGCTTGTACACAGTCACGGTATGTTGCTGGCCAATACGATGTGCGCGGTCGGTCGCTTGGTCCTGCGCCGCCACGTTCCACCACGGGTCGTAGTGGATGACCACGTCGGCCGCCGTCAGGTTGAGGCCCACGCCGCCCGCCTTGAGCGAAATCAAAAAGACCGGAACCTCGCCCGCTTGGAACTGCGCGACCATCTTGGCGCGGCTCTCCTTAGACGAAGCGCCCGTGAGCTTAAGGAAGGCGATGTCCTCCTTGGCCAAGCGCTTACCGATGATATCGAGCATACCCGTAAACTGGCTGAACAACAGGATGCGATGCCCGCCGTCGAGTGCGCCGTGCACGAGCTCCATACACGTATCGAGCTTGGCGCTCCCCGCCTTGTAATCCTCGTAGTGTAGACGCGGATCGCAACAGATCTGGCGCAGCTTGGTGAGCTCGGCGAGCACCTTGAGCTTGTCCTTCTTAAACTCCCCAGCCTCGCGGTGCTGCACCTGCTGGGCGATGCGGTCCTGGTTGGCCAGGTAGAGCTTGCGCTGCTCGCCGGCGAGCTGTGCCATGACGGTGTCCTCGATCTTCTCGGGCAGGTCGGCCACCACGTCTTCCTTAACACGGCGCAGCACAAACGGCGACACGAGCGCCTGCAGGCGAGCGGCGCTATCGCCCTCGGCATGCTCGACGGGGCTCTCAAAGCGCTTGGCAAACGACTCGCGCGTGCCAAGCAGGCCCGGCATCAAAAAGTCGAAGATGCTCCAGAGCTCGGACAGGCGGTTTTCGATGGGCGTGCCCGTCAGGGCAAAGCGCACGCCGGCAGGCAGTCGCTTGGCGGCGCGCGCCACCTGCGTGAGCGGGTTTTTAATGTACTGGGCCTCATCGAGCACCACGCGGGCAAAATCCTGCTCGACGTACTCGTCGATATCGCGCCGCATAAGGTCATACGACGTTACGACCACGTTATGCTCGGCCACGCCGGCAATTTGCACGCGACGCTGCGCCTTGGCGCCCACGATGGCGCACACATCGAGCGAGGGCGCAAAGCGCTCCAGCTCGGCAGTCCAGTTGTACACGAGTGAGGCCGGGCATACTACGAGCGTGGGCTTGGTGTCCCCCGCCTCCACGCGCGCCAGGATATGCGCGATCATCTGGAGCGTTTTGCCCAGGCCCATGTCGTCGGCCAAGATGCCGCCAAGGCCCAGGTGTTCGAGCGAGCCGAGCCACTGGTATCCGTCGACCTGGTAGCCGCGCATCGTTGCCTTGAGCGATGCCGGCACCGTAAAGTCCATCTTGCCGAGCGTGTCCAGGCGCTCGACGGTACGGCGGAACGCAGCGTCGCGATCGGCCTCGAGCGCCGGCGTGCGCGCGAGCATGCTATCGACAAAAAGGGTGCTCGACGCGGGAAGCGACACGCCGTCGAGCAGGTCGACGGCATCGACACCCAGATCTTCGGCAAGGCCAAACGCGGCGCGCGCTCCCTCATCCAGGCGCACGATGTCGCCAGACGTCAGGCGCGCAAACGTCTGGTGGCGCTTGTACGAGTCCAGATAGATGGCAAGATCTGCCGCCGAAAGCCCGCTCGCGCCCAGCTCGACATCGAGCAGATTGCTCTTGACGGTCGCACGAACCGAGAGCTTGGGCGCGGGACGCACCGAAATCTGGCGCAGACGGTCGCTGAGCATGACCTCACCCAGTTCGGACAGGGCGGACAGGCCCTCGGTCAGCAGGCAGAACAAGCGGGCATCATCGCGCTCCTCAAACGCCAGGCCGCCCTCTTGGAAATCGAAGTACAGGGCAGCCGTGTCCATAACGCGAAACTCCGCCACCACGTCGCGGGGCGGCACGCCGGGGCGCTGCTCTTCAAAGGGACTGCCCGGAGCGCCCAGGCTAAAGAGATCCGCCGACCAATCGCCGTAGGTAACCGTAATTTTGCAGGTCACGAGCCCATCGTCGACGCCGATTGCCATGGCAAAGCTCGGCTCGGGCGCCACGGTATCGAGCGCGGCGGGCGCGGTGAGGTCGGTGTAGTCGCGCAAAATGGGCAGCGCCATACGGCAGAACTCACCCACCTGCTCGGCGGCAATATGGGCGGGCGTGCGGCACGGCAGCAAGCGCGACAAAAAAGGTGCGGCATGCTGAGCAAATGCAGCGTCGGTACGGCGCGCGCGGCGTGTGTCAACCAAGTAGGCGGCATCGCCCGACGCAAAGCAGTACATATCGGCGGGCAGGCGCAGGTCATAGCTACCACCAGCCGCCGGCGCGATTTTGGCGGCAAGGAGCGGCGGTTGTTTTGCCGAGGCCTCGTCCTCCCCCACCGGCGACAACTCAACCGCCACCTCGTAGGAACGATGCGTCGTCGTCCCCCGCGACCAGGCGGGCTCAAAGGAGATGGTCTGGCCGCGCAGCAGGTCCAGCACATATACGATGCTATGCTCGGACAGCGGCAACTGACGCTCGGCAACAAAACCGCTGCGGGCAAAGTCGTACGACGCCGAACGCGAGCTTGTGATGTCATCGAGATAGGCAACTGTCGTCACAACAAGGTTGAGCAGCTTTGTCGATGTTTCGTCAAAGGCCTCAGGTGAATGAACAAACGTGAGCTTCTTGCCATAGGAGAACGTGCCGCCGCGCACGTAGGCATCGGCCATGCCGTCGATGTCCTTGACCACGTAGGAGACCGATCCACAGCGAATGCGGAACTCGAGCGCCCAGCTAAAGCGGTCAGCGAACAGCGGATTGTAGTACGGCACCAACGAGGGCTCCAACGCCGCTTTGGGGGCGTCGGGATCAACAGCACCGGCAAGCTTGCGGCGCATGCTCGCCAGCTCATCCATGCGCGCGTCCGAAAGATCGGAGAGCGCCACCACAAGGCTCGGGCTCGTGGGGACGGGCGCCGGAAAGGGAAAGTTGGGGTTGACGGCCGGCGCTTTGGGTGCGGTGCGCGCGGGCTGTTTCGACTGCGCCGTAAACGTGCGAACCGGCGTGCGCAGCCCCTCAACAGACTCAATGCCGCTGGTGTCCAGGTACGCCAGCGCTGTGGCGATGGCGTGCTTGCACATGCCGGGGTAACGATAGGCAGCGGGACAATCGCAATCGTAGTCGATTACCTCGTGCTCGTCCATGTCGAGCGCCACGTGCGTCTTGTACAGGTCGCCGCGCGAACCGCGCACCGAGCCCTCAACCGTCACGTTTTTGGAGAAGCGCGAGCCGCTGTCCTCAATCGACAGCACGGCGCCGTTGAGCATGAGCGAGCGGCCCTTCATAAAGGTGCCGCTCAACGCCGCCTCTTTGCGAAGCGCCTGCACAAACGTCCCCTGCGCCATCACTTCCTCCAATCTCACCCGGGGTAGCTTAGATAACCGTCACGCGGCCTTGGTTGCCGACGATGGCCTTTGCCTCTGCCAGCAGCGGAATCGAGCGTGCATTGACCTTGGCCGGTACCTCGGCACGCAGCACGCGCCCGTCGACTTGTTCAATAAAGATCTCCACGCGGTCACCGCCCGGGTTGGTGGTGAGCACCGTGGCCAGGCGCGCCATATTGCCCTGGCTAAATCGGCTGTTGGGCACCATGACCTCAAAGACCTTGGGCTTGTTTTTCTCCTCGCTAAGCTCCAGCGGCACAATCTCCTGCGCGATGATCTGGTCGCCGCGGTCCGAGCGCTCGAGCTTACCCTTAATGCGCACAAACGCATCGGACAGCTGCGCGCCGGTTTCGGGATCGACCTCGCCGTACAGATACCCCTCGGCCTCCTTGTAGGTCTTGGGGAACACCACGACCGTGGCCTCGCCTTCCATGTCCTCGAGCTGCACGATGCCCATGGGGTCGCCGTTTTTGGTCACGCGCTTGGACACGCTCGAGACCATGCCGGCCCACCACAGCGCCTTACCCTCGGGAATCTCCTGGTTGATGGTGCCGCCCGTAGGATTCTGAACTTCGTAGCCGGTGTCGATCTGCGAGAACGAGAAGTCGCGCGCCTTGGCTAGTGCATACTCAAACGGGCGCAGCGGGTGGTCCGAGACATAGATGCCCAGAACCTCCTTCTCCTGGCTCAGCTTGAGGTGTCGGTCCCATTCCTGGCCGTCCGGATCGGGCACGCTCACCTCAAAGCCCGAGCCCTCAACGTCGCCAAACATATCGAAGAACGACGTCTGGCCGCTCGCGCGATCCTTCTGGCGCTTTACCGCGGCATCGATGATGTTCTCGGGGTTGTTCTTGTCCACAAAGTGCATCATCTGGCGACGCGGATACCCCGTGGAGTCGAAGGCGCCTGCCTTGATCAGCGATTCGATCACGCGACGGTTGGCCTGGCTCGAGTCCACGCGCTCGACAAAGTCGTGCAGCGTCTTAAACGGACCGCCTGCCTCGCGCTCGGCGATAATCGCCTGCGCCACGCCGGTGCCCACGCCTCGAATGCCGGCCAGACCAAAACGCACGCCCTCCTTGGTAGCCGTGAACTCGGTACCGGACTCGTTAACATCTGGCGACAGCACGGGAATGCCGTCGTGACGGCACGCCGAGACGTAGTGAACGATCTTGTCGGTCTTGCCCGTGTAGGACGTCAGAACGGCCGCCATGTACTCGTGCGGATAATGCGCCTTGAGCCACGCCGTCTGCATAACCAAGATGGCGTAGCCGGCGGAGTGCGACTTGTTGAAGGCGTAGGACGCGAACTCGAGAACATCGTCCCAAATCTTCTGGGCAACCTCGCGCGTGTAGTTGTTCTTGATGGCGCCGTTCATCCAGTGGTCGTAGGTGGTCTCGTCCGAGCCATCCTCCCAGTGGAGCACCGTCGACGTGAGCAGCTTGATTTTCTTCTTAGCCACGGGCTTACGGATACGCGAGTCCGATTCGCCCTTGGAGAAGCCGCACATCTCGACGGAGATGAGCATAACCTGCTCCTGGTAGACCATGGTGCCGTAGGTTTCGCCCAGGATGTCGTCCAGGCGGTCGTCGTAGGAGACCGCCGGCTCCTTGCCGTTCATACGGTTGATGTAGGACGAAACCATGCCGGCGCCCAGCGGGCCCGGGCGGTACAGGGCGATCAATGCTACGACGTGCTTGTACTCGGTGGGCTTCATGTTCTTGATCGTGGCCGTCATGCCGGCGGACTCGACTTGGAAGACGCCGGCGGTGTGGCCGGAACCCATGAGCTTAAAGATCTCGGGATCGTCAAAGGGAATCTCTTCCTCTTTGATGTCGATGCCGAAGTTCTTTTTGATGTTTGCCTTGGCCTTGGAGATAACAGTCAGCGTGCGCAGGCCCAAGAAGTCCATCTTGAGCAAGCCCATGTCGGCAACGGTATGGCCCTCGTACTGGGTAATCTCGACGCCGCCCTTGGTGTCGAGCTTGGTGGGCACGTGCTCGTTGACGGGGTCGCGGCAGATCAGAACGGCGCACGCGTGCACGCCCTCGCCACGGGTGAGGCCCTCGATTGAGAGCGCCGTGTCGATGATGCGGCGGGCGTCGTCGTCCTTTTTATATGCCTCGGCAAAATCGGGGTTAAACAGGTCCTCTTTGCCGGGTTGCTTTTCGAGCACCTGCTTGAGCTTGACCTTGGGGTCGCTCGAGACCATCTTGGACAGACGCTGGCCCATGTAGACCGGGTAGTCCAGGACGCGAGCGGCGTCGTTGATGGCCTGCTTGGCCTTAATGGTCGAGTAGGTGATGACGTGGGTGACCTTCTCGGGGCCGTAGAGCTGGCGAACGTGCTCCACGACCTCGAGGCGCCGCTCATCGTCGAAGTCCATATCGATATCGGGCATCTCGGTACGCTGCGGGGACAGGAACCTCTCGAACATCAGACCGTTCTCGAGCGGGTCGAACGCGGTGATGTTCATGGCGTAGGCGACGATAGCGCCGGCGGCCGAGCCACGGCCGGGGCCGACGCCGATGCCGTTGTCCTTGGCCCATTGCACGTACTCGGCGACGATCAAAAAGTAGGCGGCAAAGCCCTTGTCGCAGATGACCTTGTATTCGTACTCAAAGCGCTCTTTGATGTTGACGCCACCGATCTCGCGCGTGGCCCAGTCGTCACCATAGTGCTGGCGCAGGCCCTTCTCGCACTCGCGGCGGAACTGGCTCTCGTGTGTCTCGCCGGGGTCGAGCAGCGGGAAGCGCGGCAGGATGATGGAGTCCCAGTCCAGCTCAACGTAGCACTTGTCGGCGATCTCGAGCGTGTTGTCGCAGGCCTCGGGGCAATACGGGAACATCGCCCGCATCTCCTCCTCGGTCTTCATGTAAAACTCCGAGCCAGTCATGCGCATGCGGTTGGGGTCGTCGACTTTGGCGTTCATGCCAATGCACATGATGACGTCCTGCACGGGCGCGTCCTCGCGGCGCAGGTAGTGGAAGTCGTTGGTGGCGATAACCTTGACGCCCACCTGTTTGGCGATGTCGATGAGCGTGCGGTCCATCTGCTCATCGGTCAGGCCGTTGTCGGTGGTGATGCCGTGTTCCTGGATCTCGATATAAAAATCGCCGGGCTCGAAGGTGTCACGGAAGGTCTCGGCCCACTTGATGGCGCCCTCCATGTCACCACGGTCGATGTATTTGGGGATGATGCCGGCGATGCAGGCGCTCGTGCAGATCATGCCCTTGGCGTGGCGGCGCAGGTTGTCGAGCGTCACGCGGGGCTTGTAGTAAAAGCCCTGCACGGCGGCCTCGGAGACCGTCTGCATCAGGTTGACGTAGCCCTCCTGGTCCTTGGCCAGAAGGATCATGTGGTAGAGCTCGGGCTTATGGTCGCGGGCGAGCGTCTCGTCCGGCGTAAAGTAGACCTCGCACCCAAAGATGGGTTTGATGACCAGGGGCGGCTTGAGCTCGTCGATGTTGCCCTTCTCGTCCCACATGGCCATGTCCTTCACATACTGGGCATGCTCGCGCGGGCTTGCCTCGGGGTCGGGCTCCACCAGCTCGTCGCGGCGATCCTTTTCCAAGAAGGCCTTGTCGTGGCTCCAGGTTTTGTACTCGGGCGTGTTGTGGTTGACGGCGTCGCAGGCCAGCGCCAGGTCGGGCACGCCATACATGTAGCCGTGGTCGGTAATGGCCACGGCGGGCATGCCAAGCTCAACGGCACGGTTGACCATATCCTGGATACGGGTTGCGCCGTCGAGCATGGAGAAAACAGTGTGATTGTGCAGATGGACGAATGCCATGTGATGAGCTCCGATGCGGGTTCGTGTTCTGACTGAACGATTTTACCCCACGGCACGGACAGCACCCGAACCTAGCCAAACCCACACGGCTACTCACGCAGTTGCGGTGAAATGCGGACTGTTTGGCAGCTTTTTTGGCCAAAACAGTCCGTATTCCACCGCAAGTTATCTGAGGGCTAGAGGTTGTAGGTGACTACTTGAGGTTCGGCGGGTTCGACGAAGATGGTTGGATCCAGCTGCTCCACGCGAACGAACTTGACGGTCACCGTCTTAAAGCCCGCCTTGTGCAGAACATCAGCGTAGACGCGCGCCTGCAGGGCGTGCTTCTCCTGCAGCTGTTCCGGCGTCTCGTCCGGCGTGCCGCCCGTCTTGTAGTCGATGACCAGCGCGCGTGACGAATCCGCCGGGTTCGTCGCCAAAGCGTCGATGGCGCCCTCGGCATATGCACCGTAGCGAGCGATGTCCTCGTCCTCGCAGCCCAGTGAAAAGAACGGCACCTCGGCGCGAACGCACGGCCAGGCAAGCAGCTCGGCACGGACCGCCGACTTGAGCCAGCGGTCCAGGGCAACGTCGAAGCGTTCGCGCTGCTCCGGCGTCAGGCACCACAGGCGCGCCAGCGCATCGGCACGCGCGGCGGGCAGCTCATCGGCACCCATCTCGATCAGCCACTGACAGGCGGCATGGAACGCCGAGCCCAGCGCCATGGGGTTGCCGGCGGGCTCGACAGCAGCCACGTCCGCATCCGTCATCTCGGAACCATCCGACTCCGCATCATCGCCGGCCTCGTCCATGGGCACGCGTGCCTCGGCGGCACGGTCCTCGGACTCGGCATGCAGCGCCGCGGCAATTGACGAGTAGCTGTACGAATCGCGCGCCGGATACGGGCAGGTGCCCATGCGCACGCCCACCGCCTGGGGATACACGAGCTCAAACGCATCGGGCTCGGGGTCGGCAGGACCGGGAACGGCGGCGCAGGCATCCGCACCGGCACCCTCCGGCTCCGCATCGCCGCGGACAAGCCTGCCCTCGGCATCCAGCGAAGCGTTGACCTCAAACGCCTGCTCGCCAAAGGTAAAGTCCGAAAGCGAAATGAGCTCGTAGTCGCCCGGCTGGGAGTTGTCGAACACCAGGCGGTCGGCATCGAGCTGCGGCATGTCCAGAGCGTCGGTAGGCAGAATACGACGCAGCACGTCGTAGGTCAGATCGGTCTCGACGTCGAAGGTCGGCGCCGTCACCTTGCCACGGCTCACGCCGGCATCCATCGCCAGAATGACCAGCTCTCGCGCACGCGTCATGGCGACATAGAGCAAGCGAGCCCGCTCCTCGAGCGAAAGCTGCAGGTCGTCGTTGCGCAGGCGAACGAATGCCTCGGCGGGAGAACCCGTCGCGCAGACATCCTCCATGAGCTCCGGCGGTAACCATAGCGACGTGCCCTTGCCCTTAAACGCATGCTCAAACTGCTTTTTGACGTCGTCGCCCTTCACAAAGGTTCCGTCGGCGAGCTTAACGCCGTCGAAGCGTGCCGGCAGCGCCACGACCTGCGCCCCACCGTCGACGCGGCCCATCTGCGCCGCACCGGACGATTTGCGCACGCCAAAGCACTCGGCAACCGCTACGACCGGATACTCCAGGCCCTTGGACGCATGCACGGTCATGATGCGCACCGCGCCGTCGCCCTCCTCGTTGAGGGCGCCTGGGGCCTCCTTGCCCGCCAAGAAGCGGTCGAAGGCAAGCGCAATGGAACGCGGCGAGTTACCGAGCTCGGCCTCCGCCTCGGCCACGGCATCGAGCGCCTTAAGCACGTTGGCGGCAATGGCCTTGCCCTCGGGACCACGCTGTGCCAGACGCACAAACCAGCCGGAGGCGTTGACAGTATCGCGCGCGATGGCGGCGAACGAATCGCGCCCCACACGGCGAAGCGCGTAGCGCAGCACCTCGCGGGCGCGCGTCACGAGCGGCAGGTTTTGCAGGCCCGGCACATCGGAATCGCTCATGATGCCCGCATCGATGTTGCGGCGCGAGGTCTCCCCCGTCTGATCGTCAAGCTTGGTCGCCAGCGCCAAAAACTCCTGGGCGCCCAGCGCAAACATCGGCGATGCCAACAGCGGCATGAGGCCCTGCGCCGTATCGGCCGGATTGGCAAGCGCGCACACCAGGGCACGCACCGTCTGCACCTCAGCTGCCTGGGCAAAGACCGAGCCGCCTGCGATCACGCAGTCGAGCCCTTGGTCGCGGAAGGCTTGCGCATAGATATCGGCATTGGTCATGCGCCCCAGCAGCAGCACCATACCGCCCTGGGGCTGGCCCGCTTTAACGAGTGCTTGGAATCGCTCCGCAATCGCGCGAGCTTTCGCCTGCGTTCGCTCCTGCGTACTGCCACCGGCAACGAAGATCGCCTGGCGGCGCGATGCCTTCGCCTTGAGCTTGTCCTCGCGTTTGTCGCTCGGTTCAAGATCCAAGAACCCCTGCATCAAACCACCGGTGTCGCCGTCAAAGACGCGCGCTACGTAGCGCAACACCTCGTCGTGGCTGCGGAAGTTGCGCACGAGTTTGACGAGCTCGCCGGCGGGGGCATCGGATGCGACAGCCGTCTCGGGCGCAGCAGAGGAGCCCACTTTGCGCTCCTGGCGGCGGAAGACCTCGACCTCGGCGCCACGGAAACGATAAATCGACTGCTGTGCATCGCCTACGGTGCACAGTGCGCGCTCCCCCGCGCCCGTCAGGTAACGGATCAAATCGACCTGCATCTGGTCGGTATCCTGGAACTCATCGATCATGACCATCTTAAAACGGCCCTCGTACGCAGCACGGATGGCAGGGTAATCGCGCAACGCCTCGTAGGCCATACGCAGCAGGTCGTTGTTATCAAGCGCGGACTGGTCAGCCTTGAGCGCGCGGTATTCCGCCTCCACAGCACGAGCAAGCCCCACCAGCGCATCGAGCGCGGGGGCACCGCAGGCAAGCACGATATTGATAAATGCATCGGCAGCCTCGGCCTTGAGCAGCTCGACCTGCTCCTTGGGGAACGCCTTGCTCGCCCGAGGCATGCTGCACGACATCATGAGTCGCGCCGCATCCTCCATGGTTTTGCCGCTCGCCTCAAACGCGTCGATGGCGTCGAGTGCCACCTGTGCCTTCTCGGTCGCGGCCTTGCTCGCACCCAACGCCGCGCGATAGGCGTCGGCAAGCGCAGAGGTGTCAGCCTGGCCGCGCGCCACGCACACATCGTCCATGCCGCCCGGCAGCTGGCTCGATAGCTCCAGCAGGTCGCGCACCAGCCCTTTGATGGTGGTACCGGCGCCAAACGGCCCGCCCTCGCCCGCCATGGGATACCAAGCGTAGAGGGCCTTAAGCGGGGCGGCGAGCTCAGGCGCGGCATCGGGCGCCGTCGCGCGCCCCAGCACATGCTCGACAGCCTGATCCATAAGCTCATCGGTATCGGTAAGCACCGTGAACTCGGGATCGATGCCCAGCTCCAACGCATGCGCGCGCAGGATGCGCGAACACATGCCGTGAATGGTCGAGATCCAAGCGTCGTCGACGGTCAGGGCCTCCTCGTCCATACCCTCTTCGATAAGCGCGCGACGCACGCGGTCGCGAATCTCGGCCGCGGCATCTTTGGTAAAGGTAATGGCGAGCACCTGATCCAGATGCTCGACAAACGGACCGGATTCGGGCGAGAGCGCATAGACGATGCGGCGCGTGAGGGTAAAGGTCTTGCCCGAGCCGGCACCTGCCGAGACAAACAGCGGGCGGTCGAGCGTTTTGACGACTTGCAGTTGTTGCGGCATCAAAGTCGAAAGATCCATGGTCTACACGTCCCTCCTTACAAACGTTCCTTCGTGGTTATACGAGCAGCGCGCATGCGCGGCCTGAGCCGACGTCGGGTCGACGGCGGCAACGTTGCCTGCCTCGAGCTCGCGCAGACGCTCGGCAATGCCGGTCTCCACGCGATCGAGCAGCGCATCGAAGTCCATGTTGCCGCCCTCGCCGGGAAAGCCCTTCTTAAGGCCTGGGATGCGGCCGTCGCCGCGCTCTTCCTCAAGCAACTCGGAGCTCGCCGCACCGCGCAGCGCGGGCTTGCCGCCCTTGGTCGAAAAATAGAGCGCGGCGCGGGTATCCAGATCCAGCGCCCGACGCATGGCCTGCGCGTAGATGAGTGTCTGGGTATGGGGCGGCAGCCAGCGCGGGTCGTCGATGGGGGCCTCGCCCGACTCCTCGTCGCGCACCGTGGGGTCGGCGAGCTTAAACTCCTCGACACCCGAACGATGCTTATAGTCGATTACCACGGCGCGATTCTCGACATCCACATCAACGCGGTCGATGCGCCCGCCAAGCGGCCAACCGGCATACTCGACCTGGAGCTCGTTGAACGCAAACTCCAGGTAGCGCGGCGCGAAGGGCGCGAGCGCCTCGGACTCGTAGGCAAGCACGCCCTCCAGCTGCGGCAAAATCTCGGCCACCTGGCGCTCCTCCACCGGGGAGAGCGGCACGAGCGGGCCCTCGGCACCGCGCTTGCCCGCATGCTCGGCCAAGGTCTCGTCAAAGACCTCGCGCAGCAGCTCCTTCGCGCGTGGCAGATTCATGGGTGTCACGCGCTCCATGCCCTCCTGGGGCAGACGGGCATGCAAGTGTTCCAGCACGTCGTGGACAAAGTTGCCCTTCTCCATATTGCCAAAGCCAGCGTCGATCGACTGGGGCTTCACGCGGTACGAGACGAACCAGCATAGCGGGCAGGTCGAATAGGCCTCGATCTGCGAGGCAGACGTCAGGCGCGGCACCAGCGGCGCATCCTCGCCCTCGCCATCGCGACGACGCAGGACCAAATACGGAATGGCTTCATCGCTCAGATGCTGAGGAGCTTCGCAGGTCACGCGCTCGCGCCTAAGACCTTCGCCTGCCGCGGGATCGAAGTCCCTTACGATATCGCCCTCACCCACGCACTTCGCCTTGTCGGCGCCAACGGCCTTAGCGTCGTCAGCGGCCTTGTCGGCGTCAGCGGCCTTAGCATCGTTAGCGGCCTCGGCATGCGCCCGCAACTCGGTCCACACGGCCGCCGGATAGCACTCGCGCGCCTGACGATCGTGGGTCACACGGGCGAGCGTAACCGGACCACGCGACGCTTGTATCGCGCGGCCAAAGCGTGCGCGCAGCAAGGCCGCAGGCTCAAGCGTCACACCGCTGCGATCTAACTCTGCCGTCAGCGTTGCCAGCGGGCCCTCCTCATGTGAGAGCGGATAACTGTCCAGGTCGACGTCGGCAAACAGCACGGCATCGTAGCTGCCGGGGCGCAGGGCCGCCGCATCGGCAAGCGAAGCAAAGCGAACCTGGGCGCGTGGCGCACGGTCAACCTCGTAGGTCTCGTAATCGTAGGCGGCGCTACGCTTGTCCACCTTGGTGCGAATGTCATCGAGCACGGGCACGGTCGCGGCCTGCGATACGTCGAGCGCGCGAGCATCGTTCATAAGGATGTCGATGACGTGGCGCAGCAGGGCCACCTCCGCCTGGCGACGGGCCTGACCGTCGAGACCGCCAAGTGCGCGATCGGGCAGTGCCTCGGCAACGGCAAGCATGGCCTTGAGCGCCGTCACGGGTTTGTCGCGCCACAGCGCCTGGAACACGTCCGAGATCACGCACGGCACGTTCTTAAACCAGTTCTCGTCGCTCGCCGCTTTACGCGCGCCCCTCACCTGGCCCTGCACGCTCTGCAGCAGGCTCTTGACGCCCGCAGTGGTCTTGCTGCGCGACAGTCGCATATTCTTGTCGAACGTGCGCGCGCTGGCGGCGTCGGCACCCGAAAGCGGGCTGTAAATCCAGTCGGTAAGCTCCGGAGCGGGCCACCACTCAGTCTTAGAAGCTGCCCCTTCGTCGGCGGCCTTCATACGCTCGATCAGGTTGGCGAGCGCCGTGAACTGCCTGCCCGCAATGGATTGGGAAAACGCCGTGAACTCGGCCGTCTCGGCAGCAACGTGGCGCGCCGCCAAACGAGCGGCAAGCTCGCCGAACAGCTGGGGTGCCCGGGCGGAAACAACGAGCACGCGCGTGGGGTCGGAGTTTGTCGCGGCGCCGTCGCGCGACACGGACTCCCCACATGCCGCGACCAGGTTCTCAAGAGCATCCACATAAGCGCGGGCGCGGGCATGGGGGCCGGCCACCTCTATAAAAATAGGCTGAGCAGCAGGCGCAGAAGCGGTCTCGGACGCGCCGGCGTTCTCCCCCAACGGGGCAACCTCAAACAGCACACCGCGGGCATCAAAGGCGGCAGCCAGGTCCTCGCGCATCGCCGCCTGCTCGCGGGCAAGCAGCACGACGACCTCTCCCCCATTGTTCGCCACGGCAGACAGTAACTCGAGCAGGCCGTGCGTAAACGACGTGATACCGCGCACGCATACGGCGCGGGTGCACGCCGGCAGGTTATCGGCCAGGGCACCGGCCATAATGTCAGCCGCCTCGCAGGGCTCGACCATGTCTCGACGGTCCAAGCCGCTCGCATAGGCGCACAAAAGTTCAAACACGCGAGCCTCGGCGTCGCTTCTGGGCTTGGGCTTGCAAACGTTGTCGCAGCAACGCTCGGCACCTGTCCCTGCCACACCCGGCAACACGTCGCGGGCCATACGCGCAAGCATGCGCACTGTGCCCAGGCTGCGCGAAAGCGGTTGCAGGTCGGCATCGTCGAGACGCGTGACCATGTCCGAGAACAGCATCTGGCGCTGCAGGTTGTCGACGAAACCGCGCCCGTCGCCCAAAAGCTCCCAAAGCGAGCGAAGCCACGATGTAGGCGTCTTGTAGTCAATACCCAGCGAAACGCCGGCTTCCGCCGCATCATGACGGCACAGGTCGAGCTCGGCAAACGTTGGCGCCAGCAGCACGGCACGCCCATGGCGGGCAACAAGGTCGCTCAGCAGCGCCGCCTCGGCATCGCTCAAATCCGTGCCGGCATTGGTGGTATAGATTCGAACAGGCATGGTCCTCCGCTCAAACTGTTCGCAATAATCAATGCATCCATCCTACCCGCCCACGCGGACAGATTTGCCCCACGCCAACAGATTTCCTCCGTCCCCTAGGGATCAAAAAACCGCCCCCGGAGGGACGGTTCTTCGTAATTCATTGTTGCCGCTGGCCTACTCGCCATCCTCCAGTTTGATGAGGATCTTGCGATAGCCACCGTACTCGCCATTAAGTGCCTTGGACACACGGCTCACCGTAGTGGACGAAGCGCCGGTGCGGGCCTGAACCTCAACATAAGGCTCGCCCTCATCCAGATAGCGCGCAACCTGCAGACGTTGCGAAAGATCGCAGATCTCGCGCGGCGTGCAGATATCGGTCAAAAACGCTTGGATATCCTTCTCGTCATCCAAAAGACTAAATGCGTGGACCAGCTGCTTGACATCAGGCTTGTCAAACATGTTCTCGATATTCATCGATCACCGCCAAACCCGCCAAAAGGCATCGAAGTTGATACTGACATCGGGCATCGTTCGCCCGTTCTATGCAATAGGGCAACGCCTGTGGCTTTTGCCCGTAGCAGTTTAGCACACCACCAAACTAAAGCGACAAAACTCTCTGCCAGCGGCGCGTTTTCTAGGACGAACGCCGTTTTGAAACCGAATGCGCACGCAAGCTCCACGAATATCTGAGACAATGGGCGCCCAAACAGGACCGTGCCCCGCACCCATCCAAGTTGCAAAGGCATGTGCCCCTCACGCTCCCTCACCACGCCATGCGCAAGAAAGGATTCACACCATGCGCTTTATGCTTAACTGGCTCTTTACCTCGATCGCCATCGCGATCGCAACGTTTCTCGTCCCCGGCATCCAGCCCTTCGGTTTTGCCGAGGCCTGGGTCTGTTTCGCCTTCGTGGGACTGTTCCTGAACATCGTCGATTCGCTCGTCAAGCCGTTCCTGACGGTTATCTCGCTGCCGCTCACGATCATTACGCTGGGTATTTTTCAGCTCGTAGTCAACAGCTTTATGCTCGAGCTGGCCAGCTATCTGTCGGTCAATCTGCTGGGCGCGGGTATCTCCATCGCCAGCTTTGGATCGGCCTTTATGGGCAGCATCCTGGTGTCCATCATGCGCAGCATTCTCGATAGCATCGCCGAGGGCTAAAACGGCCATTCCGGCCGCGCCCGTCTCAACAGCCCAAAACGAAGGCCGCCCATCGCAAAAATGGGCGGCCTTCTTATTTGCCAAGTCTCAAAGGGCGAGAGAATCTGCCATTTCCACCCTGTCCCCACATGGCAGGTGTGGGTTAGATGACGTAATCGTAGCCTTCATTGGGAGCGACAAGTTGATCGAGCGTCACACCGTCGAGGTAGTCGTTGATGAGCTTGTCAAGGTTCTTCCACACGTCGAGCGTGGGGCACTCATCAGATCGCGAGCAACCCTTGCAGTCGCCATCCAGGCAGGCGACCGGCGCCAGGCTGCCCTCGGTCAGGCGCAAGATCTCGCCCACCGTGTACTGCTCGGGCGGGCGCGTAAGCACGTAGCCGCCGCCCTTGCCGCGCATGCCCGAGAGCATATTGGCGCGCACGAGCGTCGCCAGAATATTCTCGAGGTACTTCTCCGAAATCCCCTGGCGCGCCGCGATCTCTTTGAGCGGGATGCGACCGGCCGCCTGATGCTCGGCCAGGTCGACCATAACGCGTAGGGCATATCTGCCCTTTGTGGAAACCAACATATATATAGCTGCCTTTCGGTCTTTTAATTCGTAGAAATTCTAGCCGAAAAATTGGTTTTGAAAATACCTATTCCCGTCAAGATGGTTAATCGACTCGTAATAATCTTCTATTTCCTATTGCGTTACTAGGCTTTACTGTCTACTATGCTTGCCAACAGCAAAACGAACAACCTATAAGGTTTGTGGGTTTCGCTGCTACACACACCGTAAAACCACACGGTATCCAGTCATTTGAACACTTTGGAGGTTCACCATGAGCAATGTTTACACGTCCATCGATCAGCTTATCGGCCACACCCCGCTTCTGGAGCTCACCCACTTCGAGGCCGACGAGGACCTCAAGGCCCGTGTGCTCGTCAAACTGGAATACTTCAACCCCGCCGGGTCCGTCAAAGACCGCGTCACCAAGAACATGATTGACGAGGCCGAGAAGGCCGGCAAGCTCGTGCGCGGTGGCGACTACACCATCATCGAGCCCACGAGCGGCAACACCGGCGTCGGCATCGCTTCGGTGGCGGCGGCCCGCGGCTACAAGGTGATCATCACCATGCCCGAGACCATGTCCGTCGAGCGCCGCAAGCTGATGCAGGCATACGGTGCGCAGCTCGTGCTCACCGACGGCTCCAAAGGCATGAAGGGCGCTATCGCCAAGGCCGAAGAGTTGCAGAAGGAGACCCCCAACAGCATCATCGCCGGCCAGTTTGTGAACCCCGCGAACCCGGCCATTCACAAG
The DNA here is from genome assembly GCA_902491395.1 of uncultured Collinsella sp. GTDB lineage: Bacteria > Actinomycetota > Coriobacteriia > Coriobacteriales > Coriobacteriaceae > Collinsella. Next base: position 55,984 of record CABUHO010000001.1, read on the forward strand.
GCCACGACCGGCCCCGAGATCTGGGACGACACCGACGGCAAGGTCGACATCTTCGTCGCCGGCGTCGGCACCGGCGGCACCGTGACCGGCGTGGGCGAGTTCCTCAAGGAGCAAAACCCCGAGATTCAGGTCGTCGCCGTCGAGCCCGCCACCTCCCCGGTGCTCTCCAAGGGCCAGGCCGGCCCGCATAAGATCCAGGGTATCGGTGCCGGCTTTGTGCCCGACGTCCTCGACACCCAGGTCTACGACGAGATCATCCCCGTCGAGAACGACGACGCCTTTGCCACCGGCCGCGCCGTGGGCCACAAGGAGGGCGTGCTCGTGGGCATTTCGTCCGGCGCCGCTGTGTGGGCCGCCCTGCAGCTGGCCAAGCGCCCCGAGAACGAGGGCAAGACCATCGTGGCGCTGCTCGCCGACACCGGCGAGCGCTACCTGTCCACGGCACTCTTCCAGGACTAGAGCTCTCGTTCTTAGAACGAGTCCAAGGCACGCCGGTCTCCCCTCTCTTCTGGCAGCCTGAGCTCATCCCAACAGGGTGTCCCACAGGACGCCCGAACTTGCTACAATGTCTGCGGCGCGGAACCAGCCTCCCGCGCCGCTTTTCTTTTTTGGCCACATGCCACCAAGGAGAACCTCCCCATGCACAACAAGCGCGTGCTCGTCGCCATGAGCGGCGGCGTCGATTCCAGCGTGACCGCGTATCTGCTCAAAAGTCAGGGTTACGAATGTGTCGGTGCCACCATGCGCCTCACCTGCCCCGCGCCCGATCCCACCACGGGCATGAGTAAGGTCGACCGCGACATCGCCGATGCAAAGGCCGTCGCCGAGCGCCTGGGGATACCCCATCACGTGCTCGACTTGCAGCAAACCTTCGACCGCAACGTTGTCGAGCGTTTTATGAACGCCTACCAGGAGGGGCTGACGCCCAATCCGTGCATCATCTGCAACCGCCATATTAAGTTTGGCGCGTTGCTGGATGCGGCGCTGGATATGGGCTGCGACTACATCGCCACAGGCCACTATGCCAAAACGAGCCAGGCGCCCGACGGCACCTGGCAGCTGCATCGCGGCGAGGACCCCAAAAAGGACCAGAGTTACTTTTTGTATTCGCTCACGCAGGAGCGCCTGGCGCACACGATCTTTCCGCTGGCAGGCCTAGACAAAGAGCGCGACGTGCGCCGCATAGCCGCCGAGCAGGGCTTTACCAACGCCCAGAAGGCCGAAAGCGAGGACATCTGCTTTATTCCAGACGGTGACTACGCGGGCTATATCGAGCGCCGTTGCGAACATCCCGCTGCACCGGGCGACATTGTGTGGCGCGACGGCAGCGTGGTCGGGCGCCACAACGGCGCGCTGCGCTACACCATCGGCCAGCGCAAGGGCTTGGGCGTCGCGATGGCGCATCCCGTGTACGTAACGGGTGTCGACGCCGTCAACAACACCGTGCATCTGGGCGAGGCAGAGGACCTGACGGCCACGGCGCTCACGGCCAACGACTGGATTTGGAGCGCCCCGGCCGACCGCATGGAGGCAGAGCTCGATGCCGGCGGCATTCGCGTGGGCGCCAAGTACCGCTACCGTCAGAAAGACCAGGCAGCGACCCTTACGCGCGGCGAAGACGGGCAAATGTTGCTGACCTTTGACGAGCCGCAACGAGCCATCGCCCCCGGCCAAGCCGTCGTCGTCTATCGCGGCGACGTCGTCCTGGGCGGCGGCACCGTTACGGCAGCCATCAAATAGCCCCATCCCCTTTATAAGTTGCGGTGAAATAGGGACTGTTTAAGCGTTTAAAACCGCCAAACAGTCCCTATTTCACCGCAAGTTAGAGAGGACGGCCTCGGTCGGTACCGCCGTGTCAGCCGAGGCCGCTGCATCGTTAGCGTTGGACGTAGGCGCGAACCAGCTCGTAGGTATTGCGCACACCGTCGATGTGGCTGCGCTCGTAGTTGTGGCTCGCGTACACGCCGGGGCCGATCAGACCATGGCGAATGTCGTAACCGGCCGAAAGCGTGGCCTCGACGTCGGAGCCGTAGTGCGGGTACACATCGATGGCGTAATCGAGCTCCAGCTCGCGCGCGATGTTGGACAGCGTGGTTACCAGGTCGTAGTTGTACGGACCACCCGAATCCTTGGCGCAAATCGAAACCATGCGCTCTGTGCAGCCAAGGTCGTCGCCCACGCAACCCATGTCCACGCTGATCATCTCGCGCGTGTCGGCCGGCACAAAGGCACCGCCGTGGCCAACCTCCTCGTACACGGTAAAGAGCAGCGATACCTTGCGCGAAAGCGTCACCTCGCCGCCAGCAACGGCGCGGGCCAAACCCAGCAGAATCGACGCCGACAGCTTGTCGTCAAGGAAACGACTCTTGATGTAGCCGCTCTCCGTCACCGTGGTGCGCGGATCCATAGCGATGATGTCGCCGGTCTGAATACCCAGCTCGAGCACATCGTCCTTGCTGTCAACGTTCTCGTCGAGCAGGATTTCCATGTTCTTCTCGATGGTCTTGACCGGCTCATCGGCCACATGCGCCGAAGGCTCGGTATTGAGGACCACGCCCGTGTAGACATTGCCATCGCGCGTGTAAACGGTGCAGTTCTCGCCATCGGCCGTAGACCACTGATGCCCGCCGAGCGTCGTGGGGCGCAGGCGACCATTGTCCTTAATGGAGCGCACCATGGCGCCCAGGGTATCGACATGGCTCGCCAGTACGAGCGGCTCACCCTCGCCACCAAGCTCAACGAGCACGTTACCCTTATTAGAACGCTCGGGCCCAAAGCCCATATCGCGCAGGGTCTCCATCAGATAATCAGTCGCCGCACGGGTATAGCCCGTAGGCGAAGCAATCGAGGTAAGCGCCTTCAACTGGTCAGTAATATAGGAGAGCGTAGAATCCATCTTGGACACCAAAGTCACCCTTTCACATCGAATTAAACCCACAGCAACAATACCACCGCGAACCATCTTTTTACCTAGCGAGACAACCCATCGAGCACCCCAAAACAGCGCCCGCCACGACAAAGAGCCGGCGGGCCCCTGCCCGTTAGCCCCAGAATCTTTCCGCAGGACGGAGGAAGCCCCCGCCGCGCAAAGCGCGCAGCGGGGGCTTCCGACATGTCCTAGGACGATTCTGGGGCTAACGGGCAGGGACCCGCCGAACCATGTTAGGCAGCCGGGCAGATCTTCTTGAAGAGCTCGATGACGTCGTCGAGCGTCGCCTCGCGCGGGTTGCCCGGGAAGCAGGCGTCGGCCATGGCGTCCTTGGCCAGGACCTCAATCTCGTCAGCCTTCATGGCTTCGCAGACGTGCGGGATGTTCACGTCGGCGGAAAGCTGCTTGACGGCGGCGATAGCGGCGTCGGCAGCCTCGTCGGCGCTCATACCCGTGGTGTCAACGCCCATGGCGACGGCGACCTTGGCCAGGCGCTCGGCGCAAACCGGCTTGTTGAACTCCATGGCAATCGGCAGCAGCATGGCGCAAGCGACGCCGTGCGGGGTGTCGTAGTGAGCGGACAGGGTGTGGGCCATGGCGTGGTCGATGCCCAGGCCAACGTTGGAGAAGCCCATGCCGGCGACATACTGGCCAAGAGCCATGCCCTCGCGGCCGGAGCCGGGCTGGCCGGACTTGGCCTCGGCGACGGAGTCGCGCAGGTTCTCGCTGATCAGCTTGATAGCCTCAAAGTGGAACATGTCGGAGAGCTCCCAGGCACCCTTGGTGGTGTAGCCCTCGATGGCGTGGGTCAGGGCGTCCATACCGGTGGAGGCGGTGAGGCCGGCGGGCATGGAGGCCATCATGTCGGGGTCGACGACGGCGACCTCGGGTGCGTCGTTGGTGTCGACGCACACGAACTTGCGGACCTTCTCGGGGTCGGTGATGACGTAGTTGATGGTCACCTCAGCGGCGGTACCGGCGGTCGTCGGCACGGCGATGGTGAACACAGCGTGGTTCTTGGTGGGAGCAACGCCCTCGAGGCTGCGGACATCGGCGAACTCGGGGTTGTTGATAATGATGCCGATAGCCTTAGCGGTGTCCATGGAGGAGCCGCCACCGATGGTCACGATAGCGTCAGCCTCGGCAGCCTTAAAGGCCTCAACGCCGTCCTTGACGTTCTGGATGGTGGGGTTGGGCTTAATCTCGGAGTAGAGGCTCCAAGCGATGCCGGCGGCGTCGAGCTCGTCGGTCACCTTGGCGGTAACGCCAAACTTGACCAGATCGGGGTCGGAGCAGACGAAGATCTTCTTGTAGCCGCGACGCTGGAGCTCGCCGGGGATCTCCTTAATGGCGCCGGAACCATGGTAAGAAATGGTGTTGAGAACGAAACGATTAGCCATAAATAGCCTCCCATCGTGTGCGGGGCACCCATTACGCCCCGCGCTATAAGTCCCATCCTAACGCTTTTGAAACAAAAAACGCGTGAGAACGTCAAAGGTGTTAAAGCGTTTCAACAGAATAACGGAGTCCTAGCCCTTCCCTCCCGACAGCAGCGAAGGCTAGATTATAGGAGCAATCGTCCAGAGAATACGACCAACTCAGTCTATAAATTGTTTCTGTTTTAGCAATATATGTTTGACAATACGTTTATAAATGGATACCTTTTAGTAAACATCTTAGTTCACTAAATAACATTAGTGAAATGAAAGAGGCGGTAGAGATGTTAGTTCTACCTATAAAGACCCTCTTGGGCCACTACATTTATGATGCCAATCGAAACGAGATACTTGCAGTAAGCAAAGATCTCTTCAATTACATCTCAGAAGTCCAGGCAGGCGAAGTTTGCCCCGCCTCCTATAAATCAGACCAAGAATTCCAGTTACTACAATCATGTGGCTACTGCTGCGATTCGCCATTGCAGGATATCGCTTATCCATCAATTGACCTTTTGAAAGTTAAGCTGGAAAGAAATTTACGGATGATAACCCTTCAGCTGACTCAATCTTGCAACTTCCGATGTGATTACTGTATCTATTCCGAAAACTCCTTATACAACAGAACCCACAGTCATAACTCCATGTCTGTTTCGACGGCTAAACATGCAATCGAATTCTTTGAGATGCACTCGATTGACAACCCAAACCCGGTCGTAGCATTTTATGGAGGAGAACCTCTCCTTCGATTTAGTGAAATAAAGCTAATTACTCAATATGCAGAACAGGTATTTGAAGGAAAACACATCTCATTTCGAATTACAACCAATTGCTCTCTTCTATCTGAAGATATGGTTAAATTCTTCTTCGATTCTGGGCATGAATTCTATTTGTTAATCAGTCTTGACGGGCCGCAGCAAATCCATGATAAGTCTAGGCATTACGCTAATGGTAAGTCCTCATACCAAGCAGTTATAGACAATGTTCATATGATTTTAGACAACCATCCTGAACGCAACAAATATATTCATTTTAATGCCGTAGTCGACACGAACAACATCTATAAAACAGTCTCTTCCTTTATAAATGATAAGGATATCGAGGCTTGCGATGTTCAATTCAACTACTTGGAACGCAACGGACGTATCGCCCCCTACAATGACAAGTTCTCAAGTCAACTGAATTACGCCTTATTTAAAGCAAGAATTATGGACGAGCGCAAGATCGAAAAAGGAAACCGCAGCGATAGGCTCGCTTCATATACGCTTGCAAGCATCAACCAAAACATTAAGCGATTTACACCTTCGAACATCCCAACAAAAGCTATACCCGGTGGTCCATGCGAGCCAGGAGTTACGCGTCTATTTGTGACAACAGCAGGAGCGCTTCTTCCATGCGAAAGGGTCAGCGAAACAACCAAGGACATGTATATCGGTACATTGGATTCAGGATTTGATTAAGGTCAAATTGAAAAGATAATCAACGTTTCAAAGCTGACCAGCGATTCATGTAAAAAATGTTGGGCATTTCAGCTGTGCACTCAATGCATTAAAAGCGCCGATTGCAAAGGAGTAATTAGCCCTGATTACAAGCGAACAGCATGCGACAACTCAAAACGAATTGCCTTTGATCGACTTAATCAGAAAATACTTCGCTTTGAGCTTCATAGACACGAAGTGTCCATTACAACGGCTCTTAAAAGGAACAAGCGATAAAAATCATGAAGACAATTGGACTTATATCTTTCACGAGAGCTGACTATCCTCTTCTAATTGGATTGCTAGGAATTGGCTACGATATCCGGGTATCAACGCCATGCGGCATTCTACCGGACGACGTAGATGTTGCCAACCTTGTTAATTGCAAAGAAATTGGCATAAGAAATCGAATTAACTATGTAACGACAATCGATGAATCAGACCTGGTTGTCGTTTTATCGACGAAAGAAAGCGCCGCAGGACTCATAGAATTTAGTAAACACGCTGAAACCTATGCTCATTCTGTAAATAAGAAGGTTGTCAGCCAACTCGCCACTGAACAAATCGAGTCTAGCAAAAGCGACATGCAGGAATTAGCCCTGATACCAAAAATTGTTGTCGGGAATCTATATACACCCGCCGATTCAACAATTACGTTTAGTAGCATCGTTAGCGAGATGAGAAAGCACCATCCCAATCTATGCGCTTTGAGCTTCAATCCTTTAGATGAAATCTGGGGCTGCAACACCCTTAGTTTTGATGGTGGCCAATCCGCCGTCATCAAAATGAATGAGCAAATCAACCTCATCATTGAGAATGATAAATCCGACCTAGCTCTATTGGAAATGCCCAATGTACTTATGAAATACGACGACCACATTTTCGGTGATTACGGATTAGGATCGATTGCTGCATGTCGAGCTTTCTGCCCTGACTTGGCCATTATCAATATCCCATACACGATAGCCGACTACGACATAATGCTTGGGCTCATGCCCGTAATTGAAACGCTTACGCAAGCAGAGAAAGTTCAATTTGAAATTACAAACGAAGTACTTGACGCCACGGAAGGGTTGGAGACGCATAGATTTCAAATAAGCTATTCATCTAGCGATAAAGCTATTCAAGCAGCAAGAGAACTTCGACTAAGAGGAATGCCCTGTTTCTCAGCCAGCTTAGATCCAGAAGAATCATTACTATGCTGCAAAACAATCGAGAACGAGTTGTTTGATTTCGATATTGGGGTGCTGAAATGACAGCATATTGTAAAGATGAAACCATCTATGCAGAAATCGAAAAAGCGATAAGCAATATTAGAGATTTGGATTTGACTCAATTTGACCAAAATCTAAGAAATCAGCAATTGACCGACCCGCCATTCAACTTGTCCTCATCAGATTTAGTTCGACTGCTAATTTATCTTGAAAGCAGGTTTTCTGTTTACGTTGAGTACTCGTCGATTGAAAACCTAGGGTTCAACAGTGTTGAGGAGGTGAAGAAGGTAATAGAACAGTCAGAAACAATCGAACAATGGGAGGCAAATCATGAGAAGTATTCGTCCATTTAACATGCATGCAGTAAATAGCGCCATTCATTTTATTAGAAATTGCCCATGCGGTTATTGCAGCTGCATGTACTGCAACATACTGCGCAATTCTCCGCACGAAGCAGAAGTCGGTTCCAATTCGATCGAGGCGATGACGCGTGGTGGCTACTGGTCCTAAATCGAGCAAGACGGCTACAAACGAATATCGAATCTCAATTGAGGGTAACCCTTATCCGCATGATCTAGTTCTCATCAACCCAGCTGGAGACAACCTCAATATCAAAAGACATGGGTTCACGGGTCCACTAGGACAGCTATTGAGTCTAAAATATACCGTTTATGACGATGCAAATGAAAAACTCTTTACTGTCGTCGACGGTGGTTTTAGTAACATGCCCAGGGTTGCGCTCATCATCGAACACAAGGAAGTTGCGGTGTTCGATTATGGCCTAAACAGACTTGAGATGAAGTGCATAACGAACATACCGAATTACACAATAAAAGGTAACTTCCTATTTGGAGATTACGATATATTCAGCCAACGGGAAGTGAAGCTATCTTCAGTTATCGTCCTTCAATGTGATAAACGATCGTGCTTTAGCATACAGGTTTTGGATAAAGCCGAATTAGCCGCCGCAATTGGAATACCCACAGCCATTGCCCTTCTGAGGGCTCGGATTGAAGAGCATCTCGAATAAATCGCAAAAAGCAGTTCGTAGCAACGTTCAGGAGCTAGATAGTTTTTTCTGGCTCCTGAAACTGTATTACATAGTCCGCAAATTGTTCGAAACCATGTCCATGATCCGCAATGATGACGATTCGCTCTTTCATCTCCTGTGCAACAACCACCTTCAAAAAGGATATCGAAGCATTATCTAAATTGTTGCAAGGCTCATCCAAAATAACAATAGAATAACTGCTCAGAAAGGCCCTACAAAGTAATAGAGAAGCCAGTTCTCCGCCAGACAAATTGTGTCCCCTAGCTCCAATGATGGGATTTGATTCAAATAATTTATCGAGGCTAAAACCCCTCAAAAGATAGATGAGTTTTTCAGAGTCAATATCTACAAGACCATAGTAAAGAGCCTTCCTGAAAGTTCCCCCCATTATCAAATGTCTTTGCGGCATAGTTGCGCAGGGTAGCTGGATTAAAGTCGAACCATCGAAAATGACAGTAGACTCATTAACACACAGTCTGCCAGCAACTGGAGACAATAATCCATTCAATACTTCCAGAAATGAAGATTTACCACATGCATTAGGGCCGCTTACTAAAACCAGACAAGGTGCCTGTATCGTGCAATCTGGAATTGTTATCCTCTCATTAGTTTCGTTCGACGAAAACGAGAGACTGATTCCTTTCCAACTAATTCGATCAGCGTGATCGAAGCATATCAAATTAGGTTTTTCAGCTTCCAAAAGACGACGTAATTCCAAGACACGGTGCAACGATCTAAACGACGGCTGAAGCTGAGCCCAACAATTCAGAACAAGAGGAAAAGGAGAATAGCATAGAAGTACAAGTTGATAACTCTGCACTGCAATCCCGACCGTCAGCCCGCGCTTTAACACAAGGAAAATAAGCAGCAGAACTGAAAGCAAGCCAGTAATGATGTTGCCAGCGTCAACTATTTCAGTTGCCAATCTCGCAAAGACACTCTCCTCAACTCGAGAGTTCCTGCAGGCTTTAAGCATCTTTTTATAGTGAAGTAATTCCAAGTTAATTGAACGAGAAATACGAATGTAAAGTCGACAATTTATTAGTTGGGCTAAATAAGCAGAACCCCTCGCCTGGGCCTCCAATGCCTTTTCGCTCTTAGTCGATAGCTTACTAAGAGCGAACGGATATAGAAGCGAAATAAACAATGCCGAAACACAAACAGGAATCAAAAGCAACATAGAGATATTAGATAGCGCCACAAACGATACCAAACCCGTCACTAGGCACGGAAGAAACGCAGTTGTAAATATTCCAATCATCGGCTGTAGGTTCCCGGCCTCTTCAATGCGCGATAACAGGTAGTCACTGTCTTTTGCTAAAACTAAGGGCCGCTCTAAAGCATGGCGGGCAAGCAATCTATAGAAGCAGTTAGCACCATCGGAAGCCAATTGCTCCGCATATTTTGATCTGAACAGATTTGTCACCAGCTCAACTGAGAGCAATACTAGCAGGCCTAACCCAATGTATAAAACGTTACGATAATTAGAACGAAGCAGGCCATAGTCTATTATCAACGATTCAGCTTTAACAACAGACAGCTCCACCAGGGCAGATAAAATGCAGAGCGCCATCAACTTGATTACTGTCGTCTTATTTTGAATAAAAAGCTCTGGCATATGTCCATCCCCTCAACTAATAATTATAGCTAGAAAGATGACATTTTTATTCTATAGCCTCAAGCAGCACGCTTTGCTGACGTCAAATCTTGTCATTACAAACATGCACCTTAGCGCTTAAGACTCCAAAAATGGGGCGGCCGAGATGGCCGTCCCCTCCCCATTATCGATCTATCTGACAAAGGGACAGCCCCTTTGCCGCATTCGGTTACTTTCGACAGTCCTCTTTCCAAGCCTCGGCCGCAACCTTCCAGCGTAAGCGCAAGTCGCGTTCACGGTCGATGAACATGATGGCAAACGCGACAAACAGCAGCAAGCTCGCCACGACGATGGCGTGCAGGCCCATGCGCTCAATACACCAGTTGCCCAACACAGCGCCAAACACAAAGGTAAAGATCACGCCAAAGTACAGCAGGCCGTTTTCCAAAAAGCCGCGCCTGTGGGTGATGATGTAATCGTCCACGTTTTGCAGCGCGTTGCGCAAATTGCCGATGCACATGGTCGTAGCGATGCCGTGACCGTGGATCTTGCGGAAGCTCTCGACCTGCATGCCGCAGGCAAACGAGGTGAGGCAGTTGGCGAGCAGGTTGAAATTGCCGCCCGGGATAAAGCTCACGCCCAGCAAGATGACGGCTTCAAAGAACACCGTCACCTGACGCCAGTGGATCACGCTGCCAAACCGCTCGTGTACCAGATCGGCAAGCATAATACCCACGGCAAACGACACCACAGGGAAGAAGTAGCGCCCCGCAAGTGCCCAGTTGCCCTCCGAGATGCTCACGCCCACCAGCAAGATGTTGCCCGTCTGCGCGTTGGCGAAAACATGGTCGCGCCCAATGTACGAATACACGTCCATAAAGCCACCGGCGAGCGCCAAGATGATGCCCAGCTCAATAGACTCCGATATCTGTTTAGCACGCTGCATCGTCGTGCATCCTCCTTGTTGACGACTCTCTCGTGCGTTGGCGGAAACATAACCGCCGTTCATACTGTAACCCATTGACAACATGGCGTGCGCGCGAGACGGGTTCTCCAACGCGCAGATACACAGTCTGGAAACAAACGGCACCCGCATCGACACGCCGATCCGCCAGCCCATGTACTCCACCAGTCTTTTTAGCCCCGTCCCAAAAAGACTGGTTACAATTACATGCAGCATACAAACACCGGGAGGGATCGTGGCAAAAAAGCCTCAGCACGCTCAGAACAACCAGCGCAGTCAGCAGGGCAAACAGGGCCAGCAGCAAAAGCGCGGCGGCAAAGCCCAGGGCGGCCACGCCGCTCATACCCCGACAGCGCCCGCCCGTCCCTGGCGCCCGGGCCGCGATAAGTTCCTCCCCGTCAGCCGCGCCGACATGGATGCGCGCGGCTGGGACCAGTGCGACTTCGTCTATATCTGCGGTGATGCCTACGTGGACCATCCGAGCTTTGGCATGGCTATCATCAGCCGCGTACTCGACGCGCACGGCTACAAAGTGGGCATCATCTGCCAGCCCGACTGGACCGACCCCGCCAGCATCACTGTGCTCGGCGAGCCGCGCCTGGGGTTTCTCGTCAGCGCCGGCAACATGGACTCCATGGTCAACCACTATTCGGTAACCAAGCACCGCCGCCACACCGACGCCTATACCCCCGGCGGCGAGGAAGGTCACCGCCCCAACCGTGCCGTCACGGTCTACGGCAATCTCATCCGTCAGACGTTTAAGGACGCTCCCATCATTATCGGCGGCATCGAGGCAAGCCTGCGCCGCCTGGCCCACTACGACTACTGGCAGGACAAGCTCAAGCGCTCGGTGCTGCTCGACTCGGGCGCCGACATCCTCATCTACGGCATGGGCGAGCACGCAATCGTCGAGATCGCCGACGCGCTCGACGCGGGGCTGCCCGTCGATCAGATCACCTATATCAACGGCACCGTTTACCGCACGGGTTCGCTCGACGAGGTCTACGACTACGACTTGCTGCCCAGCTGGGACGACCTTGCCGCCGACAAGCTCAATTACGCGCGCAGCTTTAACGTACAGCAGCAGAATATGGACCCCATCACCGGACATCGCCTGGTAGAGCCCTACCCCAACAGCGTCTATGTGGTGCAGAACCCGCCGTCGGCGACGCTCACCACCGACGAGATGGACGAGGTCGCCGAGCTCCCCTACGCACGCGATTGGCATCCCGACTACGACGCGGCGGGCGGCGTGCCGGCCTTTGCCGAGATCAAGTTTTCCATCAGCTCCAACCGCGGCTGCTTTGGCGAGTGCTCGTTTTGTGCCCTCACCTTCCACCAGGGCCGCGTGCTGCAGATGCGCAGCCACGATTCGATCATGCGCGAGGCCGAGCTGCTCACGCGCGATCCCGAGTTTAAGGGCTACATCAACGACGTGGGCGGACCGACGGCCAACTTTAGCCGCCCGGCCTGCGACAAGCAGCTCAAACACGGCGTGTGCAAGAACAAGCGCTGCCTGTGGCCGAGCTTGTGCAAGAACATGGTGGTCGACGAGAGCGGCTACACGCAGCTGTTGCGCGACCTGCGCCAGCTGCCGGGCGTCAAGAAGGTCTTTGTCCGCAGCGGCATCCGTTTTGACTACACCATGGCCGATGCCTCGGACGAGTTTTTGCGCGAGCTGCTGGAACACCATGTCTCGGGCCAGCTACGCGTGGCACCCGAGCACGTGAGCGATGCGGTGCTGTCCGTGATGGGCAAACCGAGCCGCGCCGTCTACGACGCGTTCTGCCGTAAATTTGAACGCCTGAACCGCGAATACGGACTCAAGCAGTACGTGGTGCCGTACCTGATCTCGAGCCATCCCGGCTCGACCATGAAGGAAGCCGTGGACCTTGCCGAAGCCGTGCGCGACATGGGCTATATGCCCGAACAGGTGCAGGACTTCTACCCCACGCCGTCCACCATGTCGACGTGCATGTACTACACCGGCGTGGACCCACGCACCATGCAGCCGATCTACGTGGCCCGCGACCCGCACGAGAAGGCCATGCAGCGTGCGCTCATCCAGTATCGCAAGCCCGAGAACTACAAGCTGGTACGCGAGGCGCTGGAAAAGGCTGGCCGTCGCGACCTGATCGGCTACACCAAGCATTGCCTGATCCGTCCCGTGCCGCCGCGCCCGGGCGAGACGTCTACCGGCGGCGGGCATGGCACCGGCAAGAAGGGCGGCAAGGCCCACGGCGGCTCTGGCGGCGCTGGCAAGGGGCCCAAGGGCAGCAAGGGGCACAGCGGCATGTCGCGCGCGCAAAACACTGCCGGGCGCAACCGTGCAGCTCAGGGGCGTCAGGGTGCCAACGGAGGCGGTCGCCGCAACTAGGGCAGCGGTGCTGTCGCTATGCCCGTCTCGCATGCGTGGCGCAGTGAGCGCATCGTCTCCACGAGGATGATGCCGGCTATGGTGACCGTGATTACCACGTCGAGCGGTGTGTTCACAAACCACAACAGACCCATCAGGTACGACCCGGCATTAAAGGCAAAGTGCAGCATAATCGTATAGCGAAGCTTTCCGGTGGTCACGAGCACCCAACCAAAAATGATGCCCGCGGCACCCGCATAGCAGCCCTGCACCCAGTTCATGTGCATAAAGCCAAAGATGGCCGCCTGCAGCACGATTGCCGCGGCGATACCCCGCGCGCTCGGGGCCGCCCAGGGTACCATGGCGCCGTCCTGCGCGCTCGCACGACGCCGCCGCTTCCAAAGTGGGCGACATTGGGGGTTAAACGCCCGGAGTGAAAACTCAAAGATGATGCCGCGTACCAGGAGCTCTTCACAAAACGGCGCACCGAGCACCGTGGTCAGGACGGCAAGAAGGTTGGTATCGCCCATGCCTGTTTCCTCGACGAGCTCGCTATAGTCTGCCGCAACCTCGGGCAGCAGCGACAGCACGCCGTCGCATAGGTAGCTAATAACTACCTGCATGGATAGGCCAATCACGACAACGCATGCGATGCGCTTCCATGCAGCATTTGCTCCCCCGCCGAGCGGGCGCTCACCTTGCCGGCGCGCCATGAAGGAGCGGGGCCACAGATAGCGCCACCACAGCAGCGCCATCAAAAACGACGCCGTCTGAGCGGCAGCCTGGAACCATTGGATATCGAGGTTGTCGATCGGATAGCCCGTCAGCACCGACACGGCATCGAGAACAGAAAACAGAACCACGCTCAGGGCAATATCTGCCGCGACAACGCCAAAACAGGCAAGCGCCCACGCTATCGCATTGAGCATGCCAACCTCCTCAAAACCCGGCACTTGGGGACAATCATTGTTGATGAGAATCGGGCGCAGTGCCAAAAGCCCCGCTCGGCGAGATGTCGAACGGAAAGGTGCCGCAGCGATTGAACGCGGCGATAAACATGCGGATGGCGTTGGACGGCGTGGTGCCCACGAGCTGGGTCGCCGCCGCGAAGGCCGCCTTTTCCTCGGGCAAGACCTTCGCGACAACCGGGGTCATGTGTTCTGCCATGACGCTTCCTTTTTGAAACGACGGTGGTGCGGATAGATGCGGGCCACGCGGCTGGGCGACGGGCTGTGAAGGCAACCCGATTGGCCAGCATCCGGAGTTTGTTTCTACGGCGTTGGTATTACTTGGTATTCCTAAGTATTACCCCGCAGATAGAATACCACACCCGCCCCATGGGGACGGAGAAAAACGGATTATTTTGTTACTGAGTAAGTATTTAGAGCGTGATGATGTCCGAGATATTGAGGGCCCGAGCGTCAGCGGCGTCGTGCGTGGCAAGCAGGAGCGTGCGACCATTGAGGAGGTCGAGCACGACCTCGGCCGTCATATCGCGCGCAGCGGCATCCAGGCCGGTAAAGGGCTCGTCCAGAATCACCGCGCCGCCGGGGCACAGCAGGGCTCGAGCGATCTCGACGCGACGGCGCTGCCCGCCCGAAAGCTTGGCCACGTACGCATGCACGTCGATTCCCGGCACCAACCGGCGCAGCAAGGCCGCAGCGCTCGAAGCATCCACGCATGCATCGGCGCACACCAGCACGTTATCCAGGGCCGAGGCGAACTCGACCAAGCGCACATCCTGAAACACCATGGAGCACGGCGCGCACTCTCCCGCCGCCAGCGCAAGCAACGTCGACTTGCCCACGCCCGAGGCGCCCATCACACAGATACGCCCACCCGCAGGCACGTTGAGCACCAGTCCGTCGAGCGCCGGAGCCCAGGGCGCGCGATCGCCCACGGCAAGCGCAAGCTCCGCAGCAGCGCCATCGCTCGCAGCCCCCGCACGCCCGCGAGCGCCGCGCCCATGCGCCCGCACGGCCGCGCGCCACGCCACGGGTCCCGAAACCCGCAGCAGCCACACCAGCACGCGCTCGCACGCCCACGAGGCGGCAACGACCAACACGGTCCACGCCAGCAGGTCAGCCGTCTCGATGAGCAGCTTCGCCTGATAGATGCGCTCGCCCACGGTGCCCGCCGCCATGCCGATCAGCTCCGCCGCCACGCCGGCCTTCCAGCTCATGCCAATCACGGCGCGGGCACATGAAAGCACAAACGGCAGGACTTCGCGCCAGGTGTGGGCGAAGAACAGTCGCCAGCCCCGCACGCCATGCAGGCGAAACATCTGCTCCAGCGGCTTATCCACTTGTGCCAAGCCCTCGACCAGCGAGAAATATACGCCCGGCAGCGCCATCAAAAAGACTGCCGCGATGCTCACGCGCGCCGACCCCAGCCAGATAAGCAACAGGACCACCACGCAGGCGACCGGCGTCGCCTTTACAAACGACAACGCCGGAGCCACCAGGTGCGCAAACGCACGCGAACGTGACGAAATCCCGGCAAGTACGCCACCACACACCGCGGCAAGCGCCAACCCGCCCAGTATCCGCGCGCCCGAGCCCGCCAAAATCGCCCAGGTACCGCCATCGCACACCAGGCGCAGCAGCGCCAAGGCAACAGCGCCCGGCCCCGGCAAGATCAGCGGCTGCGCCACCAGCGCCGCCACCAGCATCCACACGGCAAGCCAAAAGGCGGCGACGGCACCTGCTGCCGCCACCGCCTTCATACGCCCTGTCATTTGTCGAGCAAACGCACGCACGGGCTACTCCATGTAGTAGAAATCGTCAGCCGGGAGCTTGCCGCCCACGGCGCTCGCGTCCGCATCGGCCAGCACCTGCAGGTACCCGCCGAGCGCCGCCTTCATATCCTTCCCCGTCTGGCACACGAGCATGCACCCGGGAATCGCCTTCTCGGCGATCTTGGCGTTGTCCACGATGCCGGCATCGACCACAGCCTGCGCCCAGTCTGCCGGCGCCGCATTGACAGCCTTAACGCTCGCCGCATGGCAGCTCAAGAACTCCGCCACGGCCTCGGGATGTTCCTCGGCAAACGCGCGGCGCACCACGGTCACACCCGTCAGCAAGCGCGAGCCCGTGTCACCCGCCAGCTCATCCCACACATCGGTCAGACTTACCGGCGCCGACAGCTTGCCCTCGCTCTTGGCGATGGCAGCGGTCTTGAACGGCTCGGGCAGCACGCCCACGGCAGACGGGTCGGCAAGCAGGGCCGAAAGCACCTCGGTGGGCTCGCTCTTAAACTCAAGCGCCACCTGGCCGGTCAGGCCCGCGCGCTCCAGCAGGTAGTTCATGACGTACTCCGGCGTGGTGCCCTTGCCTGTCATGTAGACGGTATGGCCCGCCAGATCGCCAAACGAGGTCACACTCGCGTCGCCCGTCACAACGTTCAGCACGCCCAGCGTGTTGATGTCGATGACCTGCACCGCACCCTCGGTCTTGTTGTAGAGCACGCTCGCCACGTTGGCGGGCACCAGGGCAATGTCGATATCGCCCTGAATGACCTTGGGCACAATCTCGTCGGCGGCAGTGTTGATCGCAAAGTCGAACTTGTTGTCCGTCTCGCCATCGGCAGCCTGGTCCATAAACTGCACCAGGCCAATCGAGGTCGGCCCCTTGAGCGAGGCGACGTGCACCTCGACCAACTCTGCAGCAGCACCGGCGCCGTCCGTGGCAGCCGAGCCCGCGGCGGACCCGGCACCGGCAGTCCCGCCGCCACAGCCCGCGAGCGCAAGCGACAGAGCGCCCGCGGCGAGCGCCGAGGCAAACCCCCGGCGTGACATCTCGAAATCAAACGCACGCATCGCTAGCACGCCCCCTCGTTGGGCATCGACCAGGCGTGATGGTCGGTATGCAGCAGCTCCTCGGCCAGCGGCGAAAGCGGCGCGCCCAAGAACTCGCGATAGCACGCCTGGACATCGGGATTCTCGTGCGAGAAGCGAATGTCCGCCTTCGCATCCAGGCCCCACAGCACTTGGCCGCGCTCAGCTGCCAGCTCGCAGCCGTCGTGGATGGGCTGACCGCCGCCGCCGACGCAGCCGCCCGGGCACGCCATGACCTCAACGAAGTCATAGCTCACGCGACCGTCGCGAATCGCGTCGAGCAGACGGGCGGCGTTGCCCAGCCCGTGTGCCACGGCGACGCGCACCTTGGTGCCCTCGATATCGGCCACGGCTTCCTTCCAGCCGTCCAGACCGCGCACGTAGGTAAAGAAGTCAGCGTCGGGGTTCTTGCCCTTCACCAGGTAATATGCCGAGCGCACGGCGGCCTCCATCACGCCGCCCGTGGCGCCAAAGATCACACCCGCGCCCGTGCCGAAGCCCAGCGGCGTATCGAGCGGCTCCTCGGTAAGCGTGTCGACGCTCACGTGGCTCGCGCGGATCATGCGCACCATCTCGCGCACCGTCAGCGCAACGTCCACGTCGGGCGCACCGCCCTCGCCCACCATGCTCGGCAGCGCACACTCGGCCTTCTTTGCCGTGCACGGCATCACGGACACCACGAACAGGCGCTCGGGCTCCACGCCCAGCACCTTGGCGTAGTACGTCTTGGCAATAGCGCCGAACATCTGCTGCGGCGACTTGGACGTGGACAGGCTGTCGACAAACTCCGGATAGCGCGCCTTCACAAAGCGCACCCAGCCCGGGCAGCAGCTCGTAAACATGGGCCAGCCGCGGCTGTCGCCCTCGCCCTTGGCGGCGGCACCCAGGCGCTCGAGCAGCTCGGAGCCCTCCTCCATAATGGTGAGGTCGGCCGAGAAGTCGGTGTCGAACACGTACTCAAAGCCCACGCGGCGCAGCGCGCAAGCCAGGCGCTCAACGGTAGCCTCCTCGCGCGGAATGCCGAGCTCCTCGCCCCAGGCGCTGCGCACGGCAGGCGCGATCTGCACCAGCACGATCTTGTCGGGATCGGCGAGAGCATCGAACACGGTCTCAGTATCGTCACGCTCGCGCAGGGCGCCCGTCGGGCAATGCGTAATGCACTGACCGCACGCGACGCAATCGGTCTTGCCGATCGGCGCACGCCCGCGGGTGCCCACGGCGGTATGCGTGGCGCGGTTGGTCAGGTCCCAAATTCCTAAGCCCTGCACGCTCTCGCACACCTTGATGCAGCGCATACATTTGATGCACTTGTCGTTATCGCGGATGATGGGGAAATCGAAGTCCCAGCCCTCGCGCGCCAGGTGCTGCTCGTACGGCAGATAGAAGATGCCCAGGTCGTTGGCGATAGTCTGCAGGTTGCAGTTACCGCTGCGCACGCAGCTCGTACAGCGCGAGTCGTGCTGGGACAGCAGCAGCTGCACGTTGGTGCGACGCGCCTCGCGGGCCTTGGGGCTGTTGGTGTGGACCACCATGCCGTCGAGCACGTAGTTGTTGCAGGCGGCAACCAGCTGGTCGCAGCCCTCAACCTCGACCACGCACACGCGGCAACCGCCGATCTCGTTTAGATCGCGCAGGTAGCACAGGGTGGGAATCTGGATGTCGACGGACTTGGCCGCATCCAGGATCGTGGTGTGCTCGGGCACCACGACCTCGCAATTATCGATAGTGAGCTTGACCATGTTGAGTGCTCCGCTTTCGGTGTTGTCGCTGACAGTGGGGTTGTTGAGCTCTACCATTCCAGGTTCCTCCCTCCGCGGAACGCGCCAAAGCCAAAGTGGTCGCAACGCAGGCAGCGGCTTGCCTCCTGGCGTGCCTCCTGCTCGTTAAGGCCCTGCTCGACCAGATTCCAATCATGGATGCGCTCGCCGGCCTCGCGCTCGCCCAGCTCGCAGCGGCCGCACTCATGCTTGCCCTTAAACTGCACGGTCGGCAGCTCAACGTCGAGCTTGATCTTGTGGTCAAAGCCCAGGTAGCGGTCGATATTTGCCGAAGCAACGCGGCCGGCGTTGATGGCCCGGATGACGGTGGCGGGACCGGTCTGGCAGTCGCCGCCGCTAAAGAGACCATCGAAGTTAGGCACGGCGCCATCCGAATCGGTGACCACGCAGCCCCACTTGCAGGCGATGCCCATGTCCTCAAACGGCTTGGAATCGATGTCCTGGCCGATGGCCACAAACACGCGCTCGCAGGGAATGACGCGCTCGGGAGTGGCGGCGGCACGCGGGGCCGGACGCCCACGACGGGGCTCACCGATAATCTGCGGCTGCACGCGCAGGCCACTCACGCGACCTTCCTCGCCCGTCTCGATAGCGAGCGGTGCGGTGAGCTCCAGAACCTCGCAGCCCTCGGCCTGGGCGCCGGCGATCTCGGCATCCTGGGCCGTCATGTCGCAGATGCGACGGCGGTAGACGATGCTCACCTTTTCGGCACCGCAACGCACGGCAGAGCGTGCCACGTCCATGGCCACGTTGCCGCCGCCGATGACGCACACGCGCTGGCCGCTCAGGTCGGGCAGCTCGTCGTCGCCAATGGCACGCAGCATCTTGACGGCCGATTCCACGCCGGGCGCCTCTTCGCCCGGAAGACCGAGCTTCTTATCGCTGTGGGCGCCAATGGCCAGGTAGACGGCATCGAACTCGTCGCGCAGGCGGGCAAGTTCCTCGCCGTTGACGGAGTGGTCGAGTTCCACGTCGATGCCGGCGCTCAAGATCCAGTCGATCTCTGCCTGCAGGCGCTCGCGCGGCAGGCGGTAGCTGGGAATGCCGTAGCGCAGCATGCCGCCCAGGTGGTGGCGCTGCTCAAAGATGGTCACCTTATGGCCCATCACGGCCAGGTAGTAGGCGCAGGAAAGGCCGGCCGGGCCGCCGCCAATCACGGCGATGCGCTTGCCGGTGTTGTCGGCCACGCTGGGCTTGTAATCGTTGAGGTCACTGTGCTCAACGGCAAAACGCTTGAGGGCGAGGATGTTCATGGGATCGTCGACCATGCCGCGACGGCAGTGCATCTCGCAGGGATGCTCGCACACCAGGCCGCAAACGAGCGGCAGCGGGTTATTCTTGCGGATAACCTTGACGGCATCAGCATAGCGGCCGGCCTCGACCAGCGAAATGTAACCGGGAATGTCGACGTGCGCCGGGCAGCCCGAGACGCACGGGACGCGGGCCTCGCGGTCAAAGCCACAGGAGTGCTCGCGGATGTGGTGCTCAAAATCGTCGCGAAAACCGCGGATAGCCGTAAGCGCCATGGCACCGGCCTCGTAACCGATGGCGCAGTCGCTCGAAAGATAGATGGTGCGGGCCGTGCGCTCAATCAAGTTGAGCGTGGACTCGTCGGCGCGGCCCTCGAGCACATCGGCGAGCAGATCGCTCAGCGCGCTCAGGCCCACACGGCAGGGCGTGCACTTGCCGCAGCTCTGGGTGGAGCACAGGTTGACGAGCGCCGCCGTAAACTCAACGGGGCACGGGGCGAGCGAACTCACCGCCAGACGGCGTCCAAGCGCATCGTGCAGGTCGTCCATGACGGCCTGAGCGTGGCTGCGTTCCATTACGTGCAGTCGAGCCATAAGATCCCCTCTCACATGGCAGCCCGGAGGCGAGGCCGGGCGAAGTTGCTACACGCACAACACTGACCTAAAAAGTTATTAGGTCTCCACGCAGTTCGGCAGGCGGTATGAAAAGTCACCCTCGGCGGTGAAATAGAACATTACCGCAGATAAATGCCATATTTGATAAAACGCGTTACCAAATGACAATGCCCCGCCCACGCAATCACGTGGACGGGGCATTGCTCTAGGTATGCGGCCAGCGGCTCTTTTGCGTCAGCGTCTTCCGCCTTTACTTAAGCTCGGGCCAGTAACCCTTGTTGGCCTCGATCATGTCGTCGAGAACCTCCTTGGCGACCTTCATCGACGGCACGGTCTTGTTGAGCGTAAAGGCCTTGAGCGCCTTCTCGTACGAACCCTCGATCGTAGCCTCGACCACGAGCTTCTCGGAGTTCAGCTGCTGCATCATGAGGCCCTGCTGGAACAGAGGAATGTTGTCGCGGCTGATGACCTCGGGGCCGTTCTTGCCAATGTAGGCAGGCAGCTCGACCATAGCGTCGTAGGGCATGTTGGGGATAGCGCCCTTGTTCTCGCAAATGACCAGGAAGCGCTGCTTGGTGTCGTTCTTCAGAGCGATAGCCAGGTCGGCAATCCAGTCGCCGTGGCTGCCCGCATAGAACGTGCTCTCGTCGATCTCGCCCGTCTTCTCGTAGTGGTCGATGCCGTCGAAGAGGTTCTTCTCACGCGTCTCCTCAACCTCGTTAGCACGGGTGCGCTCGGGGTTGGAATGCTCGACGAACTCCTTCTGCTGCAGGTAGTAGTTCAGATACGTGTTGGGCAGGTACTCCGGGAAGCACTCCATGATCTCGTACTCGCCCTTCCAGACGTAGTACCAGCTGCCCTTGGTGTGGCGGTTCTGCTCGGGGTGCTCGTCGGTGGCCTCCTCGGGCTTCTTTGCCATGAGCGAGCCCATGCCCTTGAGGTAGGAGTCGGGCAGCAGAATCTCATGCTCCTTGATGTACTCGCGCAGCTGCGGCAGAACCTCCTCGCCCTTGTGGCGGATCGAGGTGAACCAACCAAAGTGGTTGAGACCAAAGTAATCGTACTCGACATCCTTCTTGTCGATATCGAGCGCGGCGCAAACCACGTCGATGATCGCGATCGGCATGTCGCAGATGTTGATGATGCGAGCATTGGGACGCAGCACACGGCAGCCCTCGGAGACGATGGCGGCAGGGTTGGAGTAGTTGAGAATCCAGTAGTCCTTCTTGGCGTACTTCTCAACGTCATCGATCAGCTCGACCATGGGGAAGATGGTGCGCATGCCGTAGGCAAGGCCGCCGCAACCGCAAGTCTCCTGACCCACGCAGCCGTGACGAAGCGGAATCTTCTCGTCCTGCTCGCGCATGGCGTAGCCGCCCACGCGCATCTGGGCAAACACGAAGCTGGCATCCGTAAAGGCAGTCTCCTTGTCGGTGGTCACCGTGAGCTTGATGTCCAGGCCGAGGTCCTCGTGCAAAATCCAGTCCACGAGCACGCCGATCTTGCGCTGACGCTCCTCGTTGATGTCGTACAGACGAATCTCGTCAACGTCGAGCTCGTCCTTGCGCAGAGCGATGGACTTGACGATGCCGGGGGTAAAGGTGGATCCGCCACCACACAGAGTAATGATCATTGTTTACTGCTCCTTCTCAATTGCGTTTTCGACCTTGTCGCGCATCTCGGCGACCTTCATACCAAAGATGATTTGGATATTATTGCCGTTGCGGTTGATGCCGCTGTTGGGCACGTGGTTGATGAGGTTCTCATCGATGAGGTCCGGGTTCTTAACGTTCACGCGAAGACGCGTAAAGCAGTTCTCGAGCTCCTCGATGTTGTCCTTGCCGCCAAGACCTGCGACCAGGTCGGCAATACCTGCATCGACGCCCTCTGCGGGAGCTGCGGCAACAGCGCCCTGCTTCACCGCGACAGACGCGGCGGCCTCGCCCTCGGCAACGGACTCGGCGAGCTCGGACTCCTCCTCGCGACCAGGCGTGTGGAGGTTGAGCTTCTTAATAAGGAAGGTGAAGAGGAAGAAGTACAGAGCGGCGTTGACGACTCCAAGCACCAGCATAACCGGCCAGTTGGTCTTATCGACACCGAGGACCAGGTTGGAAACCACGATGTTGATGATGCCGCCTGCAGTCGAAGCGGGCACGGAGAGGACCTTGAGCAGGACCAGGAAGATACCGGAAAGAATCGAGTGAACGACAAAGAGCACGGGAGCTGCAAAGACAAAGAGGAAGTCCATGGGCTCGGTGACACAGGAGAGCACGGCGGTGATGATCAGCGGGATGATAACGGCCTTGGTCTTATCCTTGTTCCCCTTGTAAGCGGTGAAGATAAAGGCGAGACCGATACCGATGTAGGGCCACAGGTTGTTGAAGGTGTAGCTGTTGAAGTAGGTGCTATCGGAGAAGGGCTGGCCCGTCATTGCCATCTCGGCGACACGGATGGGATAGGCGCCGGCGATAACCTGATCGCCCAGCGTCAGGGTGCCGCCCACATCGGAGAACTGGAACGGGGTGTGGATGAGGTGGTGCAGACCGGTGGGAACGAGCAGCTTGTTGAGCATGCCGTAGATGAACAGACCGATGTTGCCCGACTCCTTAATGATGCCGGCAACGGAGGAGATGGCACCCTGAACCGGAGGCCAAACGATGCAGAAGCCAGCGCCCATGATCCAGGAAATGATGATCATGATCAGGAACGGGAAGCGAACGCCCGAGAACATCGAAAGAGCAATGGGGAACTGCTTGTTCGAGTACTTGTTGAACACGGCACCGGTGATGCAACCAAGAATGATGCCGCCAAACACACCGGTATCGAGCACCTGAATGCCCATAACGGTGCTCTGGCCGGTTCCGGTAAGGCCGAGCATGCCGCTCGCTTCGGCAAGAGAGCCTGTGGCGTTGAGCACGATGTTATTGGCCTGAAGGAACAGGAAGAACGACATCAGGGCGATCAGCGAAGCATGGCCCTTGTTCTTCTTTGCCATGGCGCCGGCGATGCCCACGCAGAACAGAATCGAGAGGTTGTTGATGATAAACATCAGCGACTGATAGACAACGGCGCCCACAAGCTGGAACGGACCGGAGCCCAGCACGGGAATCATGGCGCAGATGGTCTTGTTGGTTAGAATGATGCCCACGATGAGCAGAATGCCGGCAACCGAGAGATACATCATCGGCTGGACGATTGACTTCGCGAACACCTCCAACGGCGCTTTGAAATTGAACTTCTTTTTTGCGGTCATAGCGGTACTCCCCTTCCTTTTCCGCAAATTAAGACAGATGTGCCCTGGACAAGACCGTGAGCCTTGCCTTATATCAATCGATGTATGGGCACGTTATGCCTAGAGACCAGGTTCTCCAAGCAGGTTAACAATGTGATATGCGAGATAACTCTTCTCGGCATCGGTAACGACAACGTTATAGGTAGACGACAAGTGGGCGGCTATGGCGTCCGCGCACGAGAATGCGCACGGATACGCCGTTTCATCGATTCGGAACAGCGCGTCGCCATTGATTTGCCCTGACGTGGGATCGAGCGCTCGCTGCGCGAAAAACTGCAGGTGACGAACGAAACGCTCATAGGGCAGCGAGGTGTCATCGAGGGTCGTAGCATAGCGCTCGGAAACAATCGCAAGCACGTCGCGAACAAGCTGGACCGAGATGATGAGACGGTCGGAGCGTTGCGGCATGGTGGCGTTGACGATATGCAGCGTAATAAAACCCTGCTCTTCTTCGCTCATCTGGATGCCCATATACTCCTTGATAATCTGCAGCGCACGGCCCGCAAGCGCATACTCCTTGCGATAGAACTGCTGGATCTCGAGCAGCAACGGATTCTCACAGGAGACGCCCTTGCGCTCACGCTCCAAAGCAAGGCTGATATGGTCTGCGAGAGCAATGAGAATCTTGTCGTTGACATCAACATTGAGCTCTCGACGGAGCATCTGAACAATGTCCTCGGAAATCACGAGGTTGACGGTGGGGATGGACTCTAAAAGATGTGCCAAGCGGTCGATCGTACGCGAATCCTGAGAAGTGCCCTCCTGCAGCGCATAGGTCTTTTCGACCGATGCTTCATCGATAGCGTCGCCGGCATGACGGCCAAAGCAGAGGCCTCGACCGATGACAATGAGCTCGGAGCCATCGTCCGAAGTGACCATTGCGACGTTATTGTTGAAAACTCGCTTGATAACCACGGTACCCACCACAAGAATTTACTCGGAAAGCCAGACGACAGGCTCTTTAACAGCAACAGGGCCGGAAGCGTGCTCACGAAGAGTCGAGTTCTCCGAACGCTCGCACACGATAACGAAGACCGTGGGATCGAAGCCGGCAGCGCGAACCACGTCGAAATCGACCTCGACGAGGGGCTGGCCTGCGTCGACATGGTCACCCTGGGCAACAAGCGCATGGAAGCCCTTGCCCTCAAGTTTAACAGTGTCGATTCCGATATGCAGCATCACCTGAGCAGAGCTGTCGTCGGACATGATGCCCAGCGCGTGCTCAGTCGGAAACAGCGCCGCGACAGTACCGGAGACAGGAGCGCACACCGTTCCCTCTTGGGGAACCACGGCAACGCCATCGCCCACGGCACGGCTGCTAAAAGCGGGATCATTGGTTTTTTCTAGGTGAACAAGCTCGCCGGAAACGGGAGCGAGGATTTCGAACTCGGAGGTTGCAGTCTTCTGCTCATCCGAACCGCCCATCAGGCGAGAAAAGAAACCCATGGTGGCATGTCCCTTCATAAATATAGCCCAACCAAAATCAAGCGAATGCATCCATAGAGACACACCCGTTCAAAGACTTTGGTTAGGCCCACGTCCGAGGGACTCGGTAACCTTCCGCATTTCTTTTTACGGGGGTTATTGTAGGCAACAGCAAAGCCAGAATAGTCATTATGACCGGTGAGCGGTATTTATTCTTCGATAAACGGTATTTAAGCGACACTTAGGGACGTTCCTTTCCCGCCGGCACCCAGAGACGCTCCTTGCAGCAATTTCGTATGCGCTAGATGAAGAGCTCGCATTCCTTCCGCACGACGCAAACCTTGCTCAGCATCTGGGAAACAGCGGATAGCTTGTTGAGATCAAGCTTGCGAGCGCCTCGCGGACATACGGCGATGCAGCGCATGCAGGAGATGCACGCCTCGCCAGCTGCTCGCTTGGGGTCGCCCTTGTCGATAGCACAAACGGGGCACGCCGCGGCGCATGCACCGCAGGAGACGCATTCCTCTGTTGCCTCGGGTGCCATGCGGTGACCCCCAGCTTGTTTATAAGGACGATTGCCGGGGATAGAGGGCTCGGACGCATCCTCAGCCAACAGCTTTTGCTGAATTTGCTGCACAAACTCTGCGAGCTGCGCCGCATCCTGCGCATCCGGTCGCCCAGCAGCAAACTGTCGCGCAACGGAATGTTCTGCAATGGCTGCAACCGCCGCGATCACCCGGAATCCCGCATGCTTCGCAACGTCCTCCAACTCTACGAGCGTGTCCTCAAACGCGCGGTTTCCGTATACACAAACCAAAACAGTCCGAGCCCCGTTGCCGCGCACCATGCCCAACCGGTCAGCCACCACAGCCGGGATTCTACCGGCATACGCCGGCACAGAGATTACGGCCACGTCGTCCTCAGTCATCGAGACAGCGCTGAAATCTAGCCCGCTATCGGTCAGATCGACGGTAACGGTATTCTTGTCCAGTGCCCCGGCCACAAGGCCAGACACCTTCCGCGTTCCACCCGTCGGACTAAACACAATTTCGAATACGCTCATCGAGGCACCCTCCTCCTACGTCCGGCAACGCGTCAAGCCGTTTTCACATTCAGACAGAGTATACGGCGCGTGGGATCCCCGTTTTGGTGCACCAAACACCCCAATGCGCCCACCCTGCGCTGTCTGCCTCTTCGTTTTGTATAAAATACGGTACAGATTGTATATATTTACGGGATACCACCGCGTTCTCCTGAGGTACCCCATCCTGGCCCGTGCAAAAAACGGAGTATTCTGCAACGTGACCGCGCCAGCACCGCCGCGGGCGGGCAAAACTGTAGGGCGCTGCGTCATTTAGGGTTCCGACATAGCGAGAATGACGTACCTTTGCTTCGAAAAACGGCGAAATCTAACTCAAAACGCTCATAGGGGGTATCTGAAGGCCACCGTTGGCAATACCGAATCGTATGCAGCCAGCTAGAGCTGCTGAATACTCCAAAAAATGCACGGCACACCCCATGGGACCCATTGCCGCATGGCAGGAAACAGGCCCACGGCATCTTCTAGATGCATTCCCGAGGAAATCACATTTGAACTAGCGATCGGATACGGCAAACAAAAAGGGCCCCGAGCGTAGTTGCTCGGGGCCCTTGGTTCACCTCGCTTTAGTGGGCGATGCGTATGCTATTTGCGCTTGCCGCCGCCGTCACCGGGGCGACGGGAGCTGCCGCCGCGCTTGCCGCCACGGCTGTTGCCATAGCTGCCACGGTTATCGCGACCGCCGGCACGACCGCCGCGGGAGCCGGCCTGGTTGCCGCCACGCCCGCCACGATAGCCGCCACGACGCTCCTCGCGGGTATCGTCGTAGTTGCGCCAGTCATCGCGACGATCGCGGCTGGCACGCGGGTCACGACGATCACGCGACTCATTAGAACGGCCTGCGCCGCCGCGACCACCGGTGCCGCGAGCACCCTCGCGACGCTCGCCGCCACGGACGCCGCGCTCTTCAAAGCGCTTGCCGCCGCGCGAACCGCGGCCCTCGTCCTCGCGCTCAACACGACGACGGCCGCCACGGTCCTCGTCCTCACGACGACGGCGATGCGCCTCGCCCTGGAACTGCTTGGCACGGCGCTCGGCACGGTTGCCGCGCGGGGCCTGCTCGATGGCACCAGCACCGGCGCGCTCCTCGGCAGCCACCTCGCGAGCCACG
Source organism: uncultured Collinsella sp. (assembly GCA_902491395.1). Taxonomy (GTDB): domain Bacteria; phylum Actinomycetota; class Coriobacteriia; order Coriobacteriales; family Coriobacteriaceae; genus Collinsella. The sequence goes on from CABUHO010000001.1 coordinate 83,411, forward strand.
CTCTCCACGGCCTCGTCCACGCGAGCCTGAACGCCCTCGCGCACGCGGGTCTTACCGCCGCGCTTGGGGCGGCTCGGGCGCTCGCCGTCACCGCGGCGCTCGTCGCGACCGCGGTTGGAACGACCGGCTACATCGCCGTAGTCATCGCCGTTGCGCTTGCCGTCGCGACGTGCCTGCTCGAGTTTCTTCTTGCTCTTGGACTTGCCGCGCTTGGTCTTCTTCTTCACCTTAAAGGCCGCAGGATCGCGCTCGGGGTCGACGGCGGGCGGGTTGGGGCCTACATGCAAGTCGCCGGCCTCGTAGATGTCGGCCGTCTTGTCCATGAGCTTCTCGATCTCGTAGAACTCATCGACGTCCTGCTCGGTCACAAACGTGATGGCCCAGCCCAGCTCGCCGGCGCGGCCCGTGCGGCCGATGCGATGGATGTAGTCGGTCGGCTCGGCCGGCACGTCAAAGTTCACGACGTAGCGCACATCGCTAATGTCGATGCCGCGGGCGAGGACATCGGTCGCCACCAGCACGTCGACGGTGCCGTCGCGGAAGGCCGAAAGCGCGCGCTCGCGCTGGGCCTGGCTGCGGTTGCCGTGGATCGCGGCGGCCTTGATGCCCTTGCGCTCCAGACGACGGCAGCAGCTGTCGGCGCGGTGCTTGGTGCGCATAAAGACGATGGTGCGCTCCGGGCCCTCCTTCTTGAGGAACTCGGGCAGCAGGTTGTTCTTGGCCTCGATGGATACCGGGAACACAAACTGGTCGACGGTGTCGGCGGTCGACGTGGCAGGCGCGATCTCCACGCGAGCCGGGTCGCTCACCAAGTCGGTGATCTCGCCCACGGCCTCCTCGTCGAGCGTCGCCGAGAACAGCAGCGTCTGGCGCTCGGCCGGCGTCTCGCGCACAATACGGCGGACGGCGGGCAAAAAGCCCATGTCGAGCATGCGGTCGGCCTCGTCCAGCACCAGTACCTTGACCTCGTTCAGATGGCAGGCGCCCTGCTCGATCAGGTCGACCAGACGGCCCGGCGTGGCGACTAGAATGTCGCAGCCGTACTTGAGCGCCGCGGTCTGGGGCTTGTAGCTCACGCCGCCCACGACGGTCACGGCGACATGGCCGGTGACATCGGCGATCTTGCTCGCAACCTCGTCGATCTGCTGGGCAAGCTCGCGCGTGGGGGTGATGACGAGCATCACGGGGCCGCGGCCGTTGCCCTCGGGCTTCTTGGCGCCGCGGCGGCGGTTGCGGCTGCCGCGCTCGCGCACGGGCTTGGGCGGAGCGATGTGCTCCAGGTTGTTCATAGTCGGCAGCAAGAAGGCGGCCGTCTTGCCGGTGCCGGTCTGGGCGGCGGCAAGCAGGTCGCGACCCTCGAGCACCACGGGGATGGAGCCAGCCTGGACAGGCGTCGGCGCCGTGTAGCCCAGGTTCTCGATGGCACGAAGCATCTCGTCCGAAAGTCCCAACTCGTCAAAGGCGGGCAGGTTCTCGGCAGCGGACTCGACGGCGTCGGCGGCATTGGCCTCGTCGGCAGCATCGAAGGCAGCCTGGGTCATGGCCTCGCGGGTCTCGTCCAGAATCTCGGCGTCCGTGACGTCGGATACAGAATTACGCATATGTTGTTGTTCCTTATCTGCACGCGCAATGGCGCGGCATGCGGCCGCGCGGGCGTGCTTGGTAGTGCGCTAATACATACAAAAACAAAGGTGCGCACAGAGAGGACGTTGCTCAGCACGCTGGCGATCGCTTTGGCAGCCCTATCACGCGCCGTCCAGACGCAGCAGCTCTAAGCGATGGAGCAGATTCGCCGCCGGTTAGTATACCCGTGCTTCGCATGCCCCCACGTAAACCACAGATGACGGGATATCGGGGCCGCGCAGGGACTCCCCCACCGGGCAATGTCTCAATCAGTAACAGCTACGGGGCAAAACCGGGTCTTACTGTTACAGATCAAGACAAACGGTCGGCCCCATCCGCAAACGTCTCAATCTGTAACAGTTACAGGCCGAATCTTCGTCCAGTTGTTACAGATCAAGACAAACCAATCCGTCAGAAAACAACGTCTCGATCTGTAACAGTTACTCGGCAAAACCAGCCCCAGATGTTACAGATCGAGACAGTTGAGCAGCCAGCCGAGGGACAATCTCGATCTGTAACATCTAGACCCCGTATCCCCTACTTGTTGTTACAGATCAAGACAAACGTGCTGAGCACCAGACCGACAGACAATAAAAAAGGGCCGGACGCCCAGTCATCACAACTGGAACGTCCGGCCCCGTCAAACACCAACTAGGGAAGCTGAACCAACACCCCGCAGCCCCTACTCTGCGTCCGGGTTCTTAAAGTTCTTGGGATCCAAGACCATGCAGGTGTAGGTAATGTCGTGGTCATCGTCGGGAATGGGCTCAAACCCGTTCTTACCAAAGAAGTCGATGAGCAGATACGCGAGCTTAAACGGATCCGCATCAGCGTCATCAAAGAGATAGCCGCTCAGATCCAGGAATGCAGGCTGTTGCCCGCCCTCGCTCTCCCAATATCCCAACAGGGCATCGTGCACCAGGCGCGCACCATAGCCGTTGCCGCGATGGTCAGGATCAACATACACATGGCTCAAAAACGTCGACGTTTCCTCGTTGAGCGGGTGCTCCGTAACGGCATCCGGCAGGTCGGGGTCATCCGCACCGCCCGTCACGCAAAAGCCGACCAGCTCGTCATCGGCAAAGACACCCCAGAGGTAGCAGTTCTCTTCGCCTCCATCGCCGTCCTCGTCCTCTTCCTCAATGTAATCCGCATATGCCTCATAGACCTCGTAGCCCGACTGCTCGTCCAGATCGACCATCGCATCCACGTCATCGGGACCCAAAGCCCTTACTTCAATTTCAACCATTGTCCCGTCCTTTCTCTTATATCTTTAGGACGAGTTGAGCATACGGCGTTGCCCAAGAAATCCGTTGCGCAACAAAGAGCGCAGCTTCGAGTAACTGACTAACTCGTTGACGACACCACATTCCAAAAATCTTTGATGTTGCGCAACAGAATCAATTTTTCTGGTCCCAGAATACGAATTGTCGAAAGACAGACGGAACCATTAATTGGAAAGGAACCAAAATGGCACTTAAGCTCTCCAACCTCGAGTACAGCAACGATCTCGGGAATCCGATTGTCGCCTCGGTCGGCAAGCGCTCAATCGAGGACTGCATCACCATTGTCAACGATGCGCTCAACGGCCTCGTGGATAATTCTCCCTACAGCTATAAGATCAGTGTTGGCAAGATCAAGGTAGTCGATGGCGGTCTCTTCAAAAAGACGCAGATTCCCGCGCTTCAGATTTTCGCATACGGAATGCAGTCCCAGGTTTGGGCAACGTACGTTTGCGTCCTCCAGGGTTCTGACCTCAAGACCTACCGCTGCCCGAGCACACGCGCCGAAGCGGCAGAGCAAGCTGTAAAGGCCGCCGAGGAGCAGGCAAACATGATGGACGAAGATGGTCCCGCCCTTAACAACATGCTGAACCGCGGAATCGGAAAAGGCTTTGCCAAAAAGGCCGAGAAACTCGTCGACGACACCGACATTGCAGCAGAAGCCGACTTCTGCAATTCCGTCCAGACCGTACTTGAGCACTTCGAGGACGCGGCGGCAGGTAAGGACCTGTCCAGCTTTGCCCAGGCCGCTGGCAATGCAGGCGGCTTCTGCCCCAACTGCGGTGCCCCCGTGGAAGCCGGCGCCGCGTTCTGCCCCAGCTGCGGCAACAAGCTTGCTTAACAAATAGCGAATAGAATCCCTAACGCCCTCCCAGAAGAGCAGTCTTCTGGGAGGGCGTTTTGCTTTGGAATGTAACCACGAGGAGGCCCCGCTGGCGCAGTGACACGTCGGCGGGGCCTCCTTGGAAAACGATTTCAAATACGAAGGCATCTAATCCTGCGATTGGGACCTCTCCTTCAGCCATTCGCTATTGAGCAAACGAATAACGTGCTGCAATCCCGCAGGGGGCACAACGGACTCGTTCATCTCTACGATACGATCGGAATTCGCTGCGCAATCGTATAGAAGCGCTTTGACATCCGGGGGCAGAACAGCACCGCTATTGTTCTTGGCGATCGCCTTATCCATTTCGCAAGAGGACAGAAATACGTTGAGCACCGGCAATCCATCCGCCGTCTCCCCGCGAGCAACAAACCAGTGGCAACCCTTCTGCCACAGCTTGTCTTCCTCTCCTTCGGCAAAGAAAACCTCAATCAATTGATCGCCCTCGCGTCCATCAGGACGATTGACCACACGAGCAACCAGGGGTCCAATAGAAGATGCCTTCTGTATTACCCCCGCAAGGAACTCTAGACCAAGCGTCGCGGAGGGGACTACAAATGTGGCACAGAATCGCTTGTCAGCAAGCGGATCATCATAGAGGCGGAATTGAAGCGCAGTAAGATCGTCACTCAACTTGCCCGCTTTTTCATATTCACCCGCCCGACAGGCTTGAAGAAATTCATCGAAGGAACCACGTGGCAAAGATCGCTTCGAATCCAACGATACGCCCCACCGGTTGGCCGCCTCCTGATTGATTTGCGCGACCGCATATATAAAGGCATGCTTTGTAGCCTCAAGAAAATCGAGCATTTGATCAGCAAACGGAGCCACAGCTTGGAAAGCCGCTTCCATATCTGGACGCAGCATCTTGCCTTCTTTGCGAAGACCATATGCCTGATTAAACAGGCCATACAGCGGAATCAGGTACAAGACATGGCCCCTTATTGTCGATTTAACCTGTACAGCGAAGGAGTCCCACCACTGTTTGCCCATATCAACGCCTGAAGGGACCAACAAAATTAAGTCACCTGTGTAATACCAATTATCCGGCCCGTGTGCAATTTGCCAGCCCTCCTGACCCATACGACGTCCAAGTTCGACGACCGCTTGATGCGGATCAACGGATGAGTCAAGAATCGTGTAAGACTCGGTATCTTCGACCGTTCCGTCGACAGGAGACGGGAACCTCACCTTTTTGAAGCCCGCGGCCAGCGCAAGAAGGTCGTTCGAATTCTCGTCTATCGCCTCCGTCATCGAAGCCTCAACCGGATTGTACGGCAGCTCCGTATCGGCAACCCAAGGAACAGGGCGCAGCGGTTCGTTCCCCTTTGAATTTAGTCTGGCGAACGTCATCGCGACAACACGATCAGCCCAAAGGAGGACATCGGGGCCAACAAACACGCGATGATCAGTTTTGCGAATGCGGTAATAGTAAAAAATGGCATCGTTCCCATAGACCTCTTGCACTATCAGGCTGAAGGGGTTCGCCTCAATTGGATTCTCGAGATCGGCAACATTCGCGGAGATGACAATTCCGCCCCCGCAAGTAATGTCACGATCGATTTTTATTTTCAAAATCGCCCTGTCGTAGGCTTCGGCGACATCGATAAGTTCAAGCGCCAAATCATCCAGCGAGACAGAGCCCCCATCTCTAACAATAAAAGCATCGCAGTTAGAAACGTTGCAAAAGCCAATTGCGTCGGAAATCTGAATCTCATGTGGCTTACTTACGCTTCCTGCAACATCCCAAAGCTCGTCAGGAAAGCAACGGTCTGTAAGCATTCGGTCGACGACCTCATTCCACGAAAAGTCCGGGAAGACGTAGTCGGGTAGCACCTTTGATGTCGTAGCCGCTTTGGTGGTCCCTGCCTGCGAAGCGCCGCATTTCCCACAAAACATCGCTCCCGGCAATAGCGGAGCACCGCATTGCGTGCAAAATGCGCTCTCCGCCTGGGTGCTCGCCGCCACGTCCGCAGCATCGGCAGCCGTCTTGATATTCAGAGCGCTTCCCGCAGATGACAGCCCAGACTTTAAGTTGTCAAACAGGCCCATAGCGTGTCCCTTCTCGTTGGAATGATTCCTTTATCTTTTTGTAAACCCAATAGGACAAAAAACGTTGCGCAACACCGCCGAACGGTTGGAAGTAGAAACTGTGGCTATCCGATTTTGCCTCGCGCGACGATATACGTCACTTTGCCGCCAAGGCAAAGCTCATCGCCCACTTTGATTTCCACCGGTGGGTATTCTCGTCCCGGTTCGGCCTCGGCACTCGAAGGCTCAATAACCGTCAAGTCCTCTGTACCGCGTTTGAGTACTGTTCCCGCTGTTGAACCAAGACCTTGCGCATACCAACGACCGCCCTCACACCAAATACGAAGGTGACGGGCGCTTACACAGCCATCGGGCGCACCGATCACGTTTGTACCAGTTGGCAAATAGCCAATGACAGTGCCTTCTGGGTCTTGGGACAGCTCATATGCCGGCAGGCGCACGACACTGCCCTCCCGCAAGATAAGGCCTAGCGTTGTAGAAGCGCTATCGACAGGGCTCGCTACGGAGGCATAGTCATCTTTGCCGTTATCGAGTCTAAGCGTCGTTGAGCTAAAGTGCCCGCCCATGCATCGCTCCAGAAAGTCCTCGACTAGCTCTGCCGCACGCGTCGGATCCTGGAGGCAGCCCGCCACCACAAACAGCATGACGAACAGAGCGGCTCTATCCTTGCCGGCGGGAAGCACTGCCATGTCGATGCACCTGACCGCATTAAGATACGTTTGCCCGCTCAACCCCCACGCATCGAATGCATCGGCCATAGCATGGGCAGCCGGTCCGCGGTAGTGATCAGCAATTTTAACGCGCGATGCCGCGCCGGAGCCCTGACGTGCCGCCAGCCGCGCCATAACGTTGAGCGAGGCGTTTTGGAGATCGCCAAAATGCGAGGAATTTGTCTTAGATGGAACAATATCAACGTAGTTGCGCATGATGCTCGAACGATGCATGACCTCGAGCGACTCACGAGGAGACATGCCACCGGCAACAGGTCGAACGGAAAGCAATAGGCAGCAGGCATCGTGATAGTCGAGGCCTGCAAACCCTCTTAAATCCTCGAACATGATACGGCGCGGTGTTATCTCTGCCATAAAGCATCCTCCTCTGCAGGGGCTGCGCCCTGACCATCATCGTTAGCGCCATTCGTTTCTTGAACCTCAGAAATCTCCTGGGGGCCGGGGAGTTCCGACCCAAATGCAGTCCGCGCAATACACGACACGGCGCTAAGCGCAAACATAATTGCCAAAATCGTCAGCAATCGCCAGCCGAGTTTTCGCACGGGACGCGAATGACGGACGTCCCTAAACCCAATAGATGCGCCACTGCTCGAAACGGCCCCTCGTTTCTTTTTTCTCGAACTCGAAAAGCCCGAGGGAACAGGGGGCGCCGGTGCAGAAGTCGCCGACGCAGGAGGCGGTACGGGAGGCGCAGGGGGCGGCACGGGGCTCGAAGAAGCAGAGGCAGAACGGGGTTTCGAGGCGCGGGCGGTACCTGATCCTCCACCTCTTTTCGGTCGCGGCGATGCAGCCCCCGCGGCGGCCCCAGCGGCTGCCGAGCCCGCAGCAGCACCAGCAGCGGCACCAGCAGCGGCTGCGGCGGATGCAGCGCCGGCCCTCGCCGTCGATGCAGCGCCAGCCCCCGCCGCCGCGGCGCCTGCCGCACTCCGTGCGGTGCCAGGCGTAGGCACGGGCACCGGCGTGGGAACCGGAACGTGCTCCGCACCGGAAGCATCAAAATAAACATCAGGCTCAGACCAAGCGTCCCCTGTTGGCTCCGGCTCGGACACCGGAGTTTTACGGGACGTTTCAAAGCGCTCCTCGGCACGCGGCATAGGCACAGTTGCCGGTTCTGCCACCGGAGCCGCAAAGTCGTTCTCGAACGGGTTGGATTCCGTAAGAGGCACGACCACCGCATTGCCAGCAGGCATCGTTTCATCCCAGCCCGAATCCGCATCATGTTTTTCAGGCAGTTCAACCGGCTTGGGAGCTGCGACCGTTCCGTTTCGTTGACGACCCTCATACCAGCATTCAAGCTCGTACAAAAGGCCATCCACCGTTGGCCTGGCCTCCTGAGAAGGTCTGATACCGCTCATAATCGCATTGAGTAACGGCGCCTCGTATGAGCGCCGGGCAACAAGCAGTTTTGGATCCATACTCATTTTGGTGCGATAATCTGACCCTCCAAGAGAGTGGGTAAGGTCGAATGGCGTATGCCCCGCGTAAAGTTCATACAGCACGCTGCAGAGTGCATAGATATCAATCGCAGGATTGTTTCTAAGCTCTTCCACGCCCTCCACGTCTGCCGTCAGCATCTCGGGAGGAGCGTAATCTCGCGTGGCCCCACGCATCATGCCCACACGTTGCGTAAAGGCCATGGGGATATCTTGGCATTCTGTGGTCGAATTGCCAAAATCGATCAGGCACGTATCGAAGGCGCCGGCAGCAACCTGCTGAGACAGGCTCATATCCTTGGTGCGAAACATAATGTTATTCGGGGAAATATCGCGATGCACGAGGCGACTGTTCAGGCGCTCGACACCCTGCAAGATCTCCAAGACCGAAATGCCCACTTGCGCCACGACCTCACCCTGAACACCGTCTCCTTCATGAGGCAGATCGGGTACAGCATGCGCCAGCGTGGTGCCCTCGATCCATTCCATAAGGATAAGCGGCTCACCCTTCCACGAACCATAGCCATAGACCTGTGGAAATCCTTTTAGCCTAGATACTGCGAGCTGGTTTTTATATTCTTCGAACAGCATCTCCCTCAGCTCAGAAGACGAGCAATCGCTGTTGGAATCGGGTGCGTTTAACCGTTTGAGGGCAAAAACCTCTTCGTAAAGGTTCACCACCTTGGCAACCGCACCAAAACCACCGTGAAGCGTGCTCCCCGGTTGAAGAAAGAGCATATTAAAACGCGATGCGAGCTCCTGCTCACGCCCGGGCTCCGCAGGAATGCTGGGCGTAAAACCATCAAGCTGCACAACCTCGAGCTGTTCCAAATTATCCATGGCTCCCCCATTGCAATCGTCTGAGCAAAAGTATCACGCAGGCATGCCTGAATATGTTGCGCAACAGGCACGAAAAGGGCTGTCGGATAATTTGCACTGAGAGTACGCCTGCCCTATGCAGGCAAATTGTGAGAGGAGGCCACATGACCGCATCAGATATCACTGTCGAACAACTACAGAAACGATGCGCGCCCGGATACCCCATGGGGCCCATAGTGGTGTCCGGAGCTCAGCGCTTTGCAGACACGACATGGTCCGATTTTGCATTTCGGGCCGCAAAGCAAGAGGAGTTGCGCATAACCGTGCGTACGGGACTCGAGGCAATCCAGGGAGGTGTCTTTTTTGGAAAGCGCCTGCGAGCCTTAGAACTAAATCTGCTTCGTCCCGAAGGACCGGCACGCATCTACATAACGGTAGAAGCATGCTCTAGCAACGCAAAGCTCATGGCGTGGCGCTGTGATCTCTCCGGAAACAATGCGACGACCAACAAACAAGTCGAAAGTCTTATGAAGGCCATCGGCAACATTGCAACCGAAAGCACAGCAATGGGAGCGACGACACTCCCCTAGCATAATATGTAAATGGGGCGGCTTTGACCGCCCCATTCTTATAACAAGATGAACCTCTGGCCCTAACAACAAATCCGCCCTCATTTCCTTAAGCAAGAAATGAGGGCGGATGATATAGCTTGCATGCTTACAGTTGATCAACACAAGAATTGGCGAGTCGATTTACGACCTGGAACCCTCCAAGTTAGCTTAGCCATTCATTTGGTGGTCGTTCAAAGAAGCAAAGGCAAAGATAACCCCGTTCGTTGCAGTTGAAATAAACTCGCTAAAAGTGTCGTGAAGGGCAGCAAACCCGGCAAGTCTCTCATTCTCGTCGTTGGACAAGATGACACCGGCATCGGCCTTGGCCTGCAGCTCGTAAGCATCGCCAACCATATACAGGTAATAAACGGCGCCATCTCTCACGTTTTCTTGTACGAGCGTGAAATACATCATTTTTTCCAAGCGCCTCCCCACCTCAGCAGAATAGATACGAACCACCTGTCGATAATCTGCGGGCAGCATGTCTACATTAACAATGAGCTTATGCTTAAAAAACTGTTCAGATAGGCCTTTGATTACTCCAGCAACCTTTTGAATAGCCATCTCATTGCCATGAAGTAGGAAATGAGAATTAACCTCTTCAGTTCCAAAAACAGGATCGGCATGTGTAACCTTTTGGTAAGCCGCAGCTCCTTCGAGCAAGGACATCTGGTTGCAGCCCGTATCCAAAAACGCTTGCAATGTATCAGTCGGCATAAGATGCGGAGGTTCGACCGGAACGGCCTGATGCTCCGGCGCAACGCCCATCACCGGTTCTCCGCACTTGGGGCAGAACTTGGTACCCGGCTCGAGGGAGGCGCCGCATGCGCCGCAGAACTTTGGCTCCTCGGAGGCAGCCTGCTTTTGAGCAGGGGCAGTCTCCTTTGCGGGTACGGGTTTTTGAGCAGTATTTTCCTTAGTGGAAGGCGCAGTGTCCTGCTCTTCGTCTACGCCGTTGTATCCGTCTTTAAATGCTTGAACAAAAGAACCAAACAGTCCCATGGTGTTCTCCTTTTTTAGATTAGTAGTTGTATACAAGGGAACTAAATCCCATCGTTCCCCTACGAGCGCTTATGGAAAAACAGTTTGTAACAAATAAACGCTGCCACCAGGGCAAACAGAAAGCCTTCCCAGTTGCCTCGGATGAGCGCCGTAAGGCCGATGAGCAGCATTGCCAAAGCCCCCACGACGCCAATGAGCACCCAGTTGGCGGCAAAGTAAACAGAAGGCCCACGCCTCCTGTGCTCAGAAAAGGACATCTTGCTCGGCGAGTACGCGCCATGTCCACCCTTTTGCCTTCTCGAATCATATTGAGGACGCCAAGAACCGCTTCCAGCCATTCTTCTTACCTTCTTCCTATCAGAACGAGCAACCCGCCGTCCTCGTTACATCCAATGACTCATTACGTAGTTCTCAAAGCGCTGGCCGTCAGCCGGAACCAAGCGAATGCGAACAAGCTTTCTGGTGCCCATAATCTTGAGCGTATAGCAACGCTTCCCAAACTCGGTCCAACGCTCAAAATCTCGAACGTGGCTACCCACGCGGATGATGCGCTCGACCTCTTGAGCCGGGCCAACCAACGCAGAAATAGGATCTTCCATGGCACGCTTAATCTGCTCGGTGCGCGGCTCCCTAGTGCGGAGCTTAATGTAGTTGGAATAAAGACCCATATGGCAAATCATGCCATCGACATCGGCGCCGATAAACGACTCATCGGCATCGGAATAGCCTGCCGCCTTACCGTAAGCGCCCTGCGCCAGCCCAGAAACCTTATTAAACAACCCCATGGTCATCACCCGTCTGCTTAAACTTACCTACTTTCTAAAGAACGGCAACCCGCCCTTTTTGACATTGTCAGCGAGAATCGCGTCAATCTGTTGCGCAACATCGGCAGGAGCCGTAATTCCCAGTGCCTCGAGCGCGCGGGGCCCGCAGTAACGGGCGCATTCGTGCTTAAGGGCGCCCTGGTTCTCGAGCTTAACTTTGGAAAGAACCTTGCCCATAGCGGCGTGCATGTCTTCGCGATTCACTCCGTAAACCGCTAGATACGAAAGAACCAGCGCCAAACGATCAAACGATCCCTGCCTGCCGCGCGAATACTTTAAAGCAAGCTGAGCGCAGGCTTCGAAGACAGGCAGCCAACAGGTGTCCGACATTGCAGCCATGGCAAAGGCAAAATCGCCAAGGTCTTTGCAACACCCCAAAACACCCTGGGCGAAAGCGTCGCAGATCCTATCTCGATCACGGCCCTCAACGTCGGAAAAATCGACAGCCCCACGGTAGCTTTTTAGGATATCCGGGATTCCCTGATATGCCCTGAAATCCGCACTCGCCTGAGAAGCCCTCCCCAACTCCGCAAGTGTCAGTGCGAGCATGCCCTGGCGGCCAAGCACCGCCGCGTTCGCAGCCCGGGAATAGCCATAAAGAGCGCGCAACGTCCTAAGGTCTTCTTTTGACAGATTCAAAGGATCGATTCCATCCGTAAGGCCTTGCGAAGCAGTGCTCATCGTTTTTACCATGGGCGGGCAGCACACCAACTTGTTACTAGGAGCCGCCTTAGCTAGGGATTCAACAAGCTCGCGAAGTATCGAGGTTGCCTTATCGCTGTGGCAACTTAGCAGGAAAGCAACATATAGGGACGTAGTGTCGGTATAACCTATGGCAAGCGCCTTATGAGTAGGGAATCCTTCCCTACAGCAGATTTTATACAGATCCGACGCAGCCTCTACGCTCTCGACGTGGCCCAAGCCAAACGAGAACATGGTTCCCATGTCTTGCTCGCGTCCATGGTCGCTCAGCCATACAAGACCACGCGGAAGTTCTCCAACCTTGGCATACGGAGCGCGAGCAGCGATGACCCCCCAAATGCCATTAATCTCCTTCGGGGCAACAACGCACACCGCCGTCACCGCCGCCTCGACGGCAGATTCGTAAACATCGAGCGAATGGGTGAACCCGTTGACATAGGCAATCACAGCCGTCGATAGCTTCACGCGATCAAGAGCAAAGGCCGCTTGCAGGGCCCCAGCGGCAAAGCGTCCAAGCTCGCCGTCGGGACCAGCTTCCTCCAGCGTACACTTGCGAGCCGCAGCAGATTTAGAGAACAGATCCAGCAAATCGATAATCTTCTGAACGTCCGATACCTCGCCCGGCGCAAACAGCCACGAAGAATCGCCGCCGCGCTGAAGAATTGCCAAAAGGTCGAGACCGGCACGCGAACAAGATTCGCATAGCGAGCTCAACTGTTTGGGGAAGTCCTGCGGCGTCACCGAGGCATCGGAAAGCAGACGCGATACCGTAGCGGCCGCGACGGCGCACACGCCCTCGCGCCTCTCGGCATCCATTCCGCCTACACGCCGCAGCAGATAGCTCAAAACAGGGATGAGCACGCCAAGACCCATATCCGCCAGCGTATCGAGCGAATCTACGAGCTGATTGGTAAGTTGCGCGTTTGTTGCCTCGTCGGACGAAGCCTCTGCAAAGGAGAGTGCACGTAGAAGCCTGCCCGCGTCCGCATCCGGCTCGCTCTTTCCAAGCAATGCCCACAAATCATGGGCATCGTCCAGTGCGCCCAACATGAATTTAGCCGTCGTGTGCTCCTGGACAAAACTGCAGAAATCCGCGAGGCGCTTGGGGTTCAGCGAATAGGAAAGCTCGACAAATCCCAGATATCCGTCAACACCTGCGTAGGACCCATTGCTATCCGGGTTATGCGGATCAAAGACGATCCAACCACTTGTCACGTAATCCGGAGCCGCCGCGATGGCCTCGGCAGAAGCGTTGATGATATCGCCCGATGCCTCGGTTGCATCATCGGCACCCAGCACAAAGGAAATTTGGCGTGACAAACGCAGCGGCAAGGCATAAGAAATGGCTCCGATAATCTGAGCCGCCTCCTCCGCCGTGGCAACGACAACAAGCTGTTTGCCGCCCATCTTTGCTGCAAAGAGCTTTGCCAGCAGCTCCCCCATGGAGTCCGCCATGTCCTCGTCCTCGAGCCATTCGCAGGCTTCATCAAAAGTGACTTTGCCAGCGGGGGCCAAATCTACGCGCGGCAGATAGTCGGGCTTCTCCGCGCTCTGAACTTCGGGCCCCATCTGCGAACGCAGCACAGACGAACCTATGAGCTCAATGGGTGCAAACGACATATCAGCCCAGGGAACAAGAAACGACTGGCGCAACATATTGCCCGAACGCCCCTGCGGCCCCATGTAGTCGTGAGGCAGCCGGGTGTTGTTGCAGTATAGACAGTAGTCCCCATCGAGCGGATGATAGCCAAAGATAGAGAAGCCCAAATCGTGCGGAACAGGGTCGACAAACAGGGCATTGTAGCCCTGAGACGCGCCAGCAGCGGGGATGGACGGGAGCTTCTCGTCGTATGAGAAGACCTGGAAGCCATCGGAGGTCCCCTCTATGCCGCGGCGACACGAGGTATAGATAATCTGGTGAGCAGCCATGTTCTACTCCTTGGTAATAAGGTGATTCTTGGCCATAATCCACAGCAGGGGATCCTCCACGCGCAGCGGACGAGGGCGCTTAACCGAGCCACTCTCGTCCGGAGCATTATGCAGGCCCAGGGCGGACACGCCAAAGAAAGCAACATCGCGGAAATTACTCTGAACACTCGAGACGATGGCGCCCTCATCCCAGTTTTCGAGCAGCGCACGCAGCTCGGCATCGACGGCCTGCTGATCCGCCTCGACAAAAGCACCGTGCTTAGCGTGTGGGCTCGGCTGTTGAACGGTAACCGCCGCGCCACAAATGGGCGTCAGCTGGTCAAACTTGGAGAAAGCGATGGCCACGGGCACGTCGATGGCATCCCCCTCGCGGATGCCGCGCGCCGTGCGGATAAGCGTCGTGATAGCACTGAGCACACCTTCGAAACCCGTCGTGCCCTGAACACCGCGGAGGCTGCTCGTAAGGTCCGTCTCGCCCGCTGCCTCGAGCTGCTCCCGAATGCCCGCAATCTGGAGCGGGTCGACAAGGAAGATGATGCCACGCGCATGCTGCAGGTAACGGTTGACCGTAGCAACGGCCTGCGGGTCTTCCAGGTCTTCGCCGGCGGCGTCGAAGAACGAAAGCGTAAATGCCTTTTTGCGGCCACGAGACGCCTCGGTATAGTTCCACGTGTAGATGAGCGGCATCTTGTCCTTGCGGTCGCCACCGCCCAGCGCGCGTGACGTTGCCTCGAGCGTATGCTGCTCCTCGAACAGTGGCTTGTACTTGGTCTCTTGGTACAGCTCACGGCAGTTATAAAGACCGTCCATGGTAAGGAACGGGTTTACGCCGGCATCCATGACATGCCCAACGCGGCGCGTGAGCTGGTCGATAAGAACGGTAATGTAATGGCTCTTGCCCGAGCCGCGCGTGCCCACGATAGCGATGATCTCGTTGTTGCCATCAATCGAAGACTGCGGCAGCGGACTGTGACACGAAGGACAAATGGGCACGGGCGTGTTGGAGTGGCACACGTCGCAGCACACGGAGCCACCGCCAAAGTGGCCCTGTTTTTGGGGCTTAAAGACATGTCCCACGGGCCTAGGACGAGGCCAGCCACGAAACGTCGAGTACTTCTCGTCCACCTCGGCCGCAGACCCCGAAGGGCCGGCGTCGCACTGGCGATTTGTGCAGCGATACTCTATGGCATCGGCCCCAAACTGCTCAAAGCAAAATGGGCACACAATGCCGTTCGACGAGAAGGACGGCATGCCAGAAGGCGTAGCAGCCGATCCGAATAAAGACGAAAAGAAACCCATGATGAAAACCCTTTACTGAACGAGATAACCGGAAGAGGTAATGTAGGCATCCTCCACAGACTTAATGCCCGAAGCGGGAAACGCCTGGATAGATATCTTCTTGGCCTTGGGCAACGTAACCGTGATGCTGTAGGTTCCATCGACCTCGACGGGACCAAACTCCTCAAGCGTTACGGAATCGACCGATAACGCGGGCGACAGGTTGCCGATGCAATAGGCAATCTTTGTCTTGGGCAACGTGAAGGAGCCGCCCTCTTGGGCCGAAAATGTGAACGTGGACTCTCGAGGACCAAAGAGTTTCTTGCTATCCGTGCGCTCGTAGCATACGTGTGCATGACGACGTTCAAAAATCTGCTGTGCGGGATCCGAGAACTCAAAACTGCCCACACTGCCCTTACGCGAAAAGACCGAAACGTAAAGCCTCTGTCCGTCGGGTGCCGGCACGGTCAGGCAGCCATCGCGCTCCCAGTTTTTCTTGGACACGGGTCGCGGTTGGCACGAGGAGTCCGAAAGGTCGTCCACAAAACTCGTCTCGCTCACGGCAACACTAAATCCCGTCACCGCGCGGTCCTTTACCGAGACATAGATAAGCAGCTTGCCGTTTGCCTCCTCGATGGAGTCGATACTCACCTTGCCGCCGTTTGACACACGAGCCTTGGCGCCCACGATAGCGGAGCTACCGCAAACCGTGGCCGCAAAGAAGTAAAGGACCTCATCGCTCTTCCAGGTGAGCGTGCCTTTGCCCGGCCCGGCAACGTTCACGCTCACAACTTCAAAGTCTCGCTCGAGCGACGCCACATCGGACGTCGATCCCGGCTGGGGAATGGATTTGGCGTCCACGGAGCCAAAGAAACGCACCTCGGCGCCAACATCCTCCCACTCAAGATCAAAGACGCCTTCCGCGCCCTTATGAGCACGCGAGACAAGGCCGTCTACATAGCGTGTAGCATCGAGCGGGGTCGCCTCGAATGTCTGCGGATGCGTCTGGCGACGGCCCAAGCCAACGATATCGAAGGAAGCACTCATCTCGTAGTGATACGTCACGCCGTCCGTAAGGCCGCCGATAACGTAGTGACCACCAGATGGGACGGTAATGGGGTCCCCGCCATCGAGCGGCGTAATCTGAACGGTCGCACTCGACGGCAGCGGCTTCCAAGACACCTCGATCTGTTCATGCGCCGGCATAAAGCGCACGTCCGTAAGGTCGGGCGCAAGAGCGATAACCTCGCTCGTAGCAGGCTGGGAACGCACACCGACGCGTACGACAACCACCTTGTATGCAAGAGCACACCCCTGGGGAGCATGCTCGTGGGTATATGAGGGCTGATCAGTCGTGCCAAGGAGCTGATCGCCAGAAGAACCGTCACCCTCGACAACGTAGACCTCGTACACAAGCGCACCGCGCGAACGACTCGGCTGCCAAACAAGACTTACGGTCGAAGTCTCGGCATTGCCGCGAGCCTCCAAGTTGGAAACCGGCTGCGGGGCGTGCGACGCAAGGAACGAACGGGCAGCGGCGTGGTCGGCGCAGCGAGCGAGCGCCTGCTCACAGAGCTCGGCTGCCTCCTCCGCATCTGCCGTCCCCTGAGCTTGACGCACAAGATCGTCCGCCTCGGCTACGCCCGAAGAAACTTCTGCCTCACGCGCCTTTAGATAGGCAGCATCGACGCCCGGTACGAGCAAGGCGCGCCTTAAGAGTCCATCTGCCTCCGCAAAGCGACGCTCCGCAATGGCAGACGTGAGCTTGGCACCCAAATCGCCCGCAGCAGCCTGGAGCTGAGCGACTTTTGTGTCGATCTCGGCAACACGGGGCAAGGACGGCCACGCCGAGCGTGCCTGAGCGAGGTTTGCCTTCGCACCCTCAAAGTTAAGCCAGCCCGCAAGCTTATCGGCAGCGTCGCACAGGCGCTCCGCATCCTCGATGGCCGCACCCAAAGGCGCACCGCAGCCGGGACAGCGGTCATTGGTGTTGGCATATTTCTTGTGACACGAGGGGCACTCGAGCATGAGCGGCAAGCCGCAGCGACCGCACGTGGCAGCAGACTTGTCGTTCATATGACCACAGCGGCACTGAACAAGCGAGTCGAGCTCTGCATCTCGCTCAAGCGAAATGCCCTTCTTTTTGCAGTGACCAACGAGCAGGGAACGCGCCTCGGTCTTGTCTGCCACAAAGGGAGCAAGGGTCTCAACGGCAGCACGTTGCTGCTCGACCCTTAAGCTGTTGTCCGAGAACGATGCGAGCTCGTCGAGCTCATCAAAGACACGGTTGAGCTTAAGGCGATTGAGGCATGCGTCATACTCTTTACGAGCGTCGTCTGTGCCAAAGGCCTTGCGGCACAGGGCCTCAAGGCTCGCCGCGGCCGCCTGCTCGGGCGTGTTGGCGCGGAACGATCCCGCCACCTGCTTTGCCTTCGCAAGCAGGTCTGCACTCGGGGCGCGATAGGGGTCGGCACAACCATCTGGGCAAGCAAAGTCGTACAGATCGCTTTTGCCCAGGGCAATAAGATCCGTCTCCTTTTTATAGCCCGCCCAACCAGGAAGTTTATCTTCCATGTAGCGTTTGTAGACATCGTTTGATCCGTCGTTGGTAGATGCGGTGGCACCGCCCTCGGCAACCGTATACTTAAGCTCGGCGGCACGCTTGCGCACAAGGGCCTCATCCACCTGATACTCGACGCCAAAGTGGGTTTTCTTAATGCGCTTCTTGGTCTTGTTGCAGATAAGGTCCAGCTGACCGGCAGAAATCTGATTGTTTTCCGCCGCCGCCTCGAGCACCGGATCGAGCGCTCCGTTCACAACCTTAAGAGCATTTGCCGCAATGGCAGAGACCTGGGCCTCGTTGCCATCGGCAAAGGCTTTCTCCATGTTGGGGACCTCGCCCAAGAAGCGCTTGTAGATAATCTGGTCCGTACCGCGCGAAGCCTTAGGACCCCACGCCACGCGTGCGTCCGCAAGCAGCTGCCGGAGCTTTTCCTGTGAGGGAACGGGGTCAAGCGGCGCGCCAACGACGAGCAGCAAGTTAAGTTCTTGTTCCATAAATAAGCCCCCTAAATGCTGATGCCAGAACCGCTCGAGATAGAGCGACCGATGCTCGAAAATGCAGTGCCAAGTTCAGAGAAATCAAAGAGGCCCGCGTAGCTATCGGAGGTGGAGATCTTCTTGAGGAATTCCAGGTTGGCGCCAGGGGTGCCGATGCCGATAATGGTTACGCCGCCCATCTTGAGTTCCTTAGAATCCTGCACGGCCTTAACGGTATTCATCCAGGCACCATCGGTAAGAATGAGGAGAACGTCCGCTTGCGCGTCGCTCGTATCCATTTTTGTATCTAACCAATCCGCATAAACGCCCAACGGGTTGTCCGTTCCTCCGCCGCATTTATAAGCGAGCTCGGAACGAAAACCCCTATCGCTATCGCTCGTGAGCATCGCAACTTTGTCGTAATCCAGCGTTGGATCACAGCAGACTTTTGCATTAGACCCAAAGTACATCACGCCAACTCGGACGCCCGACCCTTCAACGGAATCGAGGAACGCCGTCGCGGCCTTCTCAGCGGCCTTAAAACCCCCGCCGTACATCGAGCCAGAGACATCGACACAGATCATGACGCGCGCGTCGACATGGCCGTGCCTCTCCACCTTGACGTCGTTGTCAGTCGGCGCCCTGAGGAAACGAGAGAGGTCTGTCTCGACCTCGGCGCGCTCCACCTTGAGCGCCTTGCCGGAGGACGCGAGCGTGGCGCCCACCTCGATCGTGGCGTTCTCCGTGTAGGAGTAGGACACCCTGACGCGCGTCTCGCGGCCGCGCTCGCCGGGGATCTTGGGCACCACGTACTTGCCCACCACCGTGTTGTTGAGCGGCGCCGGGTCGTCTCCCTGCAGGAGGTAGACCTCGAGCGAGCCGGGGTGGCTCGGCGTGGCGCCCACGGCGTACTCGCGGCTGTTCGTGGCCGGGATGGGCGTGTTCTTGGCGATGATGGTGGAGTTCACGTAGCGCGAACGGTCTTCGCTCTCCGCAATCATGCCCATAGAGTGCGCGGTGCAGTCCACCAGCTTGGGAAGAGCGCCCAAAGAGAAGCGCGGGGCGGCGGCAGAAGCGCCGGGGAGCGAGAACGTGGTGCCGCACTTTTGGGCCGCATACACGGCAGCGCCCAGGGCCACGGCCTCGTCGGGGTTAACGTTGCCGCCAATGGGACCACTGCCCACCTTGCCGGTAAGGTACTCGCGCACCTGCGGCATCTTGGTGGAGCCGCCAACAAGAATGTAGCCGTCAACCTGCGCCCACGAAAGCCCCGCCTCACGCAGCGCCTCCTCACAGCAATCCGTTGTAAGCGTCAGCAGATGACGCGTAGCCTCCTCAAAGTCTTCGCGCGTGACCTCGATGGTGCCAGAAATGGACTCCGCCATAACGCGAGCACGCGTACGAGCACGGTTTGTAAGGTCGCGCTTGACCTGTTCGGATACAACGGCAAGCGTATTAATGTCGGAAGGCGTGAGGTCCGACTCAACATCGTCGCGGTCCAGTCCCTTGGCATCGCAAAGTTGATCCAGAATAAAGTCCGAGAGGGCGCTATCCCACTGGCGACCGCCCAACTGGTGATTGCCAGTAGAAGACAAAACGCGAATCTCGCGCCCTGAGAGCCTAGCTACCGTCACATCGAACGTGCCGCCACCCAGATCGTAGATGAGAATTGTACGCTCGCCAGCGGCATCCGCACTCATAAGTCCGTAGGCGTAGGCAGCGGCCGAAGGCTCGTTCAGCGTACCCAGGGCGCGCACGCCCGTACGCCGCAGGGCCTCGAGCGTTGCCTCGCGCTGAGGTGCTTCAAAGTATGCGGGCACCGTCACCACGGCAGAATCAATCTGGACATTGTTGGCGCGAGAAACATCTGCAATCAGATGGCGCAAAAACGTGGACGAAAGCGTGGTCGCGTCGAATTCGCAACCGCGCAGGTACTCCACGTAACCGGCATTGCCCATATTCGTCTTGTAAAAGGAGGCCACATTGGCATCGCCCATGAGCTGGGCCTCCTTGGCCGCCTCGCCGCAGGCGACCGACCCGTCTTCAGCGATGGCGACCACGGAGGGGGTCGTGTGCTCGCCAGACGAATTGGGGAGAATCCTGGGCTCGCCATCCGCACCCACGCACGCAACAGCGCTAAACGTCGTCCCCAGATCGATACCTACCGCGATACCCATATCGTCTCCCTCAACTCATCTGTCTACTTAGTGTTTTAAAGCACCATCTGCATGGCCGTTGCCTTGGAGCGTGCTTCGCGAATCTCGTCCTCGGTAAGGCCGCCCTTGACCTCGACCTCGACCTCACAAGACTGACCAGACGTAGGCTCCACGGCACGAACGTCGAGGATACCCTGCTCGCTCAAAATAAACGTCACGTCAATAGGAGAACCCTTAGGCAGGTTGGTGCCCGAAAGATCGATGGAAGCGGACGCAAGGGCGTCACGATCCTTCTCGACCTTCTCCTGCTCGGCATCGTTCTCATAGACCTGAACGAGAACGGACGTCTGTCCAGCCTCGGACGTACCAAAGCGCTGGGTGTTTTCGTAAGCGCCCTTCTCGGGATCAATCTTCTGGTTCTTAAGAATCAGGTTGAAGATACAGGGGGTACCCGAGTCATCCAGCGCTTCGACGCCATAGCTCTTCGACGTGACAACGGAGATCTTGATTGCCGAAGCGGCGTCCTCGGGATTAACGAACGTCATAGCCAGGTTGTTAGCGCCAACGTTCTGCTGCTGCTTAACTTCCTGCGTCTGCTGGTCGACAACCTCAACCGTCTCCTCGGAAGTGCCCTCCTGCTCGGCCTTGTGATACAGCATGCTGGCGAGCTGGGCGGCATAGCGGGCAGCGCCCTTTGCCACGGCCTCATCGGGATCGTTAATAGCCTGCTCAAGGTCGGGGAACTCCTGCTTGAGACGGTCGGCAACCTGACGCATACGCGTAGAGCCACCCACGAGTAAAATCTTGGTGGGGTTATGGCCCTTAGCCTTAGCGCCATCCAAACAGGTACGCATGATGTCGATGGTGCGGGAGAGCAAATCGGACGTCATGTCGTTAAAGTCATCGATGGTGAGGCTGATTTTTTGGGGGCGACCCGTAAAGTTCAGAACCGCGTTGGCGCTGTCCTTAGACGTAAGGGCAAACTTGAGCTTCTCGGCTTCGCCCTGGAGCTGCTGGTCGGCATACTCGTCAAACACGTCCTCGTCAGCGCCCGTCTTATCGCAGAACTCATCCTTGAGGTACGCAACGATAGCGGCATCCCAGTCGCCGCCACCCAGGTTTTTATCACCCTGGTTGCAGACGACCTCGATATTCTTAGAGCCATCGCCGTGACTGAACGAAACCGCGGAGACATCAAAGGTACCACCGCCCAAGTCGTAGACGATAACGTCCTCGTCCTTATCGCTCTTGTCGCAGCCATAGTTAATAGCGGCAGCAACAGGCTCCTGCACCGTACCGTACACATTGAGGCCGGCGATCTTTGCCGCAGCAAGTGTAGCCTGCGTCTCGGCATCGCCAAAGTAGGCAGGAACGGTAATTACGCAGCCATCGTAGCCCATGGGCATGTTCTGAGAAGCATCGAAGGTGAGCTTCTTGAGCACATAGGCAGAAATCTGCTCGGGAGAGTAAGCCTCGCCGTCAACGGTGATGGCGACGGGATTGTCGCCGATGATGCGCTTAACAAAGGACGCCGTGTAATCCGGGTCAATCAGAGCATTGTCCTTGGCAGGCTGACCCACGTCGTACTTGGAGGGGTCATCCGGATCAAAGTGCACCACAGAGGGCGTGGTGTTGGAGCCCTCGGAGTTCTTGACTACCACCGGGTTACCCGTCTCGTCGATGTAAGAGAGGCAAGAGTAGGTGGTACCCAGGTCGATGCCGATTACCGTTGTCTTCTCGTCACTCATGATTATTTCCTTCCTTTAATGGTGACTAGGCTGAATGAGACGATTAAGCTCCTGCCTGCTCGTCGTCTTTGTCTGATTGCTGTTCGGGCTCGACAAAGCCCTTTTTATACGTATACGCGCGGACATATGCCGGATCGAGAACGGACCCCGAAAGCTCGTATCCCGGAGAAAGGACTTCGATAATGACACCGCGTTTTTCTGGGTCGCCCGTTAAGGTGCGTGGCATAGCCAGCGTATGACGACCACTTTCAAACCGATCTCCAGGTTCAGGCGCAAACGAGGTGACGCCAAAATCGCAAAGAACCTCAACGAGCATGTCGCGATAGACGGAGAGATCCTCCGCCTGCTGCTGAGCCGCATCCCCCTCAACGGTGCCAAGATAGGCTAGCGTCTTGTTCATGGCATCAACCACCGACGTCACGCGCTTAAGCAGGGGCGTGGTGAT
The DNA here is from genome assembly GCA_902491395.1 of uncultured Collinsella sp. Classification (GTDB taxonomy): domain Bacteria; phylum Actinomycetota; class Coriobacteriia; order Coriobacteriales; family Coriobacteriaceae; genus Collinsella. The sequence continues at coordinate 105,969 of CABUHO010000001.1, forward strand.
TTTTTCGTACACGCCGGAGCGATACCGCTCAATTTCTGCACTGTTGCTCTTGAGCACTTCCTCCTCAAAGGTGGTGCGATCAATCTTCTGACGGAAGAGCCCTGTTAGTTGAGCAATCCCCTCATCCAAAGCATCGAGGCGACGCCCCAGCTCCTCGGCAGGCATAACGGGAGTCGACTCGCCAACTTCAACACCAGCAGTGGCATTCGCGTCGCAATCGCACTCCCCCTCCTCGACGGCTGTGTCGTCGGTGGCAGGCGTCCCAGTTTCAACGGGCTCGGCCGACTCCGCAGCAGGCTCGGCAGTCTCAACGGGTTCGCTTGCGCACCCCACCTCCTCGCACACAGGTTCTTCGGGCGCGACGTCCTCAAACGAGGGAACAAAAACATCGTCAGTCATGTTCGTCTACCTCTTCTTCCTTCGATCGATCTCGAGCTGCTGGGCATAAGAAACAGCGTTCTCAACGGGGAGGGAAATCGCCGTGGCAAACGTCGGGTCTGCCTGGCCCGCAATCCATGCAAACGGCTCGACAACGCCCTTGGGATCGTAAGCACCGGCGAGACGCTCGTGACCAACAGCAGAGGCCGCAAAGAAGCGATACGAGCGGAAGCTCGCCTTAAGCGACGTCAAGAAGTTGCCCATGCCGTATTCGAGCAGGAAATCGCGAAGCACGGCATCCTGTGCGTCGGCGGCAGGACACTCGGGATTTGCAGCAAGATACGCATCGCAGGCAGCCTGTCCGATTTTTTCATCCAAGCCCGGAAGATCCGTCTTGCTGAGCACCACGGCAAGGGGCATGGCAAATCTGCCCTGACGATCTGGCTTGGCAACGCTTTTGACCTTCTCAATCAAGGAAGCCAAAACGTCATCGGGGTTCGAGCGACCAGAGACGGCAGCGTCCGTTGCCGAAAGTCCTTCCTCGAGCTCGCTTGCCAAATCCGGGATGCTCATGGGATCCACCAGCAGCACGGCACCCTCGGCGTATGCGTACTGAAGCTGGTCCTCGTGCTCGTCGTTATTAAGGAAGGTCTCACCGGCGACGTCGTAGAGATGGATTAGACGGTCGGGATCAAGCCCGTCCTTGCGGACAAAGACACTCAGCGAGAACGCGGAGGCGCGCTTGACGTCGGAGTCCTCGCTCGTCATGCTCGCATCGCCCGATTGATAAATCTTCTCGAGCTCGGAGAAGAGCCCTCGCTTGCTATCGTCGAGAAAATCGGTGTCATAGCCCTGCTGAGCAGCGCGGTCGAGCACGAGATCGTGAGCAAGCGCCGCGATGTAGGAGGTCTTTCCTACCGAACGGCCGCCAACAACGGGAATAGACATCGTTCTGGCCTCGCCCGAAGCGACCGAATGAGCGCAATTGGGATTAGGGCAGCACTGCTCCAAGTCAGAGCGATGGATGGTCGACCCATCAGGCCCCTTAGCAGACGCAAAGAAGGTACACGGGAGCTTTTGGCCGCACTCGCACACGTGCGTATAGAAGCCGAACGTGTTGGGACGAAGGTAGGAATGGACCTTGCCGCACTTGGGGCAAACATACCCAGGGGTCGGCCAAACATGCTTGCACTGCTCGCAGACAAACTCCATCTTGCGCGTTTTGCGATACCAAGCATCCAACGCGCGCGAGAGACCAAAGAGGATGTAAACGAGCACCATTACGACCATGATGACGGCCGAATGAATGAATGCAAAGATTACCGTTCCCGCAACGCCCGCAACAAGAAACGAGAGGAAGCAGATGCCCCACAGGATCTTGTGTATAAAGCCGCCGTTGTAGAGCTCGGTAATTAATTCCCCGCGCGTAACCCTGTTAAGAACAATCGCCTCTCGAATCGTCGCTCCAAGATCAGAGAAACCCTTATCGAGCCAGTACTCAGCACGAGAAGGCTCGGGCGGCAAAAGAGCAGCCGTCTGGTTATAGCGCTCGTCAGTCAATGCCATAATCGCTGGCTCCTGTTCGAATCAATCGCGTTTTTCTTAAATGCAGCCGCGTAATTCTTGAAGGCCTTAAAAACGCCATATGCGCAGAAGCTCAGAATGATAGCGCCAAGAACAAAGGTGATCTGGGCTTGAAAAGTCCTCACGATCGCGTAGATGACAGCCAAAAGGAACAGAACGGCAACAATTCCAAATAACGCCATGCTTGTCTCCTCCTACTTCCTAAAAATGTTGACCAGCAGGTAAGCAGCGATGATTACGCCGAGACCGATGTATGCCTTCTGTAGACCAGCGATCACGAGAACCAAAGCAACGGCAGAAAGGACGCAAGCTATTTGTCCCAAGCGCTTGTCTGACTCGTATTGCGTCGGCGCGATGGGTGCAGAAGCAGCGGTGCTTCCGCCCGCAGAGGAACCCGAAGCCGTTCCAGCACCAGGCGTGGGGCTGGGCGCGGGAGTAGGAGCGGGGGCAGGCGTGGGGGCAGGAGTTGAACCGGAAGACGTTGCCCCGCCAGTCTGCGACGACGAGTCATGACCGGAATTCGAAGATGACCCAGTTCCCGTATCCGTTGACGAACTCGTTGAACCAGACGTGCCACCCGTCTGGGCGGCTCCGCAATAAGGGCAAAAAGCCATGCTGTCGGGAATTGTTTTTCCGCAAGCCACGCATTGCATGTGAACTCCTTACACGTTCGCTATTAACCACGAAATCTTGGAAGAATGAACTTTGTAATGACAAACAACGCCGCGATGACGGCAACTACGATGCCCGCAGTCTTCAGGAAGCCAAAGATGATATCGCCGTAGGTGTCGAGGATGAACTTGCCAATCATAAAGACGCCAAAGGGCAGCAGGATAACGGTGCCCCAGCCAACCTCGTCGATCAGGCCCTTCGAAGCCGCCGCGCCAACCTGAGCCGCGGCCTCGGCAGAGGGGCCGGAACCATCCTGCGAGTCCGTTGAAGAGTCATCGCTAAGGCTTTCTCCCCTAGCAATCTTTCTCCAAAGCCTGCCGTCCATGCGGGTGGGCACATCGTCGTCCCCCATACAGCGGCTAATATAGACGCCATACCTATCGCAATAGTCGGCAAGCGCGTAAGCTACCTTGCTGTAATTGTCCGATCCGTAATCGGCCCAGTACAATGCACGCAAAAGCCAACCTTCCTCGCCGCCTCGGTCACCATTGTTTTTGGCAAACTTCGCAAGAGCGGCGGCCTGCATAAACTTGTCCCATTCCGAGGACGCCCTATCGTACTTATCGCACTCTGCTTTATAGTCAAAGGTGTCATAAGGTATGGTTCTGACTTCGTCGTAAAGCGCCATAACCCTTTCCTTTCAGCCGATGAACTTTCGTAATATTTCTATCGCTGAAATTGCGAGAAGTGTTGCGCAACATCTAAAATGGTCGCAAAAGGTTACGCGAACGGCGGTCGGGACACCCTGTCCGTTGCTTTGCGTGACCATCATTCGATTCGTGCTACCCGTGCCATCGTGCCGAACGCCGAATGCGCCCACCAGCACATTCCTTACGAGTTGGCCTAAGCCCGGCAATCGGCGCGCACATTTTAAAGGCTCGTCAGGCTAACGACGGGAACGGAGGAGCATGCGTACACCAAGTTCAGAGATGTACGGAGACCTGCGAAGCTTCGGCGGCATCACCAACTGCGCCGCCGCCTCGATTCTCATTTCGAGCAAGTCTGATCTGTTCAGCCATGTCTCCAATCGTCCGTTTCTTTCGCGAAAGATTACAAACGCCGCGCCGGGCTCCATCGATCCCACCGAGTTTTCTAACTTTGGCATTAGCACTCAGACGTTGTTTTCGAAAATCATCTCGAATTTAGGCGGGGCAAATGCGCGCCGTCTCGTGTCCGCGCACTATGCGGGGCCGGCGGCGCTCAACATGCAAGAAGCTCTAACCTGCATCGGCGAGGACGCAAGCGTCTATGCCAACGCACTGCACAGAATTAATAACGGGACGCTCAAATCAGAGCTGGACCGCGACATCTTATATCTGCATCTCTTCATTGCGTGCGGCTGCCTGCAAAACGCCTCGGCTGCCGTTAAGAGCACCGAGATGTTTGCCAACGCGAGCCTTGCCGTCTCTTTAAAGACAGAATTGACGAGCCCGGGTAAACCGAAACGAGCTTCCCGCAAACCCAATCAAACCCAGCTGGGGTTAATTCGCGTAATCGGCAGCTCGATCGTCCCCCCGATTCACCCTCTGTCTATTGAGCCCGAGGGGACAGTCATTGGCTCCATTAGTTACAACGCCTCCGATATCACTGATGTTGGAAGCTCGGTGTCGCGCCGGCATCTTCATATCTGGCTCGAAAACGGCACCTGGTACGCAAGGGGGCTTCATTCTACAAACGGGACGGTCCTCATTAGTGGCTCGAACGGGAAAGAGCGGACGCTCGAAATGCCACGAAGCAAAAGAGCTGCCTCGGAAGCCTCCCCCTCCGCAGTCATTACAAATGGCGACATCCTGCAGCTCGGAACGGATACCTCCTTCCTTGTTGTGTCCTTAGCCAAATAACCGTTTGCAACATCTATCTTGACGGGCTAGATCGTCTCCCTTCCCCCTCCTCGTCTTGATGACCCGGCATTATTCGTATTGACAGGAGCATTCTCATGGATATCGTCGACGGTAATAAACTCATCCGTCTCGACACGTTCGACACCGCCGTGGCGGTCGACCCCAGCGCCGAGGACGATGCCAAGCGCCGGTTTATGACGCTCATTCTTCAAACGGCCCATCGCAGCAACGGCAACATCGGCCACGTGCTGCGCGCGACCAACACCAACGGCGAGGTCTTTGCCGTCAAGTTGCTGGCAGACAACGCCATCCTTTCCGGCCAAGCCCCCAACCGCTCCGCCGAGCAATCGGCCGCGCACCTTGCCAATACCGCCGCTCTGTTCGAGGAGTACCGTCACCTGTGCACCGTCTCGCACCTGCGCGGGTTCCCGCGTGTCTATGGCTACGGCTCTTGCGAGGACGACCCGCTCATCCTCATGGAGTGGGTCGAGGGCACCTCGCTCAAGCAGGCGCTGCCCTTGCTTCCGCACGACGCCTCGGGCGGGCTGACCACCCAGATGGTCGCCGCCGTCGGAAACGCCGTGCTTCGCGCGCTCTTGATGACCCAAGGCCTCGTGAATCCGGTCATCCATCGCGACCTGTCGCCTGCCAATATCATGTTCCGCACCACCAGCCGAACGCTCGAGCAGCAGATCGCCGATTGCTCCTTTGACCCCTGCCTCATCGACATGGGCTCCGCGACCATGGCACTCGGCGACGACACAATCACCCGACGTGCCGACATTTGGCGCTTTGCCACACCCGCATACGCCGCGCCCGAAATGCTCACGCAGGATATCGAAGGCATCGCGGCCCTTCGCCGCTCGCCCGCGATTGACGTCTATGCGCTTTCGAGCACTCTGTACCAGCTCTACAGCGGTCGTAAGCCGTTCGATGTTGAGTCGACGGGTGCCGCGGCGACCGGCTCGTTCTACCTCATAAAGACCAAGACCAAACCGGCGCCGCTCGAGCCGCGCTGCGAGGGCGACAAAGCGCTTGTCCAGATCATCATGAAAGGCATCTCGGTCGAACAGGGCGATCGCCCTACCGAGCAGCAGATGCTCGAGGTGCTCTCGACATACCTCCCCGCTGCAGAATCTGAGGGCCGCGAGGGCGCGGGCAGTGACGCCGCAATCGACATCGACTCCGGTACACACCTTAAGGTCGACGTCGCCGGCGAGCGAGCGCGAGAGATTCTAGAGCAGGCCCGGCACGATGCCATGACCCGCCGCCGCTTTATTATCGGTGGCGTTGTCGCAGCCGTTGCGGGGCTCGGCGTTATCGGGGCGGCAACCCATGGCTTTGGCATCCCCGACTACCTGGACGGCATCCGCGGTTCACTTGACGACTACGCCTGGGATCAGCTGCAGGAGATTTCGCTCAAGATTAAGGCCGCCGAGACCCGTAGCGAGGCGCGCGAGATTGCCAAGCGCTACCACCTGCTCGACGCTGATGGGCATATCCCCTATCCGTGCACCAAGCGTGTCACGCTCACCAACGGACTGCAGGTTGGCGCGCAGCTTGTGGGCATCCGCCACGATGAGCTTCTGGACGGGACGGGCAAGGCCGGGCTGACGTTTATGTTCGACGCGGGTATTGCCGAGCGCAACGCTGCGGCTGAACCGCCGAGCGCCGGCTGGGCAGATTGCGAGCTGCGGGAATGGCTCAACGGCGACGGCCTTAAGCTGCTGCCGAACGAGTTGCGCGCACTCATCAAATCTATCAAAAAGATCTCGAATAACGTTGGCGCCGCCAGAAGCGCTTCGTGTCTGAGCGAGTTGCCCGCAACCCTTTGGCTGCCCGCCATGGTCGAGCTGTGCGGTACGCAACCGCCCGATTCGTTTGCCAAGGACTTTCACTACCTGGCCGACATCTATAACGGCGAGGGCAAGGAGTACCAACTCTTCCGCGAGCTCAAGGTGAGTCCGTATTCCACGAACGAGACGTTGGTTCGCCAGTGGAAGGGCAAGGACACCTGTTGGTGGGAACGAACGGCGAGTCCCGACACATCGGAGAGCGAAGGCACACTCTATATGAATCGCGTGGGACACGACGGCGACGTCTTTACGTACGCAACGCCTGCGGAAAAGCCAAACAAGCTAACCTGTGTGATCCCCGGGTTCTGTATCTAGGCGGCGGGCGTCTTGCCGTGACGGGACCCCTCCCCGGCAATAGTCTCGATCTGTAACACTAGCTCGGCAGATACAGGTCTAGATGTTACAGATCGAGACAAACCCCAACCCTGCGAGACAACATCTCAATCTGTAACAGTAAGGGGTCAAAAACCTCTCTAGATGTTACAGATTGAGACATTAGACTGGCTACGGTCCGCCGAACTGGCTGTCACCTCGACCAATAACAGAATGCCATACATTTTCATCTCCACTAGACACCCCCAGGGGGTATGGGTGTATAGTATCGGCAGGTTAACAATTCCAACACCGAACCACAGAAAGGAGAAGCCATGGCTCAAGATAAATTCGATGTGGGTGGCATGACATGCGCCGCCTGTCAGGCGCACGTGGACCGCGCCGTGAGCAAGCTCGACGGCGTCCAAAGCGTCGCGGTCAATCTGCTCGCCGGCTCTATGCTGGTGGACTACGACCCCGCGCAGGTCTCCCCCGACGATATCTGCACCGCCGTCGACCGCGCGGGCTACTCGGCCTCGCCCGTCGATGTGGGCACCGGTGCCGCCGGCTCAAACGGCAGTGCGCAAGCCAGGTCCGGCGCCGCCCATATGGAGTCGCCTACCAAAAAGCTGGAGGCCGCCGCCTCCGCCATGCGCACCCGCCTCATCGTCTCGATCGTATTCCTCATCCCACTGTTCTACATAGGCATGGGGCACATGCTTGGCTGGCCGCTACCCGGCATTTTCACCGACCATACCCACAGCATGACGCTCGCGCTCACCGAGCTCGTCCTGCTCATCCCCATCGTCTACGTCAACGACGCGTACTTTATCAACGGGTTTAAATCGCTCGCGCACGGCGCGCCCACCATGGACGCCCTTATTGCCGTAGGCGCCACCGCTTCCATCGCCTGGTCGCTCTACGCCATGTTCATCATGGCCGACCAGCTAGCCGCGGGTCAGGTCCACGAGGCCATGATGACAGGCATGGACAACCTGTATTTTGAGAGCGCCGGCACCATCCTGTCGCTCGTCACCGTGGGCAAATACCTCGAGACACGCAGCAAATCCAAGACCGGCGGCGCCATCGAGGCGCTCATTGACCTGGCGCCCAAGACCGCGACCGTCGTGGTCGAGGACGGTACCGAGGCCACCGTCGACGTCGACAGTATCCTTCCCGGCCAGGTCCTGCGCGTGCGTCCCGGCGAGTCCATCCCCGTCGACGGCGTGGTGCTCGAGGGCAGCTCGGCCGTGGACGAAAGTGCGCTGACCGGCGAGTCCATCCCCGTGGAGAAGACCGCCGGCGACACTGTCAACGCGGCCACCGTCAACCGCACGGGCTCGTTTACCTTCCGCGCCACGCGTGTGGGCGCCGACACGTCGCTCGCCAAGATTATCCAGCTCGTCGAGGACGCCAACGCTACCAAGGCGCCCATCGCCCGCATGGCCGACAAGGTCGCCGGCGTGTTCGTGCCCGTGGTGTTCGCAATCTCTGCCGTAACTTTTGTGGCATGGATGGTTTTGACCGGAAGCGTCAACGAAGCGCTCACCTCCGCCGTCGCCGTGCTGGTGATCAGCTGCCCGTGCGCGCTGGGTCTGGCCACACCCGTCGCCATTATGGTCGGCACCGGCAAGGGCGCCGAGATGGGCATTCTGTTCAAGAGCGCCGAGGCGCTGGAGAATCTGCGCAGCGTGGGCACCGTGGTGCTCGACAAGACGGGCACCGTCACCCGCGGCAAGCCTGCCGTGACCGATATCGTGGTAGCCACGCGCGCTGACGGCTCGCCCGCCATGAGCGAAAAGGCGCTGCTCAAGCTGGCCGCCGCGCTGGAGCGCTCGAGCGAGCACCCGCTGGCCGAGGCGATTATGGCCGAGTGCGAAGCGCGCGGAATTGTCGCGCGCATGGTCGAGGACTTTGCCGCCGTGCCCGGACGAGGCGTTACGGCACGCGAGGGGCAGAATGTCATCGCAGCCGGCAACGTGCGCCTGATGGACGAGTTGGGCGTTACCGTGCCCGCGGGTCTTGCCGAGCAATATGCCGCCGAAGGCAAGACGCCGCTGTTCTTTGCCAAGAACGGCGAGCTTGTCGGCACCATCGCCGTGGCTGACGAGGTCAAAGAAACGAGTGCCGAGGCCATCGCCGCACTGCGCTCGCTTGGCGTCGACGTGCGCATGCTCACCGGCGATAACCGCGTGACGGCCGAAGCAATCGCCCACCGTGTGGGGCTGAGCAGCGAGCAGGTCATCGCCGACGTCCTCCCCGCCGACAAGGAGCGCCACGTGCGCGAACTGCAGGATGCGGGCGGCAAGGTCGCCATGGTGGGCGACGGCATCAACGACTCCCCCGCCCTGGCGCGCGCCGACGTGGGCCTTGCCATCGGCACCGGCGCCGACATCGCCAAAGAGGGCGCTGACGTGGTGCTCATGCGCAGCGACCTCATGGACGTCGCCCGCGCCATCGAGCTGTCGCGCGCGACGATCCGCAACATCAAGCAGGACCTGTTCTGGGCACTGTTTTACAACGGCATCGGCATTCCGCTGGCGGCGGGCGTGTTCTTCCCCCTCACCGGTTGGCAGCTCTCGCCGATGTTCGGCGCCGCGGCCATGAGCCTGTCGAGCGTGTGCGTCGTAAGCAATGCCCTGCGACTGCGAACCTTTAAATCCAAGACGGCACGCTGAGGCACCCGACCTTGCCCCTCAAACCGTCACTCGCGTACCCAAGTACGCTTCGCTCCTCTTTCGGGGCAATCTCGGGCACCTCAACGCGCCTTTAAGATGACTCTGTTCACGACTAAACTGTCAGATAACCTCAATCGATAAGGAGACAATTATGAATTACACCATTAAAACGTCCGGCCTTATGTGCGGACACTGCGATGCCACTGTCGAGACGGCGCTGCTCAACGTTGCCGGCGTGACCGATGCCGATGCCGATCACGAGACCCAGACCGTCCAGGTTGAGTGCGCCGACACCGTGACCGCCGAGCAGCTCGCCGCCGCCGTCGAGGGCGCCGGCGAGAAGTTCCACGCCCTATCCGTGACCGCCGCGTAGCGACTGTCACCTGCCCCCAGAAGTTGCGGTGAAATACGGACTGTTGAGCCGCCCTAGGCCTTTAAACAGTCCGTATTTCACCGCAACTGACGGGGGGTATCCGGAAGATCGACCAGAAACGAGGACTCGCCATGATGGCAGATCATAAATCGGTGACCCGCATGCTCAAGACGGCACGCGGGCAGATCGACGGCATCCTGCGGATGGTCGAGGAGGACCGTTACTGCGTCGACATCTCCACGCAGCTCATGGCCACGCAGGCACTCATCGCGCGCATCAACGCCGATGTGCTCAAGGCCCATATCGAGGGCTGCGTCGCATCTGCCATCGAATCGGGAGACGAGGAGCTCAAGGCCGCCAAGCTCGCCGAAATCGAACGCGTCGTCGACAAGCTCGCCAAGTAAATTGGTGCATTGGGGTCAGGTTACTTTGCACCACCTTGGTGCATGGGGGACAGACTTGCGCCGCCACTGGTGCAATGGGGACAGGTACGTTTGCACCACCTTGGTGCAGATTAACCTGTCCCCTATGCACCAAATGGGGTATAAAGGCGTGCAGCATATCGAATGAAAGGTAATCTGCATGGATAACTTTATGAAAGGTCGCAACGGCGCTGACGAGCTCACCATCGTGCTCGGCTTTTTCGGCATCATTCTTGCGATGATTGGATCGCTCGCACACATCCAGTGGCTCAGCTGGATTGCTATCGCCGTTATCGTGATCGGCGTGCTGCGTGGCCTGTCCAAAAACATCGACGCTCGCCGCAAGGAAAACGCCGCCTTTGTCGCCGCGACCGCGAACGTCCCCGGTCTGGGCAAGTTCGTCGCCAGCCTGGGCGGCGGCGCCGCGGCGACCAATGCCTCGCGCGCAGCCGGCGCCAGCAAAGAGGACCTGGAGCGCGCCAAGCGCACGGCCAAGAAGATGTGGAAGGGCCGCAAAACCACGGCCTATCTCAAGTGCCCCAACTGCGGCCAGATGCTCTCCGTTCCCAAGGGCAAAGGCAAGATCCGCGTCACCTGCCCCAAGTGCCACGCCAAGATGGAAACCCGCTCCTAGCGCCCGCACGCTGGACAAATTAATCAGGTTTGTTTGTCCCAAATCTTAAGTATTTGTTCGATAAAAAAGCCGAGGCCTCGCGCTGAGACCTCGGCTTTTTTTCATGCGTCTACGCTACGCCGTCGCGGGCAAGCTCCTCGGTCAGCGCCTCGGCAGGCATGGCCATAATCGAGTCGAGTTCGGCGTCCACCTCGGGGATACGCTTCACCTTCAGTTTGCGCACCAGCTCACCGCGGCACATTACGTGCATCGGCTCGCGAAGCGCCGACAGGTCATCCAGAGGATTCTCGCGCGTCACCAGGATATCGGCCGCCTTGCCGCACTCGATCGTGCCCGTCTCGTCGCCCAGGCCCAGCAGCTCGGCATTGACCTGCGTGGCGGTATGCAGCGCATTGGCATTGCTCACGCCGACGTACTTGGCAAAGTAAGCCACCTCGCGCCACATGTCGTACTGCGTCACAAACGGGCAGCTCGAGTCCGTGCCCAGGCCCACCCTAACGCCGGCATCCAAGGCAGCGCGAGCACTCTCGATAATGCCCGAGCACACGATGTCACCGTTCTTCTTTTGCGTGTCGGTCGAATGGGTCTTCTCCGGATCGAGCAGCACAAACGGCAGCGCTGGGCTGATTGTGCAGGTCACGCTCGATGCGCGCCCCTCGAGCTGCGTGCCTGCGGCACCGCGATACAGCTCCAGGATCTCGGATGTCATCGGAGCACCATGCTCGATCGTGTCGACGCCCGCTTGAAGCGCGGCCTTCACGCCCTCGGTGCTCTCGACATGGGCCATAACCGGAAGGCCGACCTCGTGCGCCGCCTTGCACGCCGCCGCGGCGACATCGACCGGCATGCGCAGCACACCCGGCTCGCCCACCTCGGTCGCGTCGAACACGCCACCCGTCACGAACAACTTGATGACGTCGGCGCCGCGCGCATACAGGTCGCGCACCTGCTCGGCTGCCTCGGCGGGAGTATTGGCCACCTGTGCGAACAGACCCGCGCCGTGGCCGCCCGGCACTGTAACACCCGTACCCGGCGCCACCAGGCGCGGACCCTGATACTTGCCGGCGTCGATGGCATCGCGCACGGCGATATCGGCAAACAGCGGGTCACCTGCGCCGCGTACCGTGGTCACGCCGCTCGCCAGCTGCTGCTGGGCGCTGCCCTTGAGGATATGACGAACGATGGCGCGGCCCACGGGATTATCGAGCTTCTTCATGAGCGTGCCCGCATCGCCCGCCGAGACCGGCTTGCCCGATCCGCACAGATGCACGTGCATGTTGATAAGGCCCGGCATGAGATACGCGCCGCCCAGGTCGATGACCTCGGCACCCGCTGGTGCCTGCGCCACGGCACTCGGGCCGATCCACGTGATGACGCCGCGTTCAACAGCCACGGCCATATCGGACTGCGGCTCCATATGCTCCGAGCCATCCAGAATAGTCGCATTGATAAACAACGTGGGACGATCGGCTGACGCCATATCGGGCTCCCCTCCCTCGATTAACATGAACATTTGTCCATTATCGCCCAGCGCGGCAGGATCGCTGCGGACATATCGGTTAACGGAGAAAAGAGGGGGCGCAGGGATGGGCGCGGACGATACGGCTCCACCCCAGCCGTGACCGCGACCACGAAACATCTCGATCCGTAACAGGAATACCGGGTTTTGCCCTCCAGATGTTACAGAACAAGATCTTTCGGCAGCGGTCCAACCCTTTGTCTCGATCTGTAACAGGTAAACCGGTTTTCAGCCGCCAGGTGTTACGGATTGAGATAATTCATCGGCAGCCAACCTTCCGTCTCGATCTGTAACAGTTACGAACCAGAATTGCCTCCAGATGTTACAAATCGAGACATTCGGACAGCCCCGTGCCCGTTCATCTCAATCTGTAACAGCTACGGCCCCAAACTGCCTCCAGGTGTTACAGATCGAGACAAACCCTCTCAGCGCCCGTACCACTGACGCCTCCATTCCTCAGCCAGATCCGCCCGCTGCGGGATACCCGCCAGCCTCATCTTCTCGACCAACTTCCCCGGGTCTTTGAGCTCATCGAACGTAAACCGAAGCACCTTGTGCCCAAGCATTGTCAGATGGGATTCTCGCTGACGCTCTGCGACGAACGGGTCGACGAACTTCCGGCCCTCGCCGGCCTGCAGCGCATACTTCCCCTTCCCGTCCAGCTCGCCGATCACGCACGTCCCGTTCTCGAGCCGCCAGAAATAGTCGACCCGAAACACGTTGCTCGGATCAAGCGGGTCATGAAACTCCACCTGAAGCTCCGGCACCGGAAAGCCGTACGCAATAAAGAATGCTCGAAAACGAGACTCGCCGCCGTTTTCGGACAGCCCGTTCGCATACGAAGCGATCACCTGCGCCCTGCGATACCCACGTCGACCATCGCAATCGGCGCGAAGCCGCTCACGTAACTCATCACGCGACGAACCCTTCGCCCGCAAGGCAGAATCGGCAATCGCCAGTCCATACGAAAACGGCGCCCGTAGCAGGCAATCCTCCACCGTGCGCCAAAACGGCGTCACCCGCACACCGTCGACGCGCTCTAGCGCACCCGCCGCCTGCGGACGCAGCAATCTGCACCCGCCGCTCAACGGCGCAGAACAGCCCGTCTTAACAAGAAAACGCGGGCCGAGCAAATCGTTCGGCACCCCCAGGCCCCACACGAGCGCCGCATCGTATCCCCAGAACGCCCAATCAGGATGAAAATCCGCAAGCCCCTTGATAGTCTGCAGCGCGCGCTCCGACGGCGTTAGCAAATCCCAATCATGTTGAAAACAGAACAGATACGGCTCGGGCTCCGCGATATCATCGGTTCCCACATGCCGTCGCAGCCACATGAACTCGGCATTATCGTGCGTCGCAAGCAGCATGCCTTGCTCAGCCGCCTCCGTGAGCCGTGCGAGCATCTTGTTTCGTGCCATAGTATTGCGAGTCGGACGCTTATGTTTGAGAACGGTACTGGACACTTCCATCACCACCATATTTGACAAACGAACTATTACAGCCGTCGTCGCCGCGACAAACGTCTCAATCTGTAACAAGAAGACAGTCTTTGAGCCACCAGTTGTTACAGAACAAGATCTTTCGGCAGCAGACCAATCCTTTGTCTCAATCTGTAACAGGTAGGCCGGTTTTCGGCCTCTAACTGTTACAGATTGAGATTTTGTATCGACGGTCGACCCTCAATCTCAATCTGTAACGATTAAACCGATTTTTGGCCGCTAGATGTTACAGATCGAGATAATCCAACGGATGCGAATCTTCCGTCTCAATCTGTAACAGTTGCGGAGCAAAACGGTTCCTTGTTGTTACAGATTGAGACAAACTAACGACGGTCAACCTTTTATCTAAATCTGTAACGATTAAACCGATTTTTGGCCGCTAGATGTTACAGATCGAGACAAAGCCAGGGGCAGCGGCACATCGCCAACCCCACTCCCTACTCCCATTCCTGCTCGTAGATATTGAGCGACCTAACGTAGCGCCCCTGGGCGCCCATGATGTCGCGGACCAGGCGCAAGAAAAAGCTGATGCACGAGGTATCGAACCCGTCCTCCAGGTCCTCTGGATGCACAGCGCCCGGTCCGTCGACCGCTGTGTCGCTCAGACGTGCGATGTCATACAGGTAGAGCTGGCCTGCCGTCAGCCACAAATCGTCGACACACGCGATGCGCACGGCAATCGCGCCGTCGCTCCAGTGCTCTTTTTGCACGATATGCGGATCGTAGACATCAAACCGGCGGTCGGTGCGCGTATCGCGCAGCGCAACCATGCCGGTCGCAGCGTCCTTATCCAAAATGCCAAAGCGGGAGAAATAATGCGTGTCGCGCACCTGCTCGAGCCGCTTGAGCGATGCGGGCGAAAGCGAGGCCGGCGGCTCGTCAACATACAGCTCGAGCAGCGTAGCGCCATGGTAATAGGGGCGCTCAAAGAGCAGCCAGTCGGTAAACGCCATGTTGTACGCCATGATTTCGTTTTGTGAGGGCTTGTCGCAATAGCTGAGCCACGGGTCGACAATCACCTCGAATTGCTGGCGCGCCGGCTCCAAAAACTGAAACTTCCGCAGCATCCAAAAATGAGCCATGTCGGCAATATCGTTGCCGACGGCTTCGGCCAGCTGCGCTCGGTCAAAAACATGGTCAGTCATGGCATCCTCCTCAAACTGATGGACCTCAATTTGAGCTTACGAGGAGGGCAGACGACCGTGACCAGCACGGGCAAAATGGGCCTCTGGCTGCAAACCAGATGCTGACCAAACACTTGACGGAATGCTTGACCGAATGAGCGCACCGCAAAGAAACCGCAGGCAGGCATAGACAGCAAGCCCGCTCTTTTGAGCCGCACCACCCGGGCCACCACAGAAACAGCAGAGCGCGACAGGCGCAAACGTCGACGGATGAACGCTCGCACGTCGACAAATGAACAGGCAGCCCGCAAAGAGTGTCCCCAACGACTAGACAAAAAAGAACGTCCCCAATGACTAGTCGTTGGGGACGTTCTTGAATGACTACCTTACAGCTGCAGCGCGTCGGCGACTTCGGCGGCGCAGGCCAGGGCATCGGCCATGGCGTTCACCACGAGCGAGCTGCCGTTGCGGGCGTCACCGGCCACATACACCGGCGCGGCATCGGCAGCGACACCGTCCGTGCGGACCGCAAGATGCGATTCCTCAGCGGCCATCACGGGCAGCGGGCGTCCTGCGGTGGCAACGGGCACGCGGACAGCATCAAACACGCCATGCTCGGGACCGGTAAAGCCACAGGCGATGAGAACCAGCTGCGCCGGAACCTCGTGCTCGGAACCCGCGATGTGCTCCGGCTTTCCTGCCGACCAGTCCAGGTCGACCACGCGCAGCCCCGCGGCCGCACCCTTCTTGTCCAGCAGCACCTCGAGTGTATCCACACCCCAGGCGCGCATCTCGCCGCCCATGGCAGCGATGGCCTCCTGCTGGCCGTAGTCGGTCTTCTTCACGTTGGGCCACTGCGGCCAAGGGTTGCTCGCCGTGCGCTTATCGGGCGCCGCCGGCAAGAACTCAAACTGGCGCACGCTACGCGCACCCTGGCGCACCGCGGTGCCCACGCAATCGTTGCCGGTATCGCCGCCGCCAATGACCACGACATCCAGACCGCGCGCGTCAATGGCGGGCTCGCCGCCGTCGAGCACCGAAACGGTCGATGCCGTCAGGTAGTCCACGGCGTACACCACACCCGGGGCGTCGATGTTCGCAGCCGAAAGCCCACGCGGAGCACGGGCGCCGGCAGCGACCACGACGGCGTCAAAGTCATCGAGCTTGGCGGCAACCTTAGGATCGCTTACATCGGCGTTCAGCTCAAACACAATGCCCAGCTCACGCATAAGCGCCACGCGGCGCTCGACCACGGACTTCTCGAGCTTCATGTTGGGGATGCCGTACATGAGCAGGCCGCCCGGGCGGTCGTCACGCTCAAACACTGTCACGCGGGCGCCGCGGCGAGCGAGCTCCCACGCGGCCACCAGGCCAGCCGGGCCGGAGCCCACCACGGCAACCGTAGGCGCGCCCTCCCCCGCCGGCTCAAAGCGACGCGGACCGCCGTTGGCCCACTCGTGGTCGCTGATCGCACGCTCGTTGTCGTGGATCGTCGTGGGCTGGCCATCGACCGAACCCAGGTTGCACGCGGCCTCGCACAGCGCCGGGCACACGCGGCTCGTAAACTCGGGCATGGGCGAGGTAAGCGACAGGCGCTCGGCAGCCTCGTCCCAGCGGCCGCGATACACCAGCTCGTTCCACTCGGGAATCAGGTTGTGCAGCGGGCAACCGCTCGGACGCGCCTTGCCAAAGCTCGCGCCCATCTGGCAAAACGCCACGCCGCACATCATGCAGCGGCTCGCCTGGGCGCGGCGCGCGTCGTCGTCGAGCTCCACGTACAGCGGATCGAAATCGCGGCTGCGCTCCTCCACGGGACGCAGCTCGTGGGTCACGCGATCGATATCAAGAAAAGCACCGGGCTTACCCATGGCACTTACGCCTCCTTCTTGGTCGAAGCAACAGAGCTGGCAACGGCGGCGGACACGGCACCCGCAGCGGCACCAGCACCGCCCGCGACATCAAAGCGGGCGACATCCTCGGCGCTCGCACGCCCGGTCACGATGTCAAACGCCAGCTCCTCGGCCTGTGCATGCGTCTTGCCCGCGCCCTCGGCAGCAGCGACAATCGCCAGCACGCGCTCGTACTCGTTCGGGATGACCTTCACAAAGTGCTTGCTCATCGAGTCGAAGCTGTAGAGCAGCTTGATGCCGCGCGGGCTCTGCGTCGCGTCCACGTGCTCCTGGATGAGCTCGCGAATCTGCGCCAGCTCGCCGGCAGTCGGGGCCTTGAGCTCAACGCTCTCGTGGTTCACGCGGGCATCGAGCGTGCCATACTGGTCAAAGACATAGGCCACGCCACCCGTCATGCCGGCAGCGAAGTTCTGCCCGACCTCGCCCAGGATGAGCGCCAGGCCACCCGTCATGTACTCGCAACCGTGGTTGCCGCAACCCTCGACCACCACGGTGGCACCGGAGTTGCGCACGCCAAAGCGCTGGCCGGCCAGACCGTTGATAAAGCCACGGCCGCTCGTAGCGCCAAAGAACGCAACATTGCCCACGATGATGTTCTCGTCGAACTTGTAGGTCGCATGCGGGTTGGGGCGCACCGACACCTCGCCGCCCGAAAGGCCCTTGCCAAAGTAGTCGTTGGCGTCACCGCACACGTTGAGCGTAATGCCGCGCGGCAGGAAGGCGCCAAAGCTCTGACCGGCCGAACCATCGCAATCGATGGTGATGGAGCCGGCGGGCAGGCCCTCGGGATGCGCCTTGGTCACCGCGTTGCCCAGGATGGTGCCCACGCAGCGGTTGACGTTGGCGATATCGGCGCGGAAGCGAATCGGGCGCAGGTGCGCGCGAGCGTCGGCCGTGTAGGGCACAAACAGCGTGGAGTCGAGTGTCTTGTCGAGCTCGCTGTCCGCAGCCATCTGGGGCAGGAAGTGACGGCCGTCGGCACCCGGGATGTGGGCACCAAACTCACAGGTCGCACTTGCCAGCACGGGCGACAGATCGAGCAGGTTGGCCTTACGGTTGCCCGGGACCTCGATCTGGCGCAAGCACTCGGGATGGCCGACCATCTCGTCGACGGTGCGGAAGCCCAGGCTCGCCATGACCTCGCGCAGCTGCTCGGTAACAAAGAGCATAAAGTGCTCGACGTGCTCGGGCTTGCCGCGGAAGCCATGACGCAGGCGGCAGTTTTGCGTGGCGATGCCGGCGGGGCAGGTATCCTGCTGGCAGTCGCGCTGCATGAGGCAGCCCATGGAGATGAGCGGCATGGTCGCAAAGCCAAACTCCTCGGCGCCCAGCAGGCAGGCGACGGCAACATCGGTGCCGTCCATGAGCTTGCCATCGGCCTCGAGCACCACGCGCGAGCGCAGGCCGTTTTGCAGCAGCGTCTGCTGGGCCTCGGCAAGACCGAGCTCCAGCGGCAGACCGGCGTGCCAGATCGAATCGCGCGCAGCGGCACCCGAGCCGCCGTTGTGGCCGCTGATCAAGATCTTGTCGGCAGCACCCTTGGCCACACCGGTGGCGATGGTGCCGACGCCCGCCTCACTGACCAGCTTGACCGACACGCGCGCGCCGGGGTTGGCGTTCTTAAGGTCGAAGATGAGCTCGGCCAGGTCCTCGATAGAGTAGATGTCGTGGTGCGGCGGAGGCGAGATCAGGCCGATGCCGGGCGTGGACTGACGGACCTCGGCAATCCAAGGGTAGACCTTCTTGCCGGGCAGGTGGCCGCCCTCGCCGGGCTTGGCGCCCTGGGCCATCTTAATCTGAATCTCAAAGGCGCTGCACAGATAGCGGCTCGTCACGCCAAAGCGCGCACTTGCCACCTGCTTGATCGCGGAGTTCTTGGAGTCGCCGTTGGCCAGCGGGGTCTCGCGACGCGGGTCCTCGCCGCCCTCGCCCGAGTTGGAGCGTCCGTGCAGGCGATTCATGGCGATGGCCATGCACTCGTGCGCCTCTTTGCTGATGGAGCCGTACGACATGGCGCCGGTGTTAAAGCGACGGACGATGTTGAGCGCGGGCTCTACCTCGTCGAGCGAAACCGGCGTGCGGCCGCTGGCATTAAAGTCGAGCAAGTCGCGCAGGCGCACGGCACGGCCGGTACGGTGCAGGCGGGCGCTGTACTCCTTAAAGGTGTCGTAGCTGTCCTCACGGCAGGCGGTCTGCAGCAAGTAGACAGTCTGGGGGTCGATCAGGTGATCCTCGCCACCGAGCGGGCGCCACTTGGTCAGACCCAGTGTGGGCAGCTGATCGGGAGCCGGGCTCTTAAGGATGGCGAGCGCGGCGTCGTAGCGCTCGTTTTGCTCGCGCTCAACGTCCTCGACACCCATACCGCCCACACGGCTCACCGTGCCGGCGAAGTATGCGTTAACGAACTCCGGCGTAAAGCCCACGGCCTCGAAGATCTGCGCCGAATGGTAGCTCTGCACCGTGGAGATGCCCATCTTGGACATGATGGAGACGATGCCGGCGGTCGCAGCCTTGTTGTAGTTGGCGATGCCCTGCTCGGCAGAAACGTCCAGATCGCCGCGCGCCGCCAAGTCGCGAATGCACGCATGTGCGTTATACGGATAGATGCCGCTCGCGGAGTAGCCCACCAGCGCCGCAAAGTCGTGCGGAGACACGGCGTCGCCGCACTCCACCACGATATCGGCAAAGGTGCGCACGCCGGCGCGGATCAGGTGGTTGTGCACGCAGCCCACGGCAAGCAGCGACGGCACGGGCACTTCGCCCGCTCCGGCGCGATCGCTCAGCACCACAATGTTCACGCCGTCGCGGACCGCAGCCTCAACGTCCTCGGCAAGCTGTTTGAGCGCAGTCTGCAGCGCGCCCTCGCCGGCATCGCGGCGGTAGACGGCGCGGAAACGGCGGGTCTTAAAGCCAACACGGTCGATGGCACAGATATGTTCGAACTCTTCCTCGTTGAGCAACGGGCGCTCCAAGCGCACCAGCTGACAGGCCGTGCGGGAATCCTCGAGCAGGTTGCCGTGGTTGCCCAGGTAGAGCGTGGTCGAAGTTACCATATGCTCGCGCAGGGCATCGATCGGCGGGTTCGTGACCTGGGCGAACAGCTGATAGAAGTAGTCAAAGAACGAGCGGGTCTTCTTTGACAGGCAGGCCAGCGGCGCGTCGATACCCATCGAAGCGAGTGGGGCCTTGCCCTGCTGGGCCATGGGACGCACGACCTCGTCAACATCATCCCAGTGATAGCCGAGCTTGGCCATGCGCACGGCGGCGGGCACCTCGGCGTCCTCGGCGGGCGCGGGCGCGGCGGGCTTGTCGAGCGCGTCGACGGTCAGCGTCTCCTCGGCAATCCAATCACGGTAGGGCTTTTCCTTGGCGTAGCGGGCGCGCAGCTCGTCGTTGTAGATCACGCGGCCGCGGGCAAAGTCGACCTCGAGCATCTGGCCCGGTCCCAGACAGCCGCTCGTCAGGATGTTCTCGGGGCGCACCTCGATGGTGCCAACCTCGCTCGCCAGCATAAAGCGGCCGTCGCGCGTCACGTAGTAGCGAGCGGGGCGCAGGCCGTTACGGTCGAGGGCGGCACCCAGGGTACGGCCGTCGGTAAAGGCGATGGCCGCCGGACCGTCCCACGGCTCCATGAGCATGGACTGGTAGGCGTCGTAGGCGCGGCGCTCCTCACTCAGGTTATCGTTGTGGTCCCACGGCTCGGGCAGCAGCATGGACGCGGCACGCGTGAGCGGACGACCGTTCATGACCAAAAACTCAAGCACGTTGTCCAAAATCGCGGAGTCGGAGCCCTCGCGGTTGATGATGGGCATCACGCGCTCAAGATCGTGCTGTAACACGGGGCTGTACAGGTTGGGTTCGCGGGCGCGAATCCAGTTGACGTTGCCCTTGAGGGTGTTGATCTCGCCGTTGTGGATGATAAAACGGTTGGGGTGCGCGCGCTCCCAGCTGGGCGTGGTGTTGGTGGAGTAGCGCGAGTGGACGAGCGCCACGGCCGTTTTGACGGCGGCGTCGTTGAGGTCGATGAAGAAGCGGCGCATCTGCGTGGCCACAAGCATGCCCTTGTACACGATGGTGCGCGAGCTCATGGAGCACACATAGAAGATCTTGTCGCGCAGGGCAAACTCGGCGTCGGCCTTCTTTTCGATGGTGCGGCGGCACACGTACAGGCGACGCTCGAAGGCATCGCCGGCGGGCGTGTCGTCGGGGCGGCCCAGGAAGGCCTGCAGGATAGTGGGCATGCAGGCACGCGCCGTCTCACCCAGGTCGTGCGGATCGACCGGCACCTCACGCCAAAAGAGCAGCGGCACGCCGGCCTCGGCGCAACCCTCCTCAAACACGCGGCGGGCATCCTCTACGCCCTTGTCATCCTGCGGAAAGAACAGCATGGCGACACCATAGTCGCCCTCTGCCGGCAGAATCTGGCCGCACTTTTGGGCCTCTTTACGGAAAAAGTGATGCGGAACCTGGAACAGGATACCGGCACCGTCGCCGGTATTCTTCTCGAGTCCCGTGCCGCCGCGGTGCTCCAAGTTAACCAGAATGGACAGCGCGTCATCCAGAATCTGGTGATGGCGCTCACCGTTGATATCGGCAAGCGCGCCGATGCCACATGCATCATGGTCGAATTCGGGGCGATAAAGGCCCTGCTGCTGAGCGGAATCTGCCTGCATCGCGATCCTCCCCTAGATATTAGACAGTCAGTTGAATAGGCATACTAGGAGCATCGCCGGCCCGTTGTGTTTCCCACCCGTTTCGAAACAATCGCGTAACGCACGCCGGCCATCAACGTCTTGCTATCAAACGTGTACGTCAGCCTCCAAACATGTCGAAATTTGACATCTTTGGAGGCTGACGTACACGTTTTAGTGCAGGGACGGCCGGCACATATGCATCCAACCCCTTTGAATTATTCTGGAAACGAGGGCCACGCGGACTTTTGCATGATGCGACTCGACACCGCAGACCTCAAGGGCGGCAACAAGGCGCCCAAGTTCGGCTTGTAAGCTCACCGCTTCAAACATCTCAATCTGTAACAGGAGGAACCGATTTTGGCACCTAGATGTTACAGATTGAGATTTTCTGCAGGACGGTTTTGGTTCATCTCGATCTGTAACACCTAGGCCCAATTTCCATCCCTAGTTGTTACAGATCGAGACACTTCGGCAGTCCCCTTTCACCATCCTACTCAAATACGGCAGTTTTGTTTGTCTTGGTTAACTTTTGAGCCTAAAACGGGTATCCTTTGCGGCGTCAAACAAACGGCACGCAGGAGCGCACCATGCTCAACCATCTCAAACAACGCTTTGGCTCCCGACGCACCGGTGGTCACGGAGGCCTAGACATTGCGCGGCATATCGGCCCCGGGCTGCTCGTGACCGTCGGCTTTATCGACCCGGGCAACTGGGCCTCCAATATGGCCGCGGGCTCGCAGTTTGGCTACGCGCTGCTGTGGATCGTCACGCTGTCCACGATTATGCTCATCGTGCTGCAGCACAACGCGGCGCACCTGGGTATCGCCACGGGCGCCTGCCTTGCCGAGGCCACGACACGTTACCTCCCCCGCTTCGTCGGGCGCACGGTGCTCGCCAGTGCCTATCTCGCGACCATCGCCACCGCCATGGCCGAGGTCCTGGGCGGCGCGATTGCCCTTCAAATGCTCTTTGGGCTGCCCGTGCGTGCGGGCTGCGTCATCGTGGCGGCAGTATCGATGGCGATGCTCATGACGAACTCCTACAAGCATGCCGAACGCTGGATCATCGCCTTCGTAGGCGTGGTAGGACTCTCGTTTTTGGCCGAGCTTGCACTAGTCAAGGTCGACTGGCCGCAAGCCGCCGCAAGCTGGATCACGCCCAGTATGCCCACTGGCTCTGCCGCGATTATCGTGAGTGTCCTGGGTGCGGTCGTTATGCCACACAACCTTTTTCTGCACTCCGAGGTCATCCAATCCATGCACTTCGAAGGCCAAGGCGAGCAGGTTATCGAAGAACGTCTGCGCTACGAGCTCTTCGACACGCTCTTTTCGATGGGCGTGGGCTGGGCAATCAACTCGGCCATGGTCATCCTGGCCGCAACGACCTTCTTTGCGCACGGCATGGTCGTAGACGACCTCGCCGTCGCAGCGGCCACGCTCTCCCCCATTCTGGGCCCGGCGAGCTCGACCATCTTTGCCGTGGCGCTGCTGTTTGCGGGCCTCTCGAGTAGTGTGACGGCGGGTTTGGCGTCGGGCACCATCACCGCGGGCATGTTCGACGAGGAATACGATATACACGACCGACATTCCTCGATCGGGGTGGCGGCCTGTTTCGTCGGCGCAGTGACGGCGTGCCTGGTCGTCCCAAATCCTTTTGAAGGTCTCATCTGGAGTCAGGCACTGCTGTCGCTTCAGCTGCCGATTACGGTCTTTGTGCTCATACGGCTCACCAGCTCACGCCGCGTCATGGGCAAATACGCCAACTCGCGCCCGCTCAACGCGCTGCTTATAGGGATCGGTGCCATCGTGACGATTCTCGATGTCGTGTTGTTGACTGGGATGTAATGGGACGGGGCACCTACCCAGGCAAATGTCTCGATCTGTAACAGGAAGACCCGCTTTTGATGTCTAGATGTTACAGATCGAGACAAAAGGTCGGCCGGACTTACGACAGACAGGATCGGCTAGCAGCAGCCGTGATCCCTTGAGGACAGAGAAAAAGGGCCCCGGCCGAGAATTCGACCGGGGCCCTTGGACAGAGCTATGTTCGGCTTTCGCCGTGTGTCTGCGAGCTACTCCTCGACGAGTTCAAACTGATCGGGACCGACGCCGCAAACCGGGCACACGTAATCTTCGGGCAGCTCGGGCGTATCGACCTCAACCTCGTAACCGCAAACGGTGCACACGAACTTATACGTCTTCTTCTCCTCAGCCATGATGTTCTCCTCTCGAACGTGACTGCTGGTGTACTTACTTATTAGTATATATTCTCAATAATATAATGCAAGTATATTTAAAACATTTCTAGCCTTGATACGAGGACGCCTTCGGAGGCGTCTTGCCCTTCAGGACCTTATGGTAGTAATCGTAGGTGAGCGGCGTCTCGTCGCTCAGGCGCTCGGCATCCTCGACCTCGCCGATAAACAGTAGATGTGTGCCCACATCCACAGTGTCGATCAAACGGCAGCTAAACAGGGCCGTCGCGCGCTCGGGCACATAGGGCATGCCCAGAGCCGTCTCGCGGGTCTTGTATTTGGCAAACTTGTCATAATCGCTGCTGGTGCGGAACCCAAAGTTACCGATGTAGAGCATGTCGGCGGTCTGATCGATCACGGTCAGCGCGAACGCTTTGGCCGAAGCGATGACGCCCGAGGTGACGTTGTCCTTGTTCACGGCAACCGAAATGCGCGGCGGCATGGACGTCACCTGCACCGCAGTGTTGATGACGCAGCCGGCGCGCAGCCCGTCTGCCGCGGCGCTCACCACGTACAGACCGCTCGGCATGGTAAAGAACGCAGTTTTGTCCATAACGATCACTCCCCTAACCCGGGCTGGAACCTCATGGATGTATGTACCCACAAAAAAGGCAGCGCCCATAACAGACGCCGCCTTTGAAACATATGTGTCAGAACAGTAAGAAAGATGAGACGCCCGCAGTTGCGGTGAAATAGGGACTGAATAGCCCCTCAAACAGGCAAAACAGTCCGTATTCCACCGCAACTTATGAAGGACGGTCAGCGGTTGCGTTCCTTGAGGGCGCGGTCGATCTCGCGTTGGACATCACGCTTGGCCATGTCCTCGCGCTTGTCGTAGAGCTTCTTGCCGCGACCCAGGCCCAGCAGCAGTTTTACGCGACCGTCGGTATTAAAGTAGAGCTCCAACGGAACCAGCGCATAACCACGGTTGCGAAGTTTGCCGTCAAGAAAGTCAATCTCCTTGCGGTGCAGCAGCAGACGGCGCCGACGGTCGGGATCGCGATTCCACACGCCACCATGGCTATAAGGGTGGATATGCAGGCCGACGAGCCAGCACTCCCCGCCACGAATCAGTGCAAAGGTATCGGTAATCTGGCACGCGCGCTCGCGAATCGACTTGACCTCGGTACCGCTCAGCTCAATACCGCACTCAAACGTCTCATCGATAAAGTACTCGTGATGTGCCGAGCGATTCTTGGAAATGAGCTTGCGCTCGCGCTTACTGGGCATCGCCGGCCTCCTTGGCGCCATTGGCGTTTGAGCCCGTAGCCTCGCGCTTTGCCCTGCGCTCGGCATTAAGCTCGGCATCGCTCTCGCGCACCAGCTTGATAATCGCCGCGCATGCCTCCTCGCCCACCAGGTCGCGGGCACGGACCGTCAGACGCGTAGCCTCCTGCTTGTCGCCGTCGCTTGCAGCATCGGTCGCGCACATGATCAGGCAGATGGCGATCTCGGCCGAAGGCGAGGTCGGCACGCCCTGCAGGGCGAGCTCACCCATCACATGGTCGTCACTCTCGTCCGCGGCATCCGGATAGGTGGTATGGATCTTGTTGAGCAGGCGCGTCGTATGCGCATCATTGGGCGCCAGGCGCAGCGCCAGACGCGCGCAGCCCACGGCAGCCGAAATGTTCTCGGTCTCGGGCTCCAAGAAGTACTGACCCAAGTTGGTGTAGGCGCGTGCGGCGCACTTACCGTCGCTCGCGCGCTCCAGCACCGAGAACGAGAGCGATGCCCACTCCTGCTTGTCCTCAAGCGCGCGGAACAGCTCGGCCAAGTCCAAGCGATAGTTGCAGTTCATGGGATCCCAACGCACGGCCTGCATCAGGGCATTCCGAGCACTCACATAATCCTGCTGGCGAATGTAGGCAAACGCCATGTCGGAGTACAGGCGGTCAAAGGGAACCTCGACCTGCACCAGCTCGCGCGGATCCTTCTCCACACGGCGATAGGCCAGGCGCTCAAACTTGCTGTCGAAGCTAAAGTACTGGCGCTTCTCCTCCGTCTTGCACTCAGCGTCGATATACTCCTCGGCGAGCTCCACCAGACGCTCAAGCAGCGGCGTCGCCGTAGCCAGGTCGCCCTGCGCCAGATAGTTCTCGGCATACGTGATGTCTTCCAAGCTGATAGGCAGGTCCATGACAACTCCTCGGTCCGGGCGGCAGACTCAACGCGCGCCTTAAATATCGTTCAATACACAAAACCCGGGTCTCTTACGAGGCCCGGGCGTTCAATTTTGGTAGCCCGTACCAGATTCGAACTGGTGATCTCCGCCTTGAGAGGGCGGCGTCCTAAACCGCTAGACGAACGGGCCATATGTAGCAAATGCAATGGCTGGGATGGAGGGAGTCGAACCCCCATTGACGGAACCAGAATCCGCTGTCCTGCCATTAGACGACATCCCAATGACTGCATCGCTGCGCTCGGCTGTGCCTTTGCGCAAGAAAGAAATATACGGGAAGTCCGGCCGTGACGCAAGCCCCAATTTTGACTTTTTTGAAATTCAGTCAAATACGGCCAACACGTGAAGGACCTGTGAAGTCGACCGCTGCACACGAAGGGCAAAACGCCGCGAGCGGTAGCCGTCAACCGTTGGCAGATTCTACCGCGAAAACGATAGCACCAGGCAACACAATCGAAGTATCAATGATCACGTAGATATCGAGGCGCCATGGACGAAGAGCTTGATTACCTATGGGAGACCCTGGGCCTCGAGATCACTGCTGACCTTTGGCCCGAACGGGACAAAATCCATCCCACTCTGCGCCCCGCCATCACGGTGATGCAGGCAAAATACCGCCGTGCATCCTTTTTGATCATGCGGATGTCATGGCACGCGGGACTCCCCGACCTTAAGCGAATCCAGGCAAGCCTCGTCGAGCTGTCCGGTATGCCGACCGTCATATCCGAGGCGCACCTGGAGCAGCGCCAGCGCGAGCGACTGCAACAGCAGCGGATCCCCTTTATCTGCCCCGGCGTTCAGGCATATCTGCCCTTTATGGACGAGGAGTACTGGAGCGGCAAGCCCAACAAGCACGTAAAGGTCTACGATCCGCACGAATGGGCGCAGTTGGAGGACTGACTGGGGCAAGCCTGCCGGCGGAAAGTGCATCCCAGATTTCAAGCTCAAACTGGTCCCCACTTTCCCATCGAGCCCTCAACCGGAAACCGTATCCCGTAATCGAAGCTCAAAACGGGTCGCGCTTTCCGCAGCCGCTACAGCAATGCCTCGGCCCAAGCCGATTCCTTAAAGCCAGGAATCGCAAAGTCGTCGCCCACCAGCAGTGGGCGCTTAACCAGCATGCCGTCGGTCGCCAGCAGCTCGTAGCACTCCCGATCCGTCATGCCCGCATCCAGACGCGCCTTCAGGCCCAGCTCTCGATATTTCATGCCCGACGAATTAAAGAAGCGCCGCACCGGCAGCCCCGAACGAGCAATCCAGGTCGCAAGCTCATCAGCCGCGGGATTGTCCAAAACGATATCGCGGTCGATATACTCTACCCCGTGTTCGTCCAGCCATGCCTTGGCCTTCTTACAGGTCGAGCACTTGGGATATTCAACAAACAGTACGGTCATGGGAATCCTCCGAATATAGATCGGCCAACGCAGGCACACGCCACACGAGGCGCCTTCGCATGATGGGCCAATTGTAGCCCACGGGCCACACGCTAAACGAACCGTACCCCGAATCCGCGTTTGATGAACGGCAGCAGCTCCATTGCCTCGGGCGTGATATGACCCGCAACGTTCATGCGCTCGTCACCGGGAAGATCGACCCGCGCAATCTCAAGCTCGCCTTCGTAGCGCCCATAGCCGCTATTGCTCACAGCGATCGACCCCGTCTTTCGCGACAGGCCGGCACCGGCATCCATCGGCACGGAATCCGGTTTAAGCGTCGTGCGCGACTCCTGAGACCTAAAGATGAGGGTGCTCGAATCGGGCCGGTCGTGATGAATCTGCCCACGTACATAGGCATAACCAGACTCAAGCTCACATTGCAGGTCTACGTATCCGGCGGAAACTTGAGCAAACTGCGCCCAGCCCGCATCGGAAAGATCGGGGTCGCCGACCAACACAATGTCGCAATCGGCGCCATGTGCGAGCTCAAGCATGTTGAGGGCAACCTTTGACGCACGACCGCGCTGCGCCTCGACCGTCGGCAGTCCCTCGAATACCGGCCCGCGAACGTTGGCATCACCCGGCACAAAAGCCATGATTTCGAATCCAAGCGCCGCAAGACGAAGATTCACCCGAGCAATGTCCTCCAGAGCTAAACCGGTATAAGGCTTAGGGTAAAAATTGTGGCAGGCGGCAAAACGAGTCACATCGGCACCGGCCTCACGCCACGATGCGATTTCATCAGAACTCACCGTCGATGCATTGACCACAATGCGAAATACACCGGACAGCTCCGCGACCCGCTGGGCGCTAAAGCCATAGTCCAAACGAAGGTATTCCAACCCCAAATCGCGCAGGTCCTCGATGCGCTCAAGCCCGAGCAAATCGCACGTGCGAGGCCCCACATCGGCAATGAGCGCAATGCCGCGGGCGGAAAGCAGCGACAGCACATGACGGACCTTATCGGCATACGCCGCTCCCCCATCCTCGGGAATATGCAGCGAGGTGAACGCATAGCGCGCACCCGCCGCGGCACCACGCTCAATTGTCCGCTCAATATCCTGCAGAGGGCTGGAAAGATAAATCGAAATACCCGTTTTCACGTTTCAACGCTCCTTTAAAAAAGGCCGGCGGAGCAGTTAGCCCCGCCGGCACAACCATAGCATCAAGAAATCTGCCGCGCGCCGCGAGCTCTGAGCAACACGGCTCGCGATATCAAACTATTCGCCAAAGAACTCGTTGATCTTCTGCTCGTCGACGCCAAAGAACCACGTCAGGACAAAGCCGGCGGCATAGGCAAGCAGCATAGCGGCAACGTAGCCGAGCTGCTGGCCAGGAACGACGATCAGCAGGCCAAACAGACCGGAAACGCCCTGAGAAACCGTGCCGATGTGAAGCAGCGCCGCGAGCGCGCCGCCAAATCCGGCACCCAGGCAGGCCGTCACAAACGGACGAACGAGCGGCAGCGTAACGGCATACATCAAAGGCTCGCCCACGCCCAGGATGCCAACGGGAATGGACTCTGCGACGTACTTCTTGAGCTTGGCGTTCTTGGTCTTAAAGTACAGCGCCAGACCGGCACCGACCTGACCGCCGCCAGCCATCATAAGGATGGGGAGCAGGTAATTGATGCCCTTGGTAGCGCCGTCGGGATCGTTGAGCATAGCGTGGATCGGCGTAAGCGCCTGATGCAGGCCGACGGAAACCAGCGGCAAGAAGCCTGCCGACAGGATATAGCCGCCCAGGACGCCCAGCTTCTCGAAGATAAAGGTCAAAACGCTAAAGATGGCAGTCGTCAGCCATGCGCCAACCGGCTGGATGACGAGCATCAGAGCAAAGGCGCCGATGATGAGCACCAGCAGCGGGGACAAGAACGTGTCGAGTGCGTTGGGCATAACCTTGCGAATCTGACGCTCCATCCAGGCAAAAAATGCGCCAGCGATAAGAGCCGCGATCATGCCGCCCGCTGCGGGGTTGTACTGCGCATTGGTGAGCGGCAGCAGAATGGCAGTGGCAGGATCGGCCGCGCCAGGCGCAAGCAGGGGCATGGCACTGTTGGCGATACACATCATGCCGGCGATGCCGCCCAGCGCAGCGGAGCCACCAAACTCACGCGCCGCGTTATAGCCCACCAAGATGGGCAGATAGGCAAACAGGGCCCAGCCCATGGAACGAATGCCCTGGTACCACCACTCGCCCGCAAGCGCGCCTGCCGTCGAGACGTTAATGACGTTGCAGATACCGTTGATGAGGCCAGCCGCAATGATGCCGGGAAGCAGGGCGACGAAGACATTGGAAATCTTCTTGAGGAAGGCCTGAACCGGCTTGGACTCGTACTTGGCCTTCTGCGCGGCCTTGTTTGTGGCCGCAGCGTCGACCACGCTCTCGTCAGCAACGCCTTTCGCAAGGCCGGTGAGCTTGGAGAACTCCTCGAGCACCTTATTCACCTTGCCCGGCCCCAGCACGATCTGCATCGTGTCGTCCTCGACCAGGCCCATCACGCCGTCGAGTGCCTTAATGCCCTCCGTGTCGACGCTGCCCGTGTCTTTGACGGTCACGCGCAGGCGCGTCATGCACGCCGCGTTTGCCAGCACGTTGTCTTTACCGCCCAAAAGGTCCAGCAGCTTTTGAGCCAGCTCTTTGTTCGTCATAACTCCTCCTTGTATTGGGTATCTCGTCTGGATGTCATATCAGCTCACGCCGCGCACCTATTGGGCATCGGCATTGCTCTTCTCATGGCCACTCACCGCAGCACGGACATGGCCTCGCGCTCGCTCAAGAGCTACCGCAGCCTGCTCGGCATCGCAGTCCAGCAGTACCGAGACAATAGCGGTTTTTACGTGGCCGCCGGCATCTGCAAGCGCCTGAATAGCGCACTCGCGCGTGCAGCCGGTCGCCTCCATCACGATGTTCTGGCCGCGCACCACCAACTTCTCGTTCGTCTGCTGCACATCGACCATCAGGTTTTGGTATACCTTGCCGATCTTGACCATGGCACCGGTCGAAATCATGTTGAGGATGAGCTTTTGAACCGTTCCCGCCTTGAGCCTCGTTGAGCCGGTCAGCACCTCGGGACCGGGCACGGGTTCAATGGCAAGATCTGCGCTCTCCCCGATCTTCGACCCTTGGTTGCAGGCAATTGCGATCGTCTTGCACCCAGTTGCCTTGGCGTATACAAGGCCGCCCACCACATAGGGAGTACGACCGCTTGCCGCCAGGCCAACGACAAGATCCTTGTCCGAGAGTCCACGCCCCCGCAGGTCGCTCGCGCCAAGCTCCTCGCTGTCTTCGGCACCTTCGACAGCCTTGATAAACGCCGTCTCGCCTCCGGCAATGAGCCCGACAATCAGATCGGGTGACACGCCAAACGTGGGCGGACACTCCGAAGCGTCGAGTACGCCCAGACGACCGCTGGTGCCTGCGCCCATGTAAAAGACGCGCCCGCCGCGCTCGAGTGCCTCAGCAGCCCAGTCGATTGCTGTGGCAACCTGGGGCAACACTTTCGTGACCGACTGGACGGCACGAAGATCCTCATCGTTCATCGTCGTGACGATTTGCAGCGATGTCATCGTATCGAGGTCCATTGACCTTTGATTACGCTGTTCGGTCGTGAATTTTGTTAAATCGAGCATTTCATTCACCTCATCTTTCCTGTTTCTCGATGTAGTTTTGCTTAATGACATGCGTCGCTCGTTCGTAGTCGCTGGCAACGTAAGCAGCGTACAGGGCATCGACAACCATAAGCTGAGCCATACGCGAAGCCATGGCACCGCTGCGGACCAAGGGCTCACTCGCAGCGACGCCGAGCACGGCATCGGCCATGGTGGCAAGCTTGGATGATCCATCTACTTTGGTCACGGCCACAACGGGACAGTTGTGACGTTGGGCCTCGGCGGTGCAGTCCAGCACCTCTTGCGTCAAGCCCGAGTAGCTAAAGGCGATTGCCATATCGCCCTCATGCATGTTCTTGGCACACAAGAGCTGATCATGCCAGTCGTCGTACAGATGGCACTCTTTGTCGACACGCATGAGCTTTTGCGCCAGATCGTGCGCGACCAAACGAGAGGCACCGATACCGAACAGATTGACCGCGCGTGCCCGCTTAAGATAGGCCGCACATCGCTCCAAGACGGTGTAATCGAGCGTTCGCGCCGTCGCTTCGATCGTGCGCACGTTGCTTTTCATCACCTTCCCCACGATACGTTCGACGCTGTCATCCATGGAGATGTCCTCGAGGGCAACGTCTTTCTTGTCACCCAAGAGCGCCAGCTCGGCAATCAGTTCGCGCTGGAACTCCTTATAGCCCGCAAAACCCAAGCGCTTGCAAAAGCGCAAAATGCTCGAGGGCGAGGAGAACGTGGCATCGGCAAGACCGCGGACGGGCAGCCCGACCACCTCGTGCGGATGAGCGCTTACATATGCGATGACATTGCGTTCCGCCGGGCTCGCGCTGAGCTCACGCTCGCGAAGCCGCAAAAGCAATCCGTTTGCCATCTCAAACACCTCCGTTGAGAAGAATTAAAGACCAACGAACGATTCGTACCGGATATAAACAGCTTTTACGGTACATTGTGCCGCATCGTGGCGCACAAAGGGCGAGCGCTCTACCGCTCGCCCCTCAAATCCGACCGCTCGGAAATACGCGCGACACAAAATAATTCAACAGGTCGCATTATCAGAAACGGGTTTGTTACCGGCTAGCGCCTCGCATGGGCGCCAATCGGCCGAGTCGCATAGTGCACCAACGCCGCTGCCAGCAATACCAGCAGCATCGCGGTGACATAGCCCGCAGCATCGAATCCTAAGTCGATAACGTCGAAATGCCTGCCGGGAACAAAGATCTTATGCACCTGATCGCCAACGGAGCAGACGGCACAAAAGAGCAACACGGGCACGCAACGGGAGCATACGCTCCACGGACGCCTGGAAAAGCAAACCACGACCACCGAGGCGAACAATCCGACGAAGAAAAACTCTACGGTATGGGCAACGCGACGGACGTTCGTGCCCACCCACATGCGAATGGAAGCAAGTCGGCCAGACCGGACATTCGAGGCAGCCGAATCGGTGCCCCCGGTCATTCCGCTCTCCATCTGAGCTTCACCCGTGGCATCGGCAGCCTGTACGCCCGTAGCTTGACCCTCCACCACACGCGCGGTGGACTCGCTCAGCAACGACGTCTCCACCGCATTTTGCTCCGTCAGCACCCAGATGCCCGTCAGCGTTGCAGCGAACAGAACGATCGCGGTCCATCCGATTATTTGTTTTACGCGCGCCAAGGGCCTACCTCCTTTTTTGAATATCAGCGAGTGTAGCCCCAAATGACATCGCCACCGTATCAAAATTTGAATCGCAACAGGAAGCGACAAAGCGACGCAAACCCCTACCCCGCCTCGCGCATCCAGCGATCGAACGTCCCCACGCACACGCCCAGGCACTTTGCTGCCTGGCTGCGGGTAATATCGCCTGCCTCATAGCTATCGCGTACCAGCTCAAACTGAGGAGGGCACGGCTTGCGAGGTCGACCGAAACGGACCCCTCGCGCCCGCGCCGCTGCAATCCCCTCCGCCTGGCGCCGATGAATATTCTCGCGCTCCACCTGCGCCACGTAGCTCAGCAGTTGTAGCACAATATCGGCAATCAGGGTATTGGTCACATCCGGCGCGCCGCTGGCCCTGACGCGCGTGTCAAGCAATGGCATGTCCAACACCACAATGGCAACCCCGAGCTCCTTGGTAATGCGTCGCCATTCCTCAAGAATCTCGGAGTAATTACGGCCAAGTCGGTCGATAGAAAGCACCACCAGCACGTCCCCGTCTCCCAGGATGTGCAGCAGCTCGCGATACCGCGGGCGATCGAAGTCCTTGCCGCTCGCATGGTCGGCATAAATATTCGCCGAGCCCACGCCATAGGCGCCCAGCGCATCCAGCTGCCGATTAAGATTCTGATCGCGCGAACTCACCCGCGCATAACCATACACCGTCGCCATCTCATCCCCGCTTTCTTGTAAACCTGCCAAAAAGGGACAGGTTTATTTTGGTAGGTTTTACCTCTCGAATAGCAGGTAAGCGGGCGGCCGAGCGGACGGCAAGGTAGCTATGATCCAAATGCGGAGGGCGGCCCCGAAAGACCGCCCTCCGCTCTCCCGCCATGAGTCGAGATTTGGCTAATGGATAAGCTTAAAGTCCAAGTGCCCACGCGTGGTATTGACGCGCGAGACCTCGATAATCACGCGCTGGCCCAGTTCATAGCGAGTCCCCGTGTCGGCGCCCGTCAGTGTAAGCGCATCCTCGTCGAACTCGAACCACTCGTTGCCCAGACTCTTGATCGAAACCAAGCCTTCGACCTGCGTCAGGTCCAAGCGCACAAAGAGGCCCATGCTGCTGACCCATGAGACCGTTCCGGCATAGCGCTCGCCCAGACGGTCCTCATAGTACTGGGCAATCTTGATCTTTTGCGTCGCATGGCTGGCGGCATCTGCCGCGCGCTCGGCATCGCTGCATGCGCGGCAGATCTGCGGCAGAATGCGCGGCAGCGACTCGCGCCCCTTGCCGATCAGCCGCGGCGTACGGACCAAGGCGTCCTTGCCGCCGAGCTGCTCATAGGCCAACTGCAGTTTGAGCACGCGGTGCACCACCAGATCGGGATAGCGACGGATGGGACTCGTAAAGTGGCAGTAGCACGGCGCGGCGAGCGCAAAGTGGCCCTCGTTGCGCGGCTTGTACAGCGCGCGCTGCATGCTGCGCAGAAGCAGCGTGTTGACGAGCGGTGCGTTGGCCGTACCGGCGGCAGCATCAACTGCAGCCTGCAGCTCATCGGGACTCCCCAGGGCAATACCGGCAGCACGGCGATCGTCGATGATGCCCAGCTGCGCCAGCGCAACGGCGGCACCGTGCAGGCTATCGGGGCTCGGATCCTCATGCACGCGATAGCAGGCCTCGATATCACGGTCTGCCAGCCACTCTGCAACGCACTCGTTGGCGAGCAGCATGGCTTCCTCGATAAGCGACGTGGCACACGAACGCTCGCGCGCCACAATCTGCACGGGTACTCCGTCCTCATCCAATAGAGCGCGAATCTCGGCCGTGTCAAAATCGACTGAGCCGCGGGCGCGACGAATACGACGGCGAAGTTTGGCGAGTTCGTTGGCGGCGACAAGAAAATCGCCGAGGTCGACGTTGTAGCCGCGGGCGGCCTCCTCGCACGCAAGACCGCGCTCAAGCGCTTCCTCGCGCGAGACCTCAGCAGCCGCAACATCCTCAGCGGCGCCTTCCAGCACCGAATACTCAACCGCGCCGGCACGCACCAGCAGCGCCTCGGCGCCGTCATAGTCCATACGCACACGCGAGTGAATCACGCTGGGGTACGGATCGTAATGCCGCACGCGACCCTGCGCATCGAGCTCAATGTCAACGGTAAACGCAAGACGGTCCTCGTCAGGGCGAAGCGAGCACAGGTCACAGGACAGGCGTTCGGGCAGCATGGGAAGCACGCGATCGGCCAGATACACCGATGTCGTGCGATGGCGAGCCTCAAGATCGATATGTCCGTCCCAAGCCACATAGTGAGAAACGTCAGCGATATGCACACCCAGTCTGTAGCCACCCTCGGGCGTGCGCTCAAGCGAAATGGCATCGTCAAAGTCGCGCGCGTCGACCGGGTCGATCGTGATGACAAAACGGTCGCGCAGATCGCGGCGGAGCGGGTCCTTAAGCGCCGCGGACACATCGAGCGAAAGCCCCTCGGCCTCGTCCAGCGCGGCCTCGGGATAGCTATCGGTATAGCCGTAACGCGCCATCACATATTGAACGCCCAAATCGGGCGCGTCATCTCCGCCAATGCGGCGTTCGATCGTCACGGTGCCCGATTCTAGGCGCGTCGGGTAGGTCAAAATGCGCGCGACAACGGCATCACCCGGGTGGACGCCCAGACGATCCGCCGAGGTATCCTCGGGCAGAATGAAGAAGTCGGCCTTCAGGCGCGAATCGAGCGGCTCGATCACACCGAGCGGTCCAGCGGTCTGGTACGTACCCACCACGCTTATGGCTGCGCGCTCAACCACGCCTTCGATCACGGCGCGCCGTTCACCGTGCGGGCTGTTCTTAATGCTCACGGCAACGGTATCGCCATCCATGATCTCACGCTTACCGCGGCCCATAACCTTGTAGTCGCCGCTCTCGGTTATGACATAGGCGCCATGCTCATGAAGCTGCACGCGCCCGGTCAGGCTCGGACGGCGTTCGCTGCGCACCGGCCCACGCTTATTGCGGGCACCGCGCTTATGCTTGTTATTGCGCCCCATGGCGCCTCCTTGCTATCGATGACGAACTCCAAAGAGTCTACCCAAATGATTCGCTTTCCTGCCGTCCCCTAGGGATCAAAAAACGGGCCGCCCCATAAGAGACGACCCGTTGGAAGGGATGAATTCCAGGCATGCCTACACGCGCAGGTAGCGGCGCATGGCGATGGCAGAACCAAAGAGACCGATAATCACGCCGACCAGAATCAGCGCAGCGTAGGTCACCAGGTAGTACTGCATCGGCAGGGCAAACGACATCCAGCCGATGCTCTCCTGCAAACGCGGAATCATCAGATTGCGTAGCAGCTCCAGAACGCCGATGGAAAGCAGCGAGCCCAAAATGGCCTGCAGTACGCCCTCGGTGATAAACGGGCCGCGAATGAAGCCGTTGCTGGCGCCGACCAGACGCATAATCGCAATCTCACGACGACGCGCCGTGATGGACAGGCGAATCGTGTTGTTGATGAAGATGAATGCGATAAAGGTCAAAAGGCCAACGAGCACCACGGCGGCGATGCGGATGTAGTTGGTCACCTGGAACAGACGGCTCACTTTCTCCTGGCCGTACAGCACGCTCGCGTTGACGTCGCCGTCATCCGCGATCTTCTGGAAGTCGGCGTTCTTCTTGAGCTTCTGGGCCGTGCTCTCGACCTTGGACGGATCGTCCATCTCAATTGCAAACGAAGCCGGCAGCGGGTTCTGGCCATCGAGCGCGCTCATGGTGGCGTCGGCGTTGCCCGACATCTTGCTCGTATACTCGGCCAGCGCGTCGTCCTTGTCCTTATAGGTCACGGACTTGACGTTATTCCACGTCTTAAGCTCGGCCTCAAAAGCCTGAACATCGGCCTGATCGGCGTCATCGCTAATGAACGCGTTGATGACAACCTGATCCTCGACGGTGCCGATCACGGAGTTCAGCATCGCGGAGCCCATGATGAACAGGCCGATGATAAACAGCGAAAGGAAGATCGTGATGACGGCGCCGAGCGAGGTAGTCCAGTTACGGAAGAAGTGACTGATTGCCTCTTTGAAGGAGTAGCCCACGTTAGTT
This sequence comes from uncultured Collinsella sp., assembly GCA_902491395.1. Classification (GTDB taxonomy): domain Bacteria; phylum Actinomycetota; class Coriobacteriia; order Coriobacteriales; family Coriobacteriaceae; genus Collinsella. The sequence continues at coordinate 142,684 of CABUHO010000001.1, forward strand.
GGTGCCATAGTTGCCGTAACCTCCCCTCTCCTGGTCGCGGATAACGTGGCCGCCCTCGAGGGCGATCACGCGACGGTGCATGCTATCGACCATCTCGCGGTCGTGCGTGGCGACGATCACGGTGGTGCCGGTGCGGTTAATACGCTCGAGCAGCTTCATGATGCCCAGCGAGATCGCCGGGTCGAGGTTACCCGTGGGCTCGTCGCAGATCAGCAGCGGCGGACGGTTGACCATAGCGCGGGCGACGGCGACGCGCTGCTGCTCGCCACCGGAAAGCTGGTCGGGCAGCGAGTCCATCTGATCGGCCAGACCGACCAGACGCAGCACCTCGGGCACCTGGCTGCGAATGACGCCCTTGGGCTTGCCGATGCACTGCAGGGCAAACGCCACGTTTTCGTAGGCGGTCTTTTGCGGCAGAAGCTTAAAGTCCTGGAACACGGCGCCAATCTGGCGGCGCAGGAACGGAACCTTGCGGTTCTTGATCTTCATGAGGTCCTGACCGGCAACCAAGATGCGGCCGCTCGTCGGCTTGACGTCGCGGTTGAGCGTCGACAGCAGCGTGGTCTTACCCGAGCCGGAATGACCGACCAGGAAGACGAACTCGCCCGGATAGATCTCGATGTTGATGTCGTCGAGTGCAGGCTTGTTGGGCTGTGCCGGATAGATCTTGGTGACATGCTCCATAAGGATGACGGGCTCGACACCGGCCTGCTTGGCCATCTTCTTGCGGCTGGCCTGCGGATCGATGGGCGCAAACACCGACGTAAAATCGGGGTTGTTGAGCGCGTTATCGAGGCTTGCGACCTCGGCTGCCTGATCGCTCTCGACCACCGGGGCAGCAGGCTGCGTGGGATCGGGAATAGCGGCAAAGAGGCCAGACTGCGCAGGCTGAGGAGCCGGTGTCGCAGGAGCCATGGGGTCGGGAATGCCGGCCATGCTAGGCTGCGGCGCGGCGGCGCCAGCCTGAGGCTGCTCCACGCGAGCGGTCACAGCCTGAACGGGCTCAAAACCCGCCGTGCCGGAAAGCGCAACATCGCTGGTGGGATTGTAGGCAAAGGGATCGGATGCCGGCTGTGCCTGATCTGCCGGCTGAGCGGGGGCCTGAGCAACAGGCTGGCCCTCTGAATCCGGAGTGGCGAAACGACTGCCCTGGACGCCTGTCTGCGTCTTGGGGGCATCATCGCCCGCACCGGAGGTACGGAAGTGGTTACCCACTGGTGCTCCTTATCGTCGTGCGTTTAAACTACATGAGCGCTTTGTATTTTAGCAGCATTAGCTTTACTGCACATAAGAAGCATGGCGTGCTTAGGGATCCCGTCGGCCGGGCACAGGGTTACTCTCCAAATCGTCCTCGGACATGTCGGAGCCCCCCGCTGCGCGCTTCGCGCGGCAGGGGCTCCTCCGTCCTGCGGAAAGATTTGGAGAGTAACCCTGTGCCCGGCCTGCGGTAACTAAGGGGTCGCTGCGTTTTGCTTAAGTGCAGCAGCGCCATGCTTGGGGGCTGAATTGAACGTGGCTGGAATGGGCCCTTATCCCAATAGAAATCCTGCTTGATACGGCCTCTTTAGAAGTTGCGGTGAAATAGGGACTGTTTTAGCAGTTAAAAGCCCTAATCAGTCCTTATTTCACCGCAACTTATATTGGGGCTCATTGTTGCGCAACTTGGATTTGGATTATCGCTTTACAGTGGCCTCGATTAGAACGCCTATGGTTACGGGAGGCTGGTATGAATTGTCCTTATTGTGGAACTGAGTTACGCGATGGTGTTAGGTACTGCACGGCGTGCGGGGTTGCCGTCAATGGCGTCTCTGCTGATTCTGGACTTCGGGTAAAGCCTCGGAACCACGTTGCGGCTATCCTTATCTGCATGCTGATAATCGGCATCATCGGCGGTAGCTGTTCGGGTCTTTATCTGCGGCAGATTTTTTCCCACTTTATATCGGCTCATTCGGAGCATGCTATCGTGCTCAACATCTCTGCCGCAGGTTGGGATACCGATAGCGGGGCCTCACGTGTCCCGATACACATTACGGGCAAGACTGTCGACGGGATAACGGTCGACAAGGTTGAGTTCGTCGCCTCCGACGGTTCCGGTATCAGCCTCATTCAAGGTGTGTACACGCTCGAGGCGGCAGGTTCCCCCATCGCCACCGATGGCAAGATTTATCAAATTCCCTGTACGAGCGCGACGCTCGTCCTCGATGATGCCTTTGCCATGAGCGAAACGATCAATCTCGCCGAGCTCGCTAAGCAGGATTCGATACTCACCTTCTGCCCCATCGATGCCGGCGATATGACCAACGACGAAATCTATGATGCCGCTTTGCTCGCCATGACATATAAAGGCCATGACGCGCCCAATGTAGCAACCCTGTGCCAGGCAGCAATCAATCGTCGTGCCGCCGCCAGCACAAGCGGGAACGCCTTCGAAAGTTGCGGTGAAATACGGATTAATTGAGCCTTTAGGCTGGCAAACAGTCCTTATTTCACCGCAAATCAGAACCACCCTTAAAAAGGGTGGTTTGCTCTTAGGGTATAACCCACGGGCC
>CABUHO010000002.1 GCA_902491395.1 uncultured Collinsella sp.
GTTCCCACATTCATCCGCACATGTGCGGATGAATGTGGGAAGTGTTCGGATGAAGCTGATAATCAAGGACCAAAATAAACCTGTCCCTTTTCGGCAGGTTTCGCTTGCACTTTAGCGTGCAACAGCGGATAATGCCGAGCATTCGAGAATTCGCCAATTGTTGCCGTTAATTGATAAAGGAGGCCCCATATGGCCATGGAATTCAAGCGCAGGTTGCCGATCCCCATGGAGATCCGCGAGGAAATGCCGCTTTCCGCCGAGCTTACCGCCAAAAAGCAGGCATTCGACGCCGAGGTCGCCAAGGTCTTTACCGGCGAGGACGCACGCAAGGTACTCATCATCGGCCCGTGCTCTGCCGACCGCGAGGACTCGGTGCTTGAGTACATGAACCGACTGGCCAAGGTCGCCGAAGAGGTCAAGGACAAGCTCATCATCATTCCGCGCGTCTACACCAACAAGCCGCGCACTAAGGGCACCGGTTACAAGGGTCTGCTGCACAACCCCGATCCCGAGGCGCCCGATGACCTGCTCGAAGGCGTCAAGGCCATCCGCCACATGCACCTGCGCGTCATCGAGGAGACGGGCTTCTTCACCGCCGACGAGATGCTCTACCCCTCCAACTATCAGTACCTCGTTGACCTGCTGAGCTATGTTGCCGTGGGCGCACGCTCGGTCGAAAACCAGGAGCATCGCCTGGTGTCAAGCGGCATCTCGGTGCCCGTCGGCATGAAAAACCCCACCGCCGGTTCCACCACCGTCATGCTTAACTCCATTTACGCCGCACAGGCGCACCAGAGCTTTATCTTCCGTAACTGGGAAGTCGATTGCGATGGCAATCCGCTCGCACACGCCGTCATGCGTGGCTACATCGGCCTCGATGGGCGCACCTACCCCAACTACCACTACGAGCACCTCGAGCGCCTGGCCGAGCGCTATACCGAGCACGCCGGCTACGCCAATCCGGCGGCGGTCATCGACTGCAACCATGACAACTCGGGCAAGCGACCGCTTGAGCAGTATCGCATTTGCAAGGAGGTGCTCGATAGCTGCCGCCGCAACGAGTCCATCTCCAAGCTGGTCAAGGGCTTTATGATCGAGTCCTACCTGGAGGATGGCAACCAGCCGGTCGACGGCGGCGTCTTTGGCAAGTCGATCACCGACCCGTGCCTGGGCTGGGAAAAGACCGACTACCTCATCCACGAGATCGCGGAGCGGGTTTAGAGTTACGGCGTTTTACCAAACGCCGTAACCGGCCGACGCTGCAAACCAGCCAGAGCGGCAATCTGCCTTTCAGCTTCGACGGCATGACCAAAAGGTTACGCGGTTTTACCAAACCGCGTAATGGCTCGACGCTGCGCGCCGCCCAGGGCGACAATTTGTCATTCAAAAGGCAAGGCATGACCAGAAGGTCTATGCCTTGCCTTTTTCATGCCAACTTGTTCGCCCTGGACGTCGCTCGCTGGCACTACCAAGACATCGGCGTTGCCAAATCTGGCAGCTAGGTAGTCGTTGGGGACGTTCTTGTTTGACTAGTCGTTTAAGAACGTCCCCAATGACTGCCCGATTACCACCTCTCCGTCCCCGAGGTATCGGGGCTCGTCTGCCGAATGGTTGATGCGGGCGCCCCGCCTCCATGTCACACTCAGAGCTGGCCTGACCCAACCTGGAAGGAGCCTCCATGAGCCTTGACAACGTAACCCTGCGCGCCGCCACGCTCGATGACCTGACCGGCATCGCCGCCATCTACAACCAGCTGTGGTGCAACACGCTGCGCAACCGAGGCGACGTCGAAGCCGCCGATTTCTGTGCGCGCTTTAACATCGCCATGCAGCTGCAGCGCTCCCCCATCGCACTCGTTGCCGAGGCCGAAGGCCGCATCATCGCCGCTTGCTGCATCGGCATCTTCGAAGACGGCAAACCACGCACCAATCCCACGTGGGAGCCCTGCTACAACGAGATGTTCGCCCAGGCAACCGAGATGGCAAAGACCGCCGATGCCAAGCTCGAAGGCTCGCTCTTTGGCGATAGCCGCGAGAAGGCAACAGCCGACCGCTTTGCCGCCACGGGCAACGAATATGCCCAGGGCCAGCTCAACCTGATCATCATCGTGCCCGAATGGCAGGGCAAGGGGCTCGGCCGTGCGCTCATCGACCTTGCGCGCGCCGAGCTCGCCAAAGCCGGGTGCACCAAATTCTTCCTGATGAGCGACTGCAACTCCGATTGGCAGTTCTACGAGCACCTCAACATGAAGCGCATCCTGGAGGATCACAGCCAGGACACCGGCGACGGATTTATCGTCTATATGTACGGAGGCACGCTCTAAGTACCCCTTCAATCAAGGCGAGCCGGGCACCCGGCCCTTGGCCTCTGCCCAGGAATAACCCAAGGGGCCGGACCGCCCGTCCCTAAACCTGTCCGACAGCGCGATATCTCGTCGCCCGAGCGCGCCCCTCTTTAACGAGTGCGCCTTCCTCAAGCAAACCGTTGATAACCCGCAGCGTCACGTCGCGCCCAGTCCCCAGAGCGTCCGAAGCATCCTGGCGCGTAAAACCGCGGGGCCGCTCAAGGGCAAAGCGAATCAAGGTGCGAGCGTATCCACCACGTCGCTCGTCCGAGACATCCTGTAGCATCGCGGACGCCTTGCACGCAACATCAAAGCCAAGCTCCTCCACGAGCTTGGCACGCACCTCGTGGCCGCAGTCGCCATTCATCGACACGCGCCCCTCTCGCTGCGCTCGCACGGATGCAAACGCCTGCGAAACATCGGGCGGCAACGCCCCTTCCCGCTCGAGCTGCTCATAATCGCTGTAATCCCCACGCAAGTTGGGACCGCTATTGCCACGAGGCGTCAGATAGGAATTGCGCACGGCGTTGACGTTGGGCAGCGACAACCTAAACATTGCAGGGTAGGCGCAGACCTCGGGTTCCAACCCTTCTGCCTCATAGAGCGCACGGATCCCCTTGAGGCCCGTTCCAAACGCCTCAACCATCCCCAGACGCAAAAAGAGCAGTTGCAGCTTTGGATTCCGAGCGTCCGAGCCGCCCGCAAGCGCCTCCTCGACGCTGATGTGCTGCGGCCCTCCCGCATTGGTAAATTCAAGCGCCGTACGGCTCATCTTGATAAGAGACGCCACCGAAGATTCGTAGTCGCGATGGATAAACAGGTTCAGAATTCCCTCTCGAACAGCCTCGCGGGGATAGTCGTCCTTATCTATGCGATCGAGCCTTCCCGGCACAAAGTACATACGCGTTGCGTTCGATATATTGAGGAACCGTTCGATATCCTCTATCTGCCTGAAGATCGAGCCCTCGCCATCCTGACGGTCGATAAACTCGGTATACGCATCGTCGTTGAAGAGGCCAGCGCGGACTGCAAAGGGGTTTTGGTCAGAGACCAGCAGTGCCAAATTGGTGTAAAAGCCCAGCTCATCGATAAGGCCGAGATTCTTTTGAGCGGTTTGGTCAAACGTAATCTCCGCGCGCCTAAAGACCCGCTCGGCTTCAAAAAACGTCAAGCTCTGTTCATGAGAGCGCGCGGTCTCAAAATAATCGCCGTCGGTGCGCTTGATCATCGAGCGGATCTGGGCCATCTCGATGGGCACGTTTGCAGGACCTAGGCGCCGATATACCCCGGCGGGAACAAATCCCTTCGAGCACAGGCAGTACGGCTTGTGAGGACCCGCTTCCACCTCGATTTTCACCAACGCTACGCCATCGATGTCCAATGCGGAGACCGTCGTGATTTCAGAAACGTCGGGATACACGCCATCGGTTATTGCATTAGAGCATTGAAGCATGGTGGCATCGATATCGTCCACGCCGACGATGCTGCCAAAATCGTCGATTCCGATATACAAGGTACCGCCATTCGAATTGGCAAACGCCACCACAGCTTTGAGCAGCTTAGGGGTAAATGTGCACTTGAACTCCACGGTCTCACTTTCAACAAGCTGCATGCTACCCCCTATCATCGACTATCGACGATTCTAGACTAACTATCGACGATAAGCAAGGCCCCTGGTACCCTCGCTTAGACCCGAGTGCCCGCGTGCAACGCTGCCCGCCGCACGCAAAAGGGCCCGCCAGCGTGTGCGCCAGCGGGCCCCAGGTCATATCGACACTACCCCGTGTGCCTGCAACCGCCTCTACTTGCAGCGCGCCTTGGGCTGCTGCTGGGTGATGCAGTGGATGTTGCCTCCGCCGTAGATAACCTCGCGAGTCATGATACCGATGACTTCACGGTCCGGATAAGCAGCCTGGATATCCTTGAGCGCCTGGGCGTCATTGGGATCGCCGAACTGCGGTACAAGCACTGCGCCGTTGATGGGCAGGAAGTTGAGGTAACTCGGCTCGAAAGCGTCCTCGGGGGTACGCGGCAGCACGCCCTCGACGGGGTCAATCGTGCTGGCCTCCTCTTCGGTCATATATACCGAGGTCGCAGGCATAATCACCTTGTGGATCTTGAGCTTGCGGCCACGGGCATCCGTCGTCTCGGAAAGCGTCTTATACGCCTCTTGGCACTCCTTGTAGAACTTATGGTTGGGATCATCGGTCCACATGCAGCAGACCTCGCCGGGCGCACTAAAGCATGCGACGTCGTCCACGTGCCCGTTGGTCTCAAACGGGTCGATGCCATCCTTGATCCAAATGACCTTCTCGATGCCCAGGTACTCGGCAAGCTTCTCCTCGATCTGCTCCTTGGTGTACTGGGGGTTGCGGTCCTCGTTGAGCAGGCACATCTCGGTGGTCACCACGGTGCCCTGGCCGTCGCAGTTAAACGAGCCGCCCTCGAGGATGTAATCCTCGGGACGATAGCGGTTAACCTGCTCAAGCTGCGCCACCTGCAGGCCAATGGAAGCGTCCTTGTCCCACGGGAAATACAGGCCGTCAATGAAACCGCCGTAAGCATTAAAGTGGAAGTGCGAAAGAGCAACCTCACCATTGTCATTAACAAGGAACGCCGGGCCGGGGTCGCGAATCCAGCTGTCGTTGTACTCCATGTGGATAACGCGCACGTTCTCAACGCCGTCGAAGATCTCACACACCGCGGGGAAGTCTTCAGTGTTGACGCCCACAGTGATGGGCTGAAAACGTGCAACGGTCTTGATGATCTCGGTGAAGACCTTCTGCGCCGGCTTGGCGCCGCAGCGCCACACGTCGGAGCGGTGCGGCCACAAAATCCAGGTGCGCTCCTGCTCCTCGTACTCGCCGGGCATGTAGAATCCGTCCTTCTTTGGCGTAGACTCGCTCTCGTAAATGGTCTTCATGTTGGCTCCTAACGATATGGACGACCCTTTGTGATGACGGCCCCATTGTGCGGCTCCGGAAGCCCACTCTCAATGGGCCTAGGGGACCCTTTCGCCACCCAAAAGGACACCGTTCACTGACCTAAAGTTCTAGTGGCGCGCGAGACGTGTCATACTGACAAAGCCGCATGAAAGGACATCCATGACCAATACCACGCATACCCGCTTTAACCCCGATGAGATCCACGGGGGCCGCTGGTCCGCCCTCAACGAATGCGCCTTATGGATTCATGGCTGCGGCGACTTCGCCACGCTTCAAGCCGGGCTTCTTGATAGAGTTAATCAGGTGATATCGCACCGGGCCTCGATGTTTGATATCGCACGCGCCGGCACACACGGACAGACAGAATTCGTAAGCCCCGTTGCCCGTGGCATGGCAGAAGACCAGCTCGAGAGCTACTACGAACGCTATGCCGCCTTTGACTACACCCTTTGGAGCTTTGACGTTCACAACGTGCATGTTTATCGCGACCTGGACCTCGTGGATGTCGAGCGCCGCAACGCAACGCCCATCTATCAGGAGTGGATGAAGCCGCTCGGCATCTACTATGGCTGCACTGCCACGCTCGCGCACGGGGGCACATCCCTGGGGTCGCTCACGCTGTTTCGCGCACGAGAAGCGGGGGATTTTTCGGACGAAGAGCTCGAAGCCCTACGCCAGCTCGCGCGGCACCTGAGCCTGCGCCTGTACGAGATCCTTGCGCAGAGCACCGCACAGCAAGCTTGCGAGAACCCCTTAGAGGCGCTCATCAGCGAGCTCGAAGTCCTCCCCCGCGAGGCAGAGGTGCTCAAGATGATGCTTGCCGGCAAGACCAACCGCGAAATGGCCGAGGAGCTCTATATCTCGGAGTCGACCGTAAAAAAGCATGTCAACGCCCTCTATCACAAGCTCGGCGTCAAAAACCGCCTGGGCCTCATGACATTGGTTCGAGAACAATCATAAGCCGGCCTCTAATTTGAAAGTAGCGCTGGTAGATTGCCTATTTGAACCTCGCTGCAAAGAACCGCCGCAGACGCCTTGGGAGCATCTGCGGCGGCTTACATTAAACAGTCGCTGTCATGTGTCGCAAGCGCGCGTTGGCTACGCGGGAAGCCCGCTCAGGCGCTTGGACTCGTGCGCGGCGAGCGCAATGGAGATGATGCCGGTAATGGCATCGGCCACCACCAGGGCGATCCACACGCCCTCGACACCCATCATGTTGCCGAGGAGGTACATAAGCGGCACCGAGCAGATCACATAGCGAAGCAGGCCCGTAAATGTGGCGACACCCACCTTCTCGACCGCCTGGAAATACATCGACATGGTCATGGCAAGATAGCCCAGGGCAACAGCCAGGATGACAGTACGCGTGGCATTGGCGGCAACCTCAACGAGCGCAGGATCGCTGCCGGCAAAGAAGGCGCACACCGGGGTGGCGGCAAGCCAGAGCGCGACGGTGACCAGCGCCAGCGTCACAACCTGGTACTTAAGCGTGCAGGAGAGCGTCTCCTTAAGGCGTGCCCAAGCCTTTGCGCCGGCGTTGAAGGCAGCGATGGGCTGCAGACCGTAGGAGAAGCACTGGGCAACCATCATGGTAATGTAGAGGATGTAGCCGTTGATCACGCCAAAGGCTGCGATGTAGAGCGAGCCCATGTCGCCACCGAGCGAACCCAAAAGCGAGTTGGCAACGGTATTAAAGATAAAGGTCGCGCCCTGGACCAGGAAGAACGGGAAGCCGATCTTGAAGATCTGGCCGCAGATGGCGAGGTCGAGCTTAAGGTCGGCAGGGTTAATCTGGAGCTGGGACTTTTTGCCCCCGATGAACCAGAAGATACCGATGGCCCAGATGCCGATGGAAAGCCCGTAGTACACGCCGGCGCCCATAACGCCAAACTTGAGCACAAACGTGGAAAGCGCGAGCCAGCAGATGGCGACGATAGCCGAAACGGTCATAAGGTTGGCCTGGATCTGAACCTTCTCGTCCACACGCATCACAGCGGTGATCATCTGGCCAATGACCGTGAGCGGCAGCAGCACGGCGAAGGTGCGCACGCCGGCAACGGTATCGGCCATGATGTCGGGCGTGGCGCCAAAGAATGCGCAGATGGGCTCGGTAAACACTGCCATCACCACAGCAAGCAGCACACTCACGATCGTGGTGAGCCAAAAGCCCTGGCTAAAAGCCTTGCTTGCGCCCTTGATGTCGCCGGCACCCAAAAGGTTGCCCACCACGGCGGGCACGCCGGTGCCAAACAGGTTGCCAAAGGCCAGGTTGATGTACTCGACCGACATGATGATCGAGACACAGGCCAGGCCGTGGGCACCCAGGCCCCAACCCATCACGAGGCCCTCGAGGACCACCATGATGATCTGGGCGAGCATGCCCTGGCCGGTGACGATGGTGTACTTACGCACCAGGCCGGGAATCGGTTGGGAGGCGAGCTCGCGCTCCTCCTCCACGGCGGCGGTTACTTCTTCTGCCATTGTTCTCCCCTTTCCTTGAGAGAGTAGTGCTGAATGGATGTCAGGCGGCTGACAACTGGCACCAAGCCGCCCAATCAAACGATGGCGCTATGCCTCAAAGACCACCTTGCCGGCGATCATCGTGAGGGCTGCGGTAGCCTCGAGCACCTCGGCCGGCTCGCAATCAAAGAGATTGCGGTCGAGCACGCAGATATCTGCCTGTTTGCCGCACGCGAGCGTGCCGATGCGGTCCTCGGCATGCATGGCGTAGGCGCTGCCATAGGTGTAGGCGCGCAGAGCCTCGGCCATGGTAATGCGCTCCTGGGGGAACCAGCCCTCGGGGTTGGAGCCGTCCTCGAGCATGCGGAAGACCGCGCCGTACACCTCCTCCATGGGCTCCAAGCCCACAACGGGGAAGTCACTGCCCAGGTGCACCACGGCACCGCTGGCAAGCAGGCTATGCAGGGGCCACGAAAGCGCAGCACGCTCGGGGCCCACGGCATCGTCCTTGGCAAGGTCAGCCATATCGAGCAGCATGTGCCACGGCTGCATGCCAGGGCATATACCCAGCTCGGCATAGCGCGGCAGGTCCTCGGGCTGAACCGTCTCGTTGTGCTCCATGGAGTGGCGACAATCCCGCTTGCCATGCAAGCGCTCGCCCTCCTCAAAACAATCGAGCACAAAACGCACCGAGCGATCACCAATCGTATGGATGCGCGTGTCAACGCCCCATTCCTGCGCCCTGAGGATGGCAGCGCGGATGCGCTCCGGCTCCTCCGCGGGCTCACCACAGGTATCGGGCGCGTTGCTATAGGGCTCAAGCATCCAGGCGGTATGGTCGGAGCACACGCCATCAAGGAACTGCTTAAAGCCGTGCCACTCCACCTGCGTACCCGGGAAGGCATATTTCTCCTTGATCTGCTCGAGCGTCAAGGACTCGTTTTCGAACAGGTCGGTGTACAGGAACACACGCAGCGGCAGGTCGCCCTTGGCATTAAGACCTGCCAACACCGCATACGGGTTTTCCATGCTCACAAACGTAGGATTGACCATGCCGACCGTAGTGATTCCCAAGGCATTGGCGCGCCGGGCGGTTTTTGCAAACGACGCGTCAACAACCTCGGGCGCCGGGTCGTAGACCTCGTCCATAAAGAAGACGCCGGCGTTGTTGGAAAACACGCCCGTCAGATTGCCCTCGGCATCCTTAAGGATCTTGCCGCCTGCGGGATCGGGCGTCTGCGAAGTTACTCCCACCTTGTTGATGGCGCAGGTATTGGCACTAAAGGTATGCAGGTCAACCTGCTGCAGAAAAACCGGGCGGTCAGAGATGTACTCATCGATCATCGCGGCTGTGGGCATCTCGGGGACATCCCACTGGAACTGGATAATCTGGCAGCCCAGAATCCACTCGTTATCGGGATGGTCGGCCGCAAACGCCACGACACGTTCCATCGCCATCTCAAAACTGGTGCAGTCGATGAGGTTGACGGCAAAATCGGGGTCGGTCATGAACGCGCCCTGGGCAAAATGCGTGTGCGAGTCAATCAGGCCGGGCATGACGAGCTGGTCGCCAAAGTCGCGCACCTCGGTATCGGGGCCGATAAACGGTGCCAGGTGGGCATCGTCACCGCAGGCAACGATTTTATCGCCCCGCACGGCAACGCCGCCCTTAAACGGCTCGAGCCCATCGCCGGTAAAGACGGCGTTGCTCTTGATAACTACATCAGCCTTGTCCATGTGAGCCTCCTCAGGCATCTTTGGTTGCAACGCGGACGCACCGCCCGCGTGGGCACTCGGTTGGGAGCGTAGCGCTCCCGCATCGGCGCGTGCCTACAAGCCGTGCTCGGACGTCTGTCCCACGTCCGCGGCTTCGCGCTACACCCATTGATACACAGGGGCAAATCCGTGCCAAGGCCAGGGACCGCAAACGGTCAGTTTAAGCAGGTTTACACGCTTTACCTGCAGGTTTATTGTCTGAGATTATTACCGCTTCATTACGCCCAACGGTATGGCCGCCCACACGGCAAGACCCGCATGCGAGGAAGAATGGGGCTAGGAACGCCAAAAGGTATCTATGAGGTCATCTCGGTTGGAGACACCGCTTTTAACGTAGATGCGATGCAAGTGCGCCTTGACCGTGCCAGGGCTGATGACCAACTCGCTGGCGATGTTTTGGGCGTCGTTGCCCTTCAGCAGCAGCGTGAGCACCTCCTGCTCGCGCCGCGACAGCTTATGGGCATCGGCATAGATCACCACACGCGATGCGAGGTCGTCCTCAGAGCTTGCGCTCTGGGCCGCCACGTCCTCATCGGCACGCGGATGACGGGCATACACGCGCAGGATATGGCTAAACTGGCAAAAGAGTTGGACCGCGCATACCACGAGCAGCACGTTTTCGGAGATATTGCGCTCGGACAGATACCACAAAAAGAGGCTGATGACGGGGTTTTGAGAGTCGGGGCGGCAGAGCAAAATCATGTAGGTGTCCTCGGCGATTACGCAAAACGCAAGAACGAGGGCCACCTTCCAAAAGAGCTTTGAGCGGTCGAGGTCGAGTTTCTCAACACGCGTGGCTCTGTACCGGTAATGCCAGGCGGCATAGGCAAGACATCCTACATTGCCCAGGTCACGCGTGAGCCAAAAGAGATACTGCTGCATCTCTCCGGCAGCGCCGCTGCGAGGCACCAGCAGCAATTGCAAGATTGAAAACGGCACGATAGCGAGTACGAGCATGCGCGACGTCGGCCTTTTGCGCAAGCGCGCAAACATCCACAGTACCACGCAGGCATAGATGGCAATACCGAGCACGCAGCGCAGCAAGGGGTGCTGCAACGGCTCGCTAAAGGTAACAGCGTAGTCGTATTTGAGCCGATTGTACTCGTCAAAAAAGATAACTGACATATCGAGCATGTAGAGCAAAAAGCCCGCCGCGGCCACCAGGCTGTCGCGACGGCGCGTCATGAGCCAAACCACCAATGCCACGGCACTGGTCACCAGAGCCACACCCATGACAATCGTGGTGTAGATATAGAACGCGAAACTCATGCCCGCCTCCCCTGTCTAGATGCTGTGAGGATGTTGACAGATTCTTTGCCGCAAGATTAGACTCACCGATTAAACGTACTGTATCGTTTAGATAAACAAGCTGTGTCTCACCGATGAAAGGAGATGCCATGACACCGATCGCTCCGCTCAAGATGCTCGTCGCGCCCGCCGCCAAGGCCATCACCCGACTCGGTTCTTCCATGACCTACGACGATGTCCCCTGCGCCGTTGAGGCGCGTTCGGACAGCTGCCCCTACCTGGGCCACGTCCCCTACTTTGCACCCAAGCTCGCATCTGATCCCGAGCAGCGTGAGCAGTAATCCAAGATGCAGCCAGCGCCGCACAACTCGCGGCGCTACTGTTTTGGTGCGAAGCGACCGGTCCCCCTTGCGCCAACGCCGGGATTATCGACACTGCGGCCGCGGCGCGATATGAGGCGCGAAACCTCGCCCAGCAACACGCCGATCACCACACCCATGAGGATCGGCAACTTTGACATCTCGGCGGGCGAGCTGTTAAGCGGCACGATTGTCGCAACAATCGAAAGCACGAGCTCTACCACCGGCACCGCAAGCGCTACCGCAAGCACCTTGCCCTCGAAGGGCGCGCGGAACACACGTGGGCGGTCGTCGTATTTACGCAGGCGCCAAAACGCCGGGAACATCGGGATATAGCTCATGAGCAGAAAGACGACGTTCATCGAGAAGAAGACCCAAAAGACGTCGGAACCTTCGCCCAGCGGAATCTGAAGTAGCAGCACCAAGCTGGCAAAACAACCGTTAATGAGTGCCGAGCCGTTGGGCATGCCGGTCTTCTTGGACACCAGCGCAAAGGGACGCGGCATGTTGCCATGGCGCGCGGCATAGCTCGCCACGTTGTTGACGCCAAAGCTCCAGCAGATCATGTTGGCGAACAGCGTCACCAAAAAGGCCACGCCCACGACCATCGTCAGCGGGTGAGCGCGCCCCACCATGGCGGCGACCGCGTCCACAATGCCCGAATCGAGCGAAAGCTGCTCGGTGGGAACCGCAGCCCCAATGCCGATGCCGCAAATGATGTAGATTGCCGCAATGGCAACGCCACCGGCGATAACCGCCTTGGGGATATCACGCGACGGGTTTTTCATCGTACTAGCAAAGGTCGCGACCACTTCGAAGCCCATAAAGTTGAATAGGATGATCGAAAGATACGTCAGTGAGTTAGTGTCTCCAAGATCGGGGACAAAGGTCTTAAACGACATATCGTTGGCAAAGCCGTTGTTGCAGGCAAACCAGATGCCGACGATTCCCACCACGGCGGTAATGAGCACCTTGATGACGGCGCCGCCATCCATGACCCAATCGGCCTCGGCCACCGGCTGCATTGCCATGACCGTGACGCCCCACACAAAGGCAAGCTCGATGGCAATTCGGACCCCAAGCGAAAATTCGATGCCCCATACCGCATTGATGACACTGGGGGACATGCAGGCGATACTTGCCACCCACAGTGGAAAGTTGACCCAATAGCACCAGGAGCAGCGGGCGCCCCAACGGTCGCCCAGGCCCAGGCGAACCCAATCGTACAGGCCGCCCTCGGAATCGAACGCCGTACCGAGCTCGGCCACCACCAGGCCATAGGGAAGCAAAAACGTAATGATGAGGAAGATCCACCAGAAGAACTGCACGTTACCCATGGCAGATGCCGGAGCGGCCGCCTCGATGGTAAAGACAACGCAGATAACCGAGAGGATGACCTCGAACAGGGAAAACTTTTTACCTGCCACGACACGCTCCCCCTACAGCAAAAAGGATGGCATCTGTACCGAAGGCGCAGCCCAAGGTAGGGTTGCAGGCCGCGTCACCGGTGCAGGTGCCATCCCAAAGAGAAGAGAGGATGCAATTGTTGGACCAACGCTCGCGGAACAGGCGCGTGTAGATAACGATACGCTGGTACATAGATACTCCGATCAAAACGGTCGCGCTCGCAACCGGAAACTTTCGGCAATTGAAGACGCGTCTGACCTGGGATATTCAAGCGAACAATTGGCCTAACCCGCAATAAATCCCAGATCAGACGCGTACTCAATCAAAGAGGCGGGCACTCCGAAGTGGAGGCAACGGAGTGCCCAAAGAAAAACCCAGCCGACCAAGACATCAAGTGACCAGACCATCAATGCCCCGAGATAGTCACGGTGCGATTCACCGACTGTCCGATTGATCGGCTGGGTTTCTGAGGTGCGGCAGATTGCCCTGAAAGAGGAGGGCATAGACCTTAAGGGTCATGCCCGACGATTGAAGGGCAAGGTGCCGTGCCTCGGGAAGACAGACGTTTACTCGGCGTGCTCAGGTGCGCCAGATTGGCGCGAACGAGGAGCGTAGCGTACTGACGCTACGTAAGCGACGAGTGAACGCCAAGGTGGCGTGCCTGAGTTACGCCGAGGGCTCCTGCTGCGTAATGCAGTGGATGTTGCCGCCGCCGAAGACGACCTGCTCGGACTGAACGCCGACGCACTTGTAGACGCCCTCGCCCCAGACCTCGTCGTAGATCTTCTGGAGCGTGTCAACGGCCAGCTGGTCGTTCTCGTCGCCGTACTGCGGGACGATAACGCCGTGGTTGGTGACCAGGTAGTTCATGTAAGAGGCGATCAGCGGCTCGTCGGGGACGCGCGGCTCGGCGTTCTCGTCGGCGTCGATGGTGTCGCAGGAGGCCTGGTCCATGAACAGCGGGTTCACGGGCATGCAGAGCTTGTAGACCTTCATCTTGCGGCCCTTGGCGTCAACGGCGTTGGAGAGGGTCTCGTAGGCGGCGTGGCACTGCTCGTAGAACGGATACTCGGGATCGTCGGTCCAGATGCAGGCCATGACGCCCGGGGCGATGAACGTGGCGACGTCGTCGATGTGGCCGTTGGTCTCCTCGGGGTCGATGCCCTCCTTGACCCAGATGACCTTCTCGACACCCAGGTAATCCTTGAGGTGCTCGTCCATGTAGGCGCGAAGCTCCTCGCTCCAGGGCTCAAACTTCTTGTGGTACTTGGGCCAGATGGACTCGGGATCCTCTTCCTCCTCGAGCACCGCAGAGCAGGTGCGGCCCGGGGAAAGCAGGCACTGGTCGGTCACGACAAGGGTGCCCTCGCCGTCGACGGTGATGGAGCCGCCCTCGAGGATCATGTCATCGGGACGATAGCGGCGGCAGCCGGAGAGCTCAGCCATCTTGAGGGCGATCTGCTCGTCCTTGTCCCACGGGAAGTACAGGCCGTCGACGAGGCCGCCGTAGGCGTTGAAGTGCCAGTGGTTGGCGCGCTTCTCGCCCTTGCCGTTGATGACGTAGGTGGCGGCGGTGTCGCGGAACCAGGCGTCGTCGGTGGTCATCTCGATGACGGTGACGTTCTCGTCGTTCTCGAAGACGGCCTTGCAGTTGGCGTAGTCGACCTGGTTGGCGCACATATAGACCGGGGTGAACTCGGAGATGGCGCGGGCGATGGCGGCATACTGCTTCTGGGCCGGCTTGGCGCCGTGGGCCCAGGTGTCGGTGCGGTGGGGCCAGCCCATCCACACGCGATCCTGCGGGGCGAACTCGGCGGGCATGAAGAAGCCGTCGGCCTTGGGGGTGGACTCGGACTCGGTGATCGTACGCATAAGATTTCCTCCAAATCGAACGATCGCTTGCTGCGGGCGGGTTACCCGCAGCCTAAAACCAAGAGATGGTAGGCGCCCGTTCCCCGGCAAAGGTCGGGGCGCCCGGCGCCGGTTTTCACGGAATCGCACCGGCAAGCGACGACGTAACCAAGTGCGCGGAGACAAAACGCACGAAGGATACGGAAGAGAGATTGGGGTGGGCGGTGGTTACCGGAGCTATCGCTCACACCCACCCCGGGGAATGGTTAGCAAACCTGTCGCTTGGGCACGCCTCCGAAGAGGCTAGAGTGCCCGGAGTCGGGAGCGACAAGCCCGATGAAGCGCACGTTGGTACGCGAGGAGGGTTGGAGCCCCAGAACCGGGTGCTCTAGTCCTCCTCGGCCTCGGCGGCCTCCTCAGCGAGACGCTGGGCTGCGAGCTCAGGGGTCAGACCCTTGTACTCTTCCTTGCGGCCCTTAGCGCTGACGACGCGGACGACCTCGCCGATGAGCACGAGCACGATGAAGATAACGATCATCGGGAGCTTGTCGCCAATTTCAGCGGCGGAGAACGGCACCAGCGTTGCAACGATGGCCAGGACCAGCTCGATGCAGGGGATGGCCAGCATGACCTTCATCATGGCGCCCTTAAACGGGAACGTGAAGATACGCTCGCGGTTGGGGTCGTTCTTACGAAGGTTGAGGAACGCCGGGAACATCGGTATGTAGGTCAGCAGCAGGAAGACGACGGAGGTGCCGAAGAGCATCCAGAAGACACCGTTGGAGATGGCGTCGATGGGAACGAGCTGCAGGCACAGCACCAGGGAGGCAACGACGGCGTTGACCAGGTTGGCGCCGTTGGGCATGTCGTCATCCGAGATCATCGAGGCGAAGACCTTGGGCATGTTGCCGTGCTCGGCAGCGTAGCGAGCAACGGAGTTAACGCCGAAGGACCAAGCGGCCATGTTGGCGAACAGGGTGATCAGGAAGGCGATGCAGATGACCTTAAAGATCATGGAGTCGCCCACCATGGTCTGGACTGCGACGATCATGCCGTAGTCGGGATCGATGGAATCGGCCGGCACCGCAGCGCCGATGCCAAAGCCAGCGAACAGGTAGATCACGGCGATGGACAGGCCACCGACGATGATGGCCTTGGGGATATCGCGAGCGGGATCGGCCATGTCGTCGGTCATGGTGCAGATAACCTCAAAGCCCATGAAGTTAAAGATGATGATCGACAGGTAGCCGAGAGCGTTAGTGTTGGTGAGCTCGGGCAGGAAGGTGGCAGCGGACATGTCGTTCGCAAAACCGTTCTCCATGGCATACCAAATGCCCAGAGCGCCGACGATAACGGCAACGGCGACCTTGATGATGGCGCCACCGTTGAGGACCCACTCGGAGTCGGCCGCCTTGGAGCGGCCCATAAGGTAGACGATCCACACGAAGGCAAGATCGATACCCATCTTGGCGATCAGGTTGAACTCGACGCCAAAGACCATGCCCAGGATGTCAGGGAACATGGTGGCCAGCGAGGCGATCCACAGCGGGTAGTTAACCCAGTAGTAGTACGAAATGCGGGCGCCCCACTTGTCGCCCAGGCCATCGCGCACCCAGTCGTAAATGCCGCCCTCGCCGTCATAGGTGGTGCCGAGCTCGGCGACAACCATGCCGTAAGGGAGCAGGAAGGTCAGGATCAGGAAGATCCACCAGAAGAACTGCTGGTTGCCAATGGCGGCAGCAGGTGCGGCGGCCTCGCAAACGAAGACGACGCAGATGATGGTCGAAATGACCGTCAAGAAGGAAAGCTTTTTCTTTCCGTCGCTCATGATGAGCTCCTTCGCTCAGTCTTGGACAGATCCGAGGCCCTAAGGTATTAAGGCAATTGCTTGGGCCTCGGTGAGCGGGCGACAGGAGACGAGCATCCGCCGCCCGCAAACGTGCTTTTAAAAGCCTTGAGGCTTAGAGCTGCTCGAGAGCCTCGAGAGCGGCGTGGAGCTCAGCCTTGGCGGAGTACTCGACACCCTCGTCGTTGAGCGGGGTGCGCTTGCCCAGGGCGGCAAGGAGAGCACGGATGGAGTGCTTGCGGTTCTCGGCCTCGACCCAGCACAGGGAGCGCTCGGGATCGTCCATGACCTCGTCGACGACCTCCTCGTTGCGGGTGGCCGGCAGGCAGTGCATGAACTTGGAGTTGGGGCCGGCGAAGTTCATCATGTCCATGGTGACCTGATACTTGGGATAGAACACGTCCATGTAGTTCTCGCCCGAGACCTCCTCGTCGTACAGGCCATACCACACGTCGGTGTAGATGAAGTCGGCACCCTTGATGCACTCGATGTCGTCGGAGATGACGATGGAGCCGCCGGAGACCTTGCAGTTCTCCTCGGCGATGGCCATCATCTGCTTGCCGAACTCGGCGCGCTCCTCAACGGTACCAACATGCAGGCCGCCATCGGGGATCTGGTGGCCCTTGGGTCCAAACTGGACAAACTTCATGCCGACCTTGGAAGCGATGAACATGAGGGAGACGCAGACCTGGGTGGCGTCGCCGATGAAGGCCAGGGTGCAGTCCTCGATCTTCTTGCCCTCGGGGAGGTTCTCGAGCATGGTCATGAGGTCGCCCATCTCCTGCGTGGGATGGTTGAACTCGGACATGCCGTTGATGACGGGCACAGCGGAGCCCTCGGCGAGGCCGACGACGTCCTTGTGACGGTCAACGCGAGCCATCATGATGTCGAGCAGGTCACCCATGACGCGAGCGGTGTCGCCCAGGGACTCGTGGCCACCGAGCTGGATGGTGCCAGGGCCGTAGAACTGGGCGTGGCCGCCGAGGTCGGTCATAGCGGTCTCGAAGGAAAGACGAGTGCGGGTGGAGACCTGCTGGAAGATCATGCCAAGGCTCTTGTTGCGGAGCAGGTGCGGATAATAACCGTCAACCTTGATGGCCTTCTTCATTGCCAGGCCAAGATCCTCGATAGCCAGGATCTGCTCTTTGGTGAAGTCGTTGGTGTCGATGAAATCCTTAGGCAGTGCCATGTCGATTTCCTTTCCGCCGGTCTTGCCGACTATTACTATGAGGCGCTCGAACATCACGCCTCGTGTTGACAAGACCATCATTCACCCGTATGCAATTTTTACCTAGTTTATTCGGGATTAAAGACCGTTCACGGAGTTACACCCTCTCTAATCCAATATAAACCCGCAGGTCAAGAGTTTACAGGGGGTTTACTATCTAGAACCGCGAACGGTATGCGGCTATCCTGTATCTCGGCGCCTAATCCGCAATGGAACGAAGGGTCGAGACGTCTATACCCCACAGGATATACAGGGTTCGGCCATAGATTAAATGAGATGGGACGGTGACAGATGAACACTCTGATGTTCTTCTATACCCTAGCAATACCCGTAATCTGTATTGTGACGGCAGTGCTTTCGCTTGCCGCCTATGCCTCGTCTCGTCGACGCTTCTTTATCTATGGCAGCGGCGTATTTATCTGCTATGCCATCGAGATGACCGAGATCTTCTTTTTTGAATACACATTGCAAAACCAGAGTTTTCCGGCCAGCGACTATTACTCAATTACCATGCCTGTAATGCGAACCCTTGTGGCGACCGCTTCGCAGGCTTTTATTTGGCTGATTGCCATGGACCTGCTCGACAAACATTCTAAAAAGCAGTTCGCTATCCCCGTCTTGACGTTTTTGCTGTGCGAGTCGCTGATTATCGTCGCTGTCCCCTCCGGCCCCATGCATCAGTGGCTCTACTACACGATGCGTCAGGTATTCCTTGTCTTTGTGGGACTGTATATCTTTTGGACGGCTCATAAGAGTACAAAAGTTGAGCTGAAGGCACGCGTTAACAACCAACGAAAGCACCTGATTATCGGCGCAATTCTGGTCGGTTGCATCGTTGCCGAGGATTTCTACAACATCCTTGTTGTCCCCATGAGCCTGGCGCCCTCTTGGCTGCAGCTATATCTGTCCGAGCGCAACTTTAGCGAAAACGTCTTTGCGTGCTACTTTGCAATTCTGCTGATTATCTACTCCTACCACGTGCTTTCGATCCGCATGCAGGAAGCGCCCGAGGAAAAGAACGTCAGCGATCTTGACCGGCATATCGAAGAGCAGATGCCTTTCTATCGCAACGCCTACAAGCTCTCCAACCGCGAGACCGAAGTCATGCGCTTGGTTGTGCTGGGCAAGTCGAACCAAGAGATCGCTGACGAGCTATTCCTTGCCGTGGGCACCGTCAAGACCCACATCCACAACATCCTGGTCAAAACCGAGCAGCAAAACCGCACCACGCTCATCCTGCATTTTTGGAAACGTTGAGGTTACGCGGTTTTGCCAAACCGCGTAACGGCTCGACGCTGCAAGCGCCCCTAGGCGGCAATCTGACGTTCAATCGTCGGTCGCGTACCAAAAGTACGCTTCCCTCCTCTTTCACGTCACCTTGCTCACCTAGGGGCGCTTTCGCTGACTTATGCTCAACTTACGATAATTCCGAGCTGAACGAGTTATTCGCTATAACGGGTGGCGATGGCGGCTTGTACCATGCCGGTGCTCATGAGGTAGGTCACCAAGAAGTAGCCGCCGTAGGCCGCCAGGAAAATCGCACAGGTGAGACCCACCGTGCCGCCGATGCTCATGTTGCCGAACGTGCTCACCAGCTCGATGATCACCTTGAGCGCCACAAAGGAGTGCGCCAGGCCCACTGCCAGCGGGAACAGGAAGAAGACCGCTTGCTGCGCCATCACCGAATGGCGGATCTGGCGGTCGTCACAGCCGATCTGCGCCAGCACACGATAGTTACGGCTGCCGTCGGCCACGTTGGAGAGCTGCTGGATCGACAGTATCGCCGCGCACGCAACGACCAGTACAAAGCCAATGTAGATGGCCAGATAGCTAATCATGCCGTTCATCTGCGCCGCCTGCGTATAGATCTCGGAGCGCGTCATGAAGACTCCCCACGACCCCGACTCCTTGCCATCAACGAGCAGATTGTCGAGCAAGGTGTATTTAATGCTCTTGTCCGCCTCGGTCGCATCCATCCCCTGTTTGTAATTAACGAGCAGATTACTGGCATACGGCTGCAGATTAAGCTGGGACAGCAGCTCATCGGCTACGACCACGGTACCGGGATTGCTGCCGAGCGCCGAGTTGGCGATGGCCGCCGTGTCCTCGTCCGACTTATCGGTTGCGGGCTTGAGCTCATGGCCGCCCAGGGTGAGGGTATGACCGCCGGCCATGTACTTGGTGTACAGGTCGCCCAGTTCACCGCCCATATCACACGTAAGCAAGTACTGGTCGCGGCCAATGCTCACCGGCTCCTCGCCCATCATCTGGCGCAGCTTGTTGTACTGGCTCGCCGGCGTCACAAACAGACCCATCGCATCGGCGTTGCTTCCCTCGAGCGCCTTGGGAAGCTTTTCGCCCATGGTCTTGCACATCTCGCCTGCCACCACCGAGGGACCCGAGCCGCCAAGCGGGTAACTCAGATACGAATCGATCTGCACATGCTCACCGGCAACATCGGCGATATTGACCTTCTTGCCGGTCTCGTCGTTGTTGTCCGCCGACTTGCACTCGCCATGCCATGCAGCGTACAAATCGACCGTTGCATCGGCCAGCACCATGCGATCGGCCTCAGACGGATTGACATACTCCTTGTAGTAGTCGAGCGTTTCGGGCGTGTAATAGATATACGTCTGCGACATATCGGCCGGCGTATAGCGCTCCAGATTCTCGTTCATCACGTTGGCAATCGACATGCCGCAGGTCACCGAGGTGATGGCCAGGAAAAGGATCATCGCGATGACGCCCATCGAAAAGCACACCGTGTTGACCTTGGCCGCAAGCTGGCGCACGGTAAACATGTTAAGTCCGCGCCAATACACGCCGCGCAAGCTCTGCAGCAGCTTGATGAGCATGCCCGAGAGTCCCCAGAACAGGGCAAAGGTGCCCACGGTAACCATAGCGGTCGTAATGCCAAACTGGTTCATGGCCTCTTGCAGCTTGCTGTCCGTCGCGGTTAGCGGGAACCCATCACGTAGCAGACGGTAATAGGCAACGCCCACCAGCACCACGCCCACGGCAAAGATGGCAATCGCGATCCAGGGGTTGCGTGTCTTGATGCTCTCGTTGCGACGCTCGGCACCCATGAGCTCAATGAGCTTAGTGCGACGCACGGCGCGAAGGTTCAGCAGTAGCGTGAGCACAAACATTACGAGCATGCAGGCAAGGGTCAGGTTGAACGCATGCACCGAGAAAAAGAAGTGGAAATTGGCGATCTGTGTTTTAAAGAGCGAGGCCGTAAAGAACGTCATGAGCTGGGAGAGTCCCACACCCAGCACAATGCCGGCGACAAAGGCCACGACCGATACTATCACGGTCTCGAGCGCCATGATCGTAGCGACGCGCCCGCGCCCCATGCCGAGCACCTGGTACAGGCCGAACTCCTTCTTGCGGCGTTTCATGATGAAGTTATTGGCGTACACCATCAAAAAGGCCATGACACCGGCCAAAAAGTACGTCAGGTGGCCGAGCATGCTGCCCATAACCTGCGCCAAGCCCTCTTCATCGATTCCGGCGATGTCAACCTGCATCGAGATGGTGTTAAAGGCATAGAAGACCGTGACGCCCAGGGTGAGCGTCAAAAGATAGACGAGGTAGTCGCGGCCGGCGCGGCGGACGTTGCCCCAAGCGAGTTTACAGAGCATCGGAGCCCTCACCGCCCATCATGGCAACGACCTCCATAATGCGGTCGAAGAACTCTCGGCGGTCGGTGTCGCCGCGGCGCAGCTCGGTGAAGATCTTGCCGTCGCGAATAAACAGCACACGGCTCGTGTAGCTTGCGGCAAAACTGTCGTGCGTAACCATGAGCACGGTCGCGCGCAAGCGGCGATTGAGGGCCTCCAGGCTCTCGAGCAGCAGACGAGCGCTCTTGGAATCAAGGGCGCCGGTGGGTTCATCGGCCATGATCATGGTGGGGTCGGTGACGAGTGCGCGAGCCGCGGCAACGCGCTGCTGCTGACCGCCGGACATCTGATAGGGGTACTTGTCGAGCACCTGGCTAATAGACAAACGCGCGGCCACATCCTGCACGCGGGTCGAGATCTCTGCCGAGTTTGTGCGGGCGATGGTGAGCGGCAGGGCGATGTTCTCGCGCGCCGTGAGCGTATCGAGCAGGTTGGAGTCCTGGAAGATAAAGCCGAGCTCCTCGCGGCGGAACTGCGAGAGTTTGGCCTGCTTCATGCGCGTAACGTCCTGGCCGTTGATGCGAATGGTGCCGCTCGTGGCGCTATCGATGGTCGACACGCAGTTGAGCAACGTCGACTTGCCCGAGCCCGAGGCGCCCATGATGCCAACGAATTCACCGCGGTTGACGGTAAAGCTGACGTCGTTGAGCGCGCGGGTCACATTGCCCAGCGCTCCATATACCTTTTCGAGATGCGCGACCTCCAGTACCGGGGTCGCCATGTGCGTGGTTTGCATACCGAGTCCTTTCTTGCGATTAGTCTACGGCATCTATAGTCGCAAGAAGCCGAGTCGGCTACCATCGATATGGCTTACGCTTGCCTTACCGTTGTGTAAGGTACGGATAGCCACCCTGCCACGTGTTGATGTTGAGAGAGGACTCCTGTTGAAGACTGTTCATGTTGCCGCCGGGATCATTCGCAAGGATGGATCTGACGAGCTGCTTGCCGTGCAGCGCGGCTACGGCGACATGCAAGGACTTTGGGAGTTCCCGGGTGGTAAGCTCATGCGCGGCGAGTCGTCCGAGGACGCCGTACGCCGCGAGCTCATGGAAGAGCTGCAGGTAAAAGTCACCAACCTGCGCGATTTCTATACCGTTGAGTACGACTACCCCGATTTTCATCTCTCCATGGAGTGCTACTACTGCTCGCTGGCCGATGAATCCGATGAGCCTCAGAAGCACGACCGCCAACTCGATATCCGCTGGATTCCACGCACCTCACTTGCCACGGTGGAATGGATGCCCGCCGACAAGGGGCTCATTGATGCCCTGATTGAGCTGAAGGAAGACCGGCTCGAGGCCAACAGCACTGCCAAAGATACCAAGGCCGCCACAACCGAACACCCCGCCACCAAACCCAAGCGCGCGCCTAAGCGCCGCAGCAAAAAGCGCCCCAAGCCCGGCCTGCTGGACGGCATCGATACCTCGGACCTTTCCGCCGACGAGCGTGAACTGGTGCGCCGTCGCGCCGCCATCAAAAAGTCCATGAAGGGCAACAAGCGCGCCAACACCAAGCCCGAGCTGCTCGTTCGCCAGCGCCTGCGCGCCGCGGGCCTTACGGGCTATCGTTTGGAATGGAAGGTTCCCGGCAAGCCCGACATCGCCTTCCCCGGCCGCAAGATCGCCATCTTCGTCAACGGTTGTTTTTGGCATCGCTGCCCCAAGTGCAACCCCAGCCACCCCAAGCGCAATGTTGAATTTTGGGAAGCAAAGTTTCGCCGCAACGTCGAGCGCGACCGCGCTGCCGTGGCAGCACTCACTCAAATGGGCTGGACACCCATAACCATCTGGGAATGCGAACTCAAAAAAGACCGCATCGACGCCACGATGGAAAAGGTCATCGAGCAGGTGCGCGCCGCAGAGCCGCAGCGCTAACAGCGAGCATTCACACGCTCCGCACGTCCGCGCCACGTCTACGCCACAAACCTTAGAAAGCCCTTAAGCCCAAAACCTTTCAAGAGTGTTACTCGATACCTTTGACCTGCGGTTTCATCGTAACACCAAACCAGGTTAAGCCTTTCTTTAGCGCTTCTTTGCGGCAGCCGCGGCATAATACTGCCAACGCACGGGACCTAGCAGCACACCCCGTGCGCAACCTTTTGGTGGACATCGAGGAGGCCGCATAAGCATGCATTCTTCCAGTGACGCAGCACAGCAGCCATCCCTAAAACATGCAGACCTTTTCTCCTTCCCCCCGACACAGAGAAACGGTCTCCTCGACTCCCCCACCACAAAAACCAAGCGCTCAGCCGATCAGAGCCTCAACTTACGAGCATCCTTCGAAAAGCTCCAAGCATCCCTAGACAAGGCGTTCCCCGAACAGGCAAGAGCAATCTAAGCCCATCGCGCTTTATACTGATGCCATGCGAAACATGGATCACATAGAATTGCACCGCGGAGGACGCGAGGAAGCGTTTCCCGAGACCGCCGAAGACTGGCCTTATATTGCCGAACGCGCAGAATTCGCTCGCTATCCGGGCAATTCCGTCCCCTGGCACTGGCATTCCGAAGTTGAGCTTTTCTACATGGAGCAGGGAGCGATTGACTATCGAACGCGCGCGGCTCATGAGCACGTACGCTTTGAGGAAGGGTCCGCCGGCTTTATCAACGGCGGCGTTTTGCACAGCACGCTGCAATCGCCCAATTCGGCGCCAGCCATTCAAATGCTGCATATCTTTCAGCCGTCGATGCTCGGCGATCCCGCGGGACGTCTCCAAAAGCGCTACATCAATCCATTACTTCAATGTCGAGGCGTCGATGTGCTCAAATGGTCGCCCACCAACCCCGACGATATGCCCTTTATCGATTTGCTAAAGAGTTCCTTTAACCACGACCTTCAACGGCCGCAGAACGAGATGGCGCTTCGGAATAGCTTGTCAGAGCTCTGGATTCAGATTTACGCCAAGGCCGAACCGCTCTTTTCCTCCGACAACGCCTCTTGGATGACCAACCGCGACGTACAGTTCAAGGCAATCCTGGACTATATCCACGCAAACTATGCAGCCGCTATAGATGTGCCCCAGATGGCATCTGCAGCCGGCGTAAGCGAAAGAGAGTGTTACCGCATTATCGAAGCTTGCGCAGGAACGACCCCGGCGACATATCTGCGCGCATACCGCGTAAACCGTGCTTGCGAACTTTTGGCACACACCACGCGAACGGTCCAGACAGTCGCGCGCCAATGCGGCTTTGCGACAGCAAGCCATCTTGGCCAGGTATTTAAAGAACAAATGGGATGCACTCCTTCGAGCTATCGAGCAGCGAGGCAGAATCTCGATAGCACCAGGCAGAAATCCCGCTAGCCCTTCTTCTGTCACTGCATCAAACTTGCAGGCAAACAACAGAGAGGAGCAGTCATATGAAGCACTTTGACCATATCGTATTTGACGTTGATGGGACATTGGCAGATACAGAAGAAAGCGTTCTGTCATCGCTTGTCCAGATTGTCCAAGAAGAGACCAGCAAAACGCTTCCCCGACACGAGCTTGACTTTGCCCTCGGCATACCCGGCAAGGATGCCCTTGAGAAACTTGGGATCTACTCGCAGGCAACGTTGGATCGCTGGTGCCAAGTTGCCGCCAGCTTTAAAAGCACCATCAGCGTGTTTCCAGGCTTGCTTGAAGTCATCGCAACACTCGCCGATAGCGGCTGCAAACTTGGCATCGTCTCCTCACGTGCGCGCGACGAATACGCAAAAGATATTGCACCCCTTGGTTTCGATAAGTATTTTGAGCACATCATCCTCGTCGAAGACACAACCGAACATAAACCCGCACCCGCTCCCATGCTCGAATATCTCCGGCGTACGGGCGCGAATCCTGGCAACGTCGTCTACGTTGGCGACACCGTCTACGACGAACAATGCGCAACTTCAGCAGGGGTCAGTTTTGCCCGAGCAGCATGGGGATCACACCAAGATATCCCAAACGCCACCTACAACCTCAAAACCCCCAACGACCTACTAACCCTAACAACCAAATAACCCACGCGTCCCACCCTTTCAGCCCCAACACCACAAGGGCGATGGAGCAGGACGGTTTGGGCGGGTCCCCGTACTTAGTTTCCAAAATCATTCCGCAGCGCGAAGGCTTCTTATTATTTTCAGACCTAACGCCACAAGGGCGACGACCTCGAGTAGGTCAACCTGGGAGGGACGAGGGCTTAGTTCCCCAATCTTTCCGCAGGGGGCAAAAAGCAACGTCTTATTTTTCCGACACTAACGCCACAAGGGCGATTGAGCAGGACGGTTTGGGCGGGTCCCGTACTTAGTTTCCAAAATCATTCCGCAGCGCGAAGGCCCCGTTGTCAACGCTTCGAAGAAGCGAGACAACGGGGGCCTTCATGCGCGAGGACGTTTTGGAAACTAAGTACGGGACCCGCCCAAACCGTCCGGTGGGATCAGAGTACCCTTGCTGTTACTCTGCTTTGCCCACAGAGTTGAGGTTGGTCATGCGGATCTTAACCAGCTCGGTGATCTCACGCATACCCTCCTTGGCCGGCTTCTTGGGATCGAAGCAGGCAGGGTTCTCGGCCATGTAGGCCATGAAGCCCTTGGTGTAGGCCTGACGCAGCTCGGTGGCGTAGTTGACCTTGCAGATGCCGTTCTTCACAGCCTCGGCAACCTGCTCATCGGGCACACCGGAGGTGCCGTGCAGAACCAGCGGCACGTCGACGGCGTCGCGGATGGCCTTGACCACGGACTGCTCGATGTGCGGATCGCTCGTGTACACGCCGTGGCTGGTGCCAACGCCAATAGCGAGAGAGGTGCAGCCGGTGCGCTCGACGAACTCCTTGGCCTCGGCCGGATCGGTGTAGGGGCTCTCGCCCTCAACCGCAGGGCCGTCGTCCTCCTTGCCGCCAACCTTGCCGAGCTCGGCCTCGACGGGCACGCCCATGGCGCGGCCAGCGTCGGCGACGGACTTGGTCAGAGCGATGTTGTCCTCGAAGGACTCGTGCGAACCGTCGATCATGACGGAGGTGTAGCCCGTGCGGAAAGCCTGCATGCAACGGTCATAGCCATCGCCGTGATCGAGGTGCAGAGCGACGGGCACGGAAGCGCGCTCGGCGGCAGCCTTGACCATGCCGTAGAAGTAATCCAGGCCAGCGGTCTTGATGGTGCCCGGGGTGGTCTGCATGATGACGGGGGACTTGGTCTCCTCGGCAGCGGCCAGAACAGCCATAACAAACTCGAGGTTCTCGACGTTGAACGCGCCAACGGCGTAGTGGCCGGCCTGAGCGTCCTTGAGCATCTTTTCGGTGGTAACAAGTGCCATGAGCGTTTGCTCCTCTCCCTCGCCCGCATCTGGACATCGGGCGTACGTGTTCGCAAGGCGTTTTACCTTGCGTTTTGCTGCGCTCATTGTATGAAATTCAGCGGGTATGAATGTGCGGGATGTTGTCACTCCGCAGAGCAAGACTCTCAATTTTGAAAAGCAAACGGAAGGGTTTTGTGCCGAGCGCACGTGTTCGATATTGAGTTTTGAGCCTTGATTGCCTTTCTTTTATAGAAAAGATAAGTATTCGAAAGGCGTTTTCTTACTCAAAAAGAAAATGAACGAAAATAGAGTCAACACAATTCCTGCAAATTTGACCGAGAACGGAGCAGTCATGGCCCAAACTGCAACCCGTGCATTCGCCGACGAACGCCGCGCCGCCATCATGGAGATGCTCGAGCATAATGCCTCGGTGCAGGTAGCAGAAATCGCTCAGACCTTTGGCGTGTCCTCCGTCACGGCCCGCGCCGACCTGGACGCCCTCGCCGAGGCTGGCAAGCTGCGCCGCACGCATGGTGGCGCCGTGTCACTCCACAAGCGCCTAACCGTCTCCACGCAAGACCGGCGCATTAACGTCAACGTTGCTGCCAAACAGGCCATCGCGCAAAGCGCCATTGAGCTCGTCAG
Organism: uncultured Collinsella sp.; assembly: GCA_902491395.1. Lineage (GTDB taxonomy): Bacteria > Actinomycetota > Coriobacteriia > Coriobacteriales > Coriobacteriaceae > Collinsella. The sequence continues at coordinate 27,047 of CABUHO010000002.1, forward strand.
CGACGGCGACACCCTGCTCGTCGACTCGGGCACCACGGCGCTCGAATTTGTCCGCCTGCTCGACCAACGCGACGGCATCACCGTCATCACGGCGGACATTACAATCGCCGATTACATCGACGAGAGCATGCCCTCGGTCGACGTCGTCATGCTGGGCGGCGCGCTGCGCAAGGGCCATCGTTATCTGTACGGTCCGCTCACCATGCAGGCGCTGCAGATGGTTCACGCCGACCTCGCCATCATGTGCCCCGGCGCCTTTGTCCCGGGTTGTGGTTTTACCACGGACTTCCCCCAGATGGCCGAGACCAAAACAGCCATGATCGTCGCCGCACGTCAAAGCGTCGCCCTCATGGACGCGAGCAAGGTCAACGGACGCGGCATGTACCGCTTCGCCGAGCTCGTCGATGTCGACACCATCGTGATGGACCGTGACCCCAATGGCTCCGTCGCCACCTCAATCGCCGATACCACCGACACCGACGCCCCAACCCTCATCATCGCCACCGCCTAAAAACAAAAACCACCACGAAGGGGACAGTGCACCTTTGTGGTGGTTCTGGCCGGCGCCGCTGCACTTTCGCCGGTTTGTCTTGATCTGTAACATTTAGCAGGCAATTTGAGCGCTTAGTGTTACAGATTTAGATAGTTCGGTTCAACCCCAACGCTTTGTCTAAATCTGTAACAGATAGAGACAATCTGACCCTCCAGATGTTACAGATCGAGACAATCGGGTCCCGATATGGAAAAACCACCACAAAGGGGACAGGCACCTTTGTGGTGGTTTTGACGGCTGAAGCGAAAAGCTGTTACTTGGAAAGCTCGTCGGCGAGGGCTTCGATCTGGGCGCGCGATGCGTCGTTGAGCGAACCCAGGACGGTCACCTTGTTCTGCGTCAGGGTGATGTCCTTCATGCCCTCGATCTCCTTGGTCATGACCTTGGCAGCGGCAGGCGCCCAAGAGCCGGCCTCGACAAGCGCCACGGTGCGGTTCTGGTAGGCATGCTCGGCGAGCGTGTGGATGAAGGTGCTCATGAACGGGAAGATCTCGCCCTGGTAGGTGATGGAAGCAAGCACCAGGCGGTCATAACGGAACGCGTCCTCAACGGCCTCGGCCATATCGTCGCGAGCCAGGTCAAAGACGGAGACCTTCTGGCCGCGAGCCTCGAGCGCTGCGGCAAGCTCCTCGACGGCAGCCTTCAGATGGCCGTAGACGCTCGCGTAGGCAATGGTGATGCCCTCGTCCTCGGGCTGGTAGCTCGACCAAGTGTTGTAAGTGTCGAGGTAGTAGCCCAGGTTCTCGGTCAACACGGGGCCGTGGAGCGGGCAGATGATCTGAATATCCAGATCGGCGGCCTTCTTGAGCACGGCCTGCACGAACTTGCCGAACTTGCCCACGATACCAAAGTAGTAACGACGCGCCTCGCAGGCCCAGCCTTCCGGGTCCTCGATGTCGTTGGCGCCGAACTTGCCAAAGCCATCGGCACTAAAGAGCACCTTGTCGGTGGCCTCGTAGGAGAAGAGCACCTCGGGCCAGTGCACGTTGGGAGCGCCGACAAAGGTCAGGCTGTGGCCGCCCAGGTCGAGCACGTCGCCCTCTTTGACGACCATCTTGCGCTCGGGGTAATCGGTGCCAAAGTAGTTGACCATCATGCGGAAGGCGCCCATGCTGGCCACGATCTGGGCCTGGGGATAGCGCTCCATAAAGGCGGCGATGCCAGCGGAGTGATCGGGCTCCATGTGGTGAACGACCAGATAATCGGGCGTACGACCGTCGAGCACGGCCTCGATGTTGCCGAGCCACTCATCAACAAAACCACCGTCGACCGAATCGGCGACAGCGATCTTCTCGCCCAAGATAACGTAGCTGTTGTATGCCATACCGTTCTCGGACACATCGTACTGGCCCTCGAACAGGTCAATGTCGTGATCGTCAACGCCAACGTAGCGGATATCCTTGGTGATCTCCATCAGGCAAAGCCTCCTAGATAGACAAAAGAACCCGTCTATCATAGCACTCGGCCGTATCTCAACAGCTATCTGCCGGCATCCTTACCGTTTGTTATTGAAGCGCGGCAACACGCCGTTGACCTGCGCAAACTACGCGCGCGGAGCCGCTGTGGTATGCCGAACGATGAGCTGGCCGGGGATACGGATCGCGACGGTCTTGCCCGGCGTCCCCTCCTTAGGGACCGCATGCTCAAACACCTCGCGTCCACGCTGATGCAGATCGAACCGCACGGTCGTGAGTTCGTTGTGTGCGACAAAGTCGTCGAGCGAATCGTCGACGCCCACCACGCTCACGTCCTCGGGCACGCGCAGGCCACTATCGCGCAGCGCGGCGATGGCGCCGTTTGCCATCTGGTCGTTTGCCGCATAGATCGCCGTCATGGTGCGGTCGTGCTCGGCCAGATACCTGCCGGCCTCGTATCCGCTGTTGGCAGACCAGTCGCCCTCGAGCGGCTCCACCGGCTCGATATGCCTGCGCTCGAGCGCGTCTTGCCAACCGGCGCGGCGGAACTGCTCGTCCACCGAGAAGGACGGGCCGCCGATATAGCGAATCTGTTCGTGACCAAGCTCAAACAGGTGATCCATAAGCAGCAGCGAGCAACCGTAATGGTCGGAGTCGACCGTGGTCACGCGCGGATGCGCATACATGGTGACGATAACCGTGCCGATTCCCGGCAGTGGATCAAATGTCTCAAAGTCGGGCGCCATGCGGCTCATGCCGATGATGATGCCATCGACTGGCAGCGCCGCCATGCGGCGGGTGGCCTCGGCAAGCGAAAACTCCTCGGTCTTGGACATCTCGACCAGCGTGATGGCGCAGCCATGCTCGCGAGCGGCACTGGCGATACCATCGATCATCGTCAGGTTCCCAAACTTGGTGACATCGTTGACACATAGACCGACCGAATGGTAGCGACCGTCGCGCAGCGAACGGCCGGCATAGCTCGGGCGAAAGCCGAGCTCTTGCATAGCGGCCTGCACGCGCTGGCGCGTCTGCTCGTTCACATTGGGCAGGCCGTTGGCGACGCGCGAAACCGTCTGCTGCGAAACGCCAGCAGCGCGGGCGACGTCGGCCATGGAGACCGGACGCGAGCCTGTATCGTTGGAGGGGCGCCTTGCCACAAGATCACCTTCACCCTTGCGAGATCAAAAGAGCGTACATACCGGCCCGTGCAGGAATAGAGCCCGCGCGGAGGACCGCTATCGTCGGACGCATGTTAACGTACTCTACTTTTTCTAGCTGCAGCTCTTCTGCTCTATAAGTCCATACGGCACTACCGTTCACGGCCGAATTTCGACCGATTACCAGATTCTCAAAAAGTAATAAGCGTTGTGTTATGAGTACGTTAACATAGCCTTTAACGTGCGGCATCGTGGATACTGAGTTCACACCGCTTCAAATTGTTAACGTACTCATAACGACGCAAAACTCACCTGTTCGCGCCAAGGAAAGGACCCTCATGACCGCCCCCGACGAAAAGATGCTCGCCACGCTCACCAAGCTGTTTGAGGAGGAGTTTGGCCCCATCGGCGACCGCCAGGTGCTCTATGTGCACGCGCCCGGCCGCTCCGAGATCAGCGGCAACCACACCGACCACGAGGGCGGCCACGTTATCGCTGGCTCGCTCGATGTCGCTGTCGACGGCATTGCCGTGGCAACCGACACCAACAAGGTCCGCGTTGCCGACGAGGGCTACCCCACCTTTGAGATCACGCTCGACACGCTAGATATTCAGGAGTCCGAGAAGGGCACGTCCGCGAGTCTCGTCCGCGGCATGGCCCACGAGGTCGCAGCCCTGGGCGTTGAGCCCCACGGCTTCGACTTCGCCTTCACCTGCTCCGTCCCCTCGGGCGGCGGCCTTTCCAGCTCCGCTGCCGTCGAGGCCGCATATGGCCGCGCCATGGAGACGCTCTGGGGCGCGCCCGCCATTGAGCCCGTCGCGCTTGCGCAGATGAGCCAGCGCACCGAGAACAACTACTACGGCAAGCCCTGCGGCCTGATGGACCAGGCTGCCGTGTGCCTGGGCGGCCTTGCCTACATGGATTTTGAGGACCAGGCTCAGCCTAAAACTCAGAAGCTCGAGCTCAACTTTGAGGATCACGGCTATGCGCTCGTGCTCGTTAAGGTGGGCGCCGACCATGTAGCAGCTACCGACGACTACGCCGCCGTTCCGCGCGAGATGCAAGACGTTGCCGCCGAGTTTGGCAAGGCACGTCTGTGCGAAGTTGACGTTGCCGACTTTGATGCCAAGCTGCCCGAGCTGCGCGCCAAGCTGGGCGACCGCGCCTGCCTGCGCGCCGTTCACTACTGGTACGAGAACGGCCTGGTCGACAAGCGCTGGGCAGCTCTGAACGCCGGCGACATCGACCAGTTCCTGACCCTGACGCGCGAGTCCGGCGCCAGCTCTGCCATGTACCTGCAGAATGTCGTTGCCAAGCTGGGCTCCGAGCAGCCTTCCATGTATGCCTTGGCGCTGGCCGAGCACGTGCTCGACGGCCGCGGCGCCGTCCGCATCCACGGCGGCGGCTTTGGCGGCACCATCCAGGCCTTCGTGCCGCTCGACCTGGTCGATACTTTCATCGACAAGATGAACGGCTGGCTGGGTGAGGGCTCTGCCCGTCACTACGCCATCTCTGATAAGGGGGCATACGCGGCATGGCTGTAATGACCGACGTGCGCGAGGCTGCGCAGAACCTGATCGAGTACGCCATCCACCGATCCATGATCGGGCAGGACGACCGCATCTGGGCCTACAACACCATTCTGGAGTGCATCGGCGCCACGGGCCCCGCGCTCGACATGGCCTGGGCACTGCAGACCGAGAAGATTTCGCTTCTGCACCCCGATACCCTCCCCGACTTTGATCTGGAGGGTACGCTCGCCGCGCTTTCCGAAGCCGCCGTTGTCAACGGTGCCGCCGAGGACACAGTCTCGGGCCGCGACCGCATCGCCATGCGCATCATGGGCATGCTCATGCCGAGGCCTTCGGTTGTAAACGAGGAGTTCAATGGACGCATGGGCGTCAACGAGCCCCGCGCCGCGACCGACTGGTTCTACGGCCTGTGCTGCGACGCCGGCTATGTGCGCCGCGCCGCCATCGCGCGCAATATCAAGTGGAGCACCCCCACCAACTGGGGCGATCTCGAGATCACCATCAACCTGTCCAAGCCAGAGAAGGACCCGCGCGACATTGCCGCGGCCGGCGCCGCCAAGAACACGGACGAGAAGTATCCTGCCTGCCAGCTCTGCATCGAAAACGAGGGCTATCCCGGACGCTCCGCCGCAGCCGACGGTGGCGCTCACCCCGCTCGCCAGAACCTGCGCGTTATCCCGATCCAGCTCGACGGCGAGCGTTGGGGCTTCCAGTACAGCCCGTACGCGTACTTTAACGAGCATTGCATTGCCATGAGCTCCGAGCATCGTCCGATGCACGTCGATCGCAAGGGTCTTTCCTGCCTGCTCGACTTTGTGGACCTGTTCCCGCACTACTTTATCGGCTCCAACGCCGACCTGCCCATCGTGGGCGGCTCGATCCTGTCGCACGACCACTTCCAGGGCGGCGCGCACGAGTTCCCCATGATGCACGCGGCCGAGGTTTCGCAGTTTAGCGTGCCCGGCTTTGACCAGGTCACTGGCACCGTGCTGCAGTGGCCCCTCTCGGTGCTGCGCCTGCGCTCGCACGATCGCGGTGAGCTGCTCGATGCCGCCGAGAAGATCATCCTTGCCTGGCGCGAGTGGACCGACGAGTCCGTGGGCGTCATCGCGCACACGGCCGACGGCGTGGCCCACAATACCGTGACGCCCGTCATCCGCCGCGTGGACTCCCGCGGCAATGCCGGTGGCGATATCTACGAGGCCTACCTGGCGCTTCGCTGCAACATTACGACCGATGAGCATCCGCTGGGCGTGTTCCACCCGCATGCCGAGTATCACCACATTAAGAAGGAGAACATCGGTCTGATTGAGGTCATGGGCCTGGCTATTCTTCCGCCGCGCCTGGTTCCCGAGCTCGGCGCCGTCCGCGAGCATCTGCTGGCCGCCAAGGTCGACGCCAGCTACGACCTTGCCGCCGCGCTCGAGGGCGACGACCTTTGCCGCAGCCACACCGCGTGGGCCCTGGACGTCTATGCCCGTCGTGCCGATGAGCTTACGGCGGAAAACGCCATCGACATCCTGCACGAGGAGGTCGGCGTGGTGTTTGGCTACGTGCTCGACAACGCCGGCGTCTTTAAGTGGGACGAAGCCGGTCGCGCCGCTCAGCAGCGCTTCATCGACTCGCTGTAGCACACAGGGCCAAACACTCAGCAGCACCCACGGCATAACCGCTCACACGACAACGGCGCCCGCCGGCAACATCACCGACGGGCGCTTTTTTAAGTAGTCATTGGGGACGTTCTTAAACGACTAGTCATTAAAGAACGTCCCCAACGGCTACCTCAGGGCATCTCGCATCCCCACGCAAATCGAAGTCAAATACTTTTCCCGATAAGTGAACGACCTAATCTGCACCCCTTAAACAACTGCATTTTTCGACACCAAACCCGCAGGAAAATTATGACGAAACCGCAGGAAACCGCGTCCGAAAAGTGTCGATGTTCCAGGGGTCCATTTTTACTCGTTCACTTCTCGGGAAAAGTATTTGACTTCGATTCTGAACGGCCTGACACGCCAGTCGATTCAATGGAAACGGAGGAAAACGGATCATTGGTGCAAGGACTGTCCCAAAGTGCCGGCACAAAAGGAACGTCCCCAAGTGCCAACCACGGCGACGCCGATGTCTTGGCGAAGTCAGCGAAAGCCCGCCAGAACGAGCAAGGTGCCTTGAAACGAGGCGGCATTGACCTTCTGGTCATGCCGCCGAAGTTGAAAGGCAGATTGCCGCTCTGGCGGGCTTGCAGCGTCGAGCCGTTACGCGGTTTGTAAAACCGCGTAACCCTACAGCTCCGTTACTTCAACGCTGTTGTAGACCTCGTCCCAGCGGTCCATTACCAGGTGGCCGGTCTTGGGGTCCATGGCGTTGAGCTTGCCGCAGGTATTGGCGGTCTTAAGCACCGTGACATCGTCGGCGCCGGCAGCAATGGCGTGTGCAAAGCCGGCGATGGTCGAATCGCCGGAACCCGTCGCGTTGACAGCGGCAATCGCGGGCGTCTTGGCGCGGAACGCACGGCCCTCATGGAAGCCCACCGAGCCGGCAGCGCCCATCGAGACGACAACCCAGGGGATACCGGCAAAGCGGCCGTCGGCGGCAAGCGCCTCGCGCAGGGCATCGACGTCGTCAGTCGTAAAGGACGTACCCAGCAGGCCGTTAATCTCGGTCAGGTTGGGCTTTACGAGCTCAGGCTTAGCGTCGGACTCCAGCGCGGCCTCCAGCGATGCACCCGAGGTGTCGAGCAGCACCTTGGCGCCCGCCTCCTCGGCAATCTTTACGAGCTCGGCATAGTAGCCGGCATCGACGCCACGCGGCAGCGAGCCCGAAAGCGTCACAACGTCCGCCTTCGCTGCAAGCTCGGCGAACTTGGCAGTAAAGGCCTCGAGCTCGGCCGGGGCGATCTGCGGGCCGCTCTCCAGCAGCTCGGTCTGATTGCCCTCGTGCAGGATGTTCAGGCAAATGCGCGTCTCACCGGCGATGGGCACAAAGTCGTTCTTAACGCCGTCGGCATCCATAAGCTCGGCCATATAGGCACCCATGTGGCCGCCGAGCAGACCGGTTGCGAGCACGTCATCGCCCAGCTGCAGCAGCACACGGCTCACGTTGAGGCCCTTGCCGCCAGCGGTCTTTTCGGGCGTCACGCGATTCACATCGTCGATGATCAGCTTGTCGAGCTGATAGCGCGTATCAATCGACGGGTTCATGGTAACGGTCAGAATCATGTTGAACTCCTGTTTCCGGGGCGCAACGTGCGCGACCCCAAACATACGATAGCTCGTTAAAGAATCTCGATCTCAAAGCCGCGGACGACGGTCTCGCCCGGCTTGGCCACCAGGCAGCCACGCTTGTGCTCCAGGACATCGTCCTCATCGGAGCAGGTGGACAGACCGCCCCACGGCTCAACCGCGACAAAATCGCCCTCGGGCTTGCTCCACACAATCAGGTACGGCATACCGGGGAATGTCAGGCGCACGCCCTTGTCCTCGGTCTTCTTGGTCAGCGTGACCACACGACTCTCGAGCACATCAAAGATGGTCTCGGCAAAGTCGAAGAGCTCGTGGGTAAGTGGCAGGTCGTGGCCAACCATCGGGTTCTTACTACGATGCTCAACATCGATCAGGCCCGTCGAGGGAACGGCGGTGCAGAGCTCCGCCGCCTCACGCTGCTCAAATCGAAGCTCGTAATCGTCGTAGGACTCGCCCTCGTCGAGCGGGCACTTAAAGCCGGGATGGCCGCCCACAAAGAACGGCATGTCCTCGGCTCCCTCATTGGTCACCTCGTACGACACGGCCACCTTTTCCGAATCAATCGTGTAACGAGCAACGATCTTAAACGGATACGGGTACTGCTCGAGCAACTCGGCATGGTCGGCAGAGCTTAGGCTCAGCGCAACCATGTTGTCGCTCTGTTCCTCGAGCTTCCACTCCTGTTTGCGGGCGAAACCATGACGCGCGAGGTTGATCTCGTGGCCGGCGCGCGTCATAGCGCGGCCATCGCGCAGACCGCCGCAGATGGGAAAGCAGATCGGGGCCTGACCCGACCACACCGCCGGGTCGCCCTGCCACAGGTACTCACGACCGTTGGCTTTAATCGAAGTGAACGATCCGCCAGCCGTGCTCAGTGCCACGCGAACAGAACCGTTATCAAGAACAAACTCCATAGGAGCCTTCCCTTTCTTACGACAGCCCGCCAAGTCAATGGGGCTGATTGCAATACGGCCCGCGCCCCATCACAGAAACGCGAGCCGCCAACGGACTAGTTAATTACGCCAGATACCCGCTAATCATGGTATTCGCCACGGTCCCACTTCTCGAGGAACTCATCGAAGAAGTGCGGGTCGGCCTGGGCCTCGGCGTCGGCCTTGTTGCAGGCGTCGATCTTGGCGATCAGGGCATCGTGCTCGGGAGTCTTCTCGTAGGGCTCCTCCAGGAAGGCAAGCATGATGTCGGCCATCAGGAATTCGCCGGTGATCTTGCCGCCAAAGCCCACGATGTTCGCGTTGAGCTCGCGACGGGCATACAGGGCAGAGGTCATGTCGCGAACCAGGGCGCAACGGGCGCCGGGAACCTTGTTGACGGCGTTGGTGATGCCGATGCCGGTGCCGCACAGGGCCACGCCAAAGTCGGCCTTGCCGCTGGCAACAGCTTCGCCCACGGCCTTGCCGTAAATGGGATAGTGCGTACGGCTGTGGCTGTAGGTACCGCAGTCGAGCACCTGGTAGCCGGCCTGCTCAAGACGGTCGGCGAGATAGATCTTCTCGTCCGTAACGATATGGTCGCAACCGATTGCGATGGTCTTCTTCATCAGAACGTCCTTTCGTCTGAATTCACAAGTTGAGGTAGAAGTTCGAGTTCTCGGTGGCTCTCGTTAGGCCATCTTGTTGAGCATGTCGACACGGATCTGATGACGACCGCCGGCGTACTGGGCGCGCAGGAACTCGCGGGCGATCTTCTTGGCGACCTCGGTGCCAACGACGCCCGGGCCCATGGTGACCATGCGCGAACCGTTGTGCTCGCGGGTCATGTAGGCGGAGCGCTCGTCGGAAATGTTGGCGACGACCATGCCCTTCATCTTGACGGCGGCCATATAGGAGCCGACGCCGTACTTATCGAATGCGAAGCCCTGGGAATCCTTGTGCTCCAGCAGGTCCTTGGCGACGGCCGTCGCGGAATCGACAAAGTCCGCGGCAGGGGTCTCGGAATAGTCGACGACCTCGTGACCGTCGGCGATGAGCATCTCCTTGATGGACTCCTTCATCGACATACCGTCGGCATCGGAAGCGATTACAACCCTCATGACATCCTCCTTGAGAGATACGCAGGTGCGTAGTTTCTGTTTGGAAGTGTTGAATCGCGTTCAGGTCCGGGCATCTGAATGTGCGGTTCTTCACTGTTCATGTTTATTTGAACACATTCGAACAGCAACTGCAACAACTATTTGTTTGTCTTTGTTCTTTTTTGAACAATTACCGTTCGCGGGTGTTTGTTGACCGTTTGGGTCTGGCAGAGGCGCGAGCGTTCACGTGCTCAACAAAAAAGGGCAACCGAGAACGCATCTCGGCCGCCCTTATTACGATTCGATCTTTCAAGGCCCGCTTTGTCGCCTACTCGGACTGTCCGCTCTTCTTGGCATGCTTGGACGGAGCACTCAGAAAACGACCCGTCAGATAGTTCGTCGGGCCGGAGATATCGATCCCCAGCAGTACGTGCCCCAGCCACAGGAACGCCACGAGCACCAACAGCGGGATCACGCACGAGGTCACGATCATCACGATGACGCCTTCAATCAGGTCGGTCACCTGCTGCACGATCTCGTCGGTCATCTGCTTGGCGCCGCTGGTCACCGACGTGACCAGGCTCGATGCCCCATCGGTCAGCTGCTCAAGTACGTTCTTGGACTCCGTGGTCTCGGACTTTTTCTTGCTTGTTTTGGAGCTGGCATCGGTCGATTTCTCCGTGGTGTCGGTCTTCTCCGCTGCGTCGGCCGCCTTTTGCTCGGCCTGCTCAATGCTCACGCGATATGTCTCGTCGACCTTTTGCGACACCCACACGCTTGCGGGCACCAACGCCATGCCGATCATGGCGACCACCAGTACGCGCGTTGCCACACGGCGCAGGACGGCGCTGGTGCTCCAACGTCCGTGAATGCCAAGCGACACTGCAAAGAGCACGAGCGAGAATGGGATCAGGATGCCCAGCCCGACCGACCATAATATAGTAAGCAGGTATTTCTCGAGGTACAGCACGGCAAGCACGATGCCTAAGTTGCCCGAGAGCTGTGCGAGCTGCTCGGCCACCGGCGTTCCCGTGTCGCCCGGCAGCGCGGTGATGCCCGCAGACAGCGCCACGCACGACGTCGTGAGCGCCAAAACGTTGCTTTTCTTTTGGTCGATGACCTCGATGGTGGAGTCCCAGGTCTTGGTGTCGGCAAAATGCGGGCGAGCGACAAAACCCGACAGAAGCGCCAGTACCACGAGCGCAACGATGAACCCGATCTGCAACTTTTTGTTTGCACACACGACATCGGACAGACTGGGCTGCAGCTCCGTCACCGTCGTATGCTCGGTTATTTGGACAGGGCGCCCGTGAGCCATCTCATGCGCGCCCTTCTTTTGAATCGATCCGTTGTCCGGCATTTGGATACCTCCTCAGTCCGGCCTGTAATGCAGGGGAAGTATACCCAGCGAGCGAAGAGCCGAACGGCAGAGCTGGCGTTCGGCTCAAGAGTGTCCCCAGCGGCTAGTCGTTTAAGAACGTCCCCAATGACTACAAGGACTGTCCCTAACTGCCGGCAGAAAAGGAACGTCCCTAAGTGCCGCAAAAAGCCCTGCCGCGGGGTTGCGGCAGGGCTTTTGGAAGGGGACTTGGTTGTGAGAGCTCGTTAGGCGAGCTTAGCCTCGAGTGCGGCGATGCGCTTATAGGCATCGATGGTAAAGCGGGTCTGCTTCTCCAGGATCATGGTGGTCATGAGAGTATCCTGAGCGTGAGCCATGATGAAGGTCATCTCCATCTCGCCGCCGCCGGCCTCCTGCGAAAGCAGCTTGGTCTGCGTGTCGTGGGCACCGATGAGCGCATCGCTGGCATCCTTGTGCAACTGCTCGGCCTTCTCAAAATCACCCTCGCGAGCAGCATCGAGCGCTGCGAGCAGATCGGTCTGGGCGTCACCCGCGTATGCGACGATCTCGAATCCAACCATCGAGATTTCTTCTTTGGTTGCCATATTGCGTTCCTTTCACATATGAACCAATGGAGAGCATCGCGTCCGGGCATACGCGCTGCGTTGTGTATGACAGAAACATTAACATTCAAACAAAACAGAACAATGCAAAACGCAATTTCGAGCTATGAACGGTCGATTTTCGCCCGTGAACGGTTTTTAAACCAATCTGAACAATATCGAGCACAATTAGCGGCAACCCAAACAGGTCCACACCCTAGCGCAGGCAGCGTACCGTATCGCCCTCTACGAGCATACCGGGGATCAGCATGTGCTCCACGCCAGACGCACCCCCCTCGGCGCCGGCAATCTTGTCGACCGCCCACATGCCGACACGCTTGTTGTTAAAGCGCACCGTGGTCAGGCGACGGTCAGGCACGATGTCGCCCAGGCTGTCGTCAACACCCACTACGCTCACGTCCTGGGGCACGCGCTTCCCGCGCGACTCGAGCCCGCGAATGCAGCCGTAGGCCATGGCGTCGTTGGAAGCATAAATGGCCGTACAGGTCGGATCGTCCGCCAGAGCCTGACCGGCGGCATATCCGCTCTGTGCCGTCCAATCGCCACGGACGAGTCGCGGCGGCTCAATACCATGCGCACGCAATGTCTCGCGCCAGCCCTCCTCGCGCTGCATGCCCGAAAGCGAGCGCTCGGGACATGAGATAAAATGCACGGTCTTGTGCCCCTGCCCCAGCAAGTACTCGACAACCTGGCGCGAGCAATCGAACTGATCGTTATCAACCGTCGAGCACAGCGGGTGCTCCAGCATAGTAACGAGCACCGTCTGCATACCGGGCAGTGGCTCGAAGGAGCCAAAGTCCGCCGGCATGCGGTTCATGATCACGACCATGCCGTCCACCGGCAGTGCGCTCATGCGCGACGATGCGCTCTCGAGGGTATAGGGATGTCCATCTACTTTAGTAAGGGTGATGGCATAGCCGTGCTTGTCGGCGGCGGCGGCAAAGCCCTCCATGCGGTCGAGGTTGCCGGTGCCGGTAATGTTGAACATGGCGACGCCGACGGTCTTAAACTTGCCGCGGCGCAGCGATCGACCGGCAAAATTGGGTCGATACCCCAGCTCGCGCATGGCGGCACGCACGCGCTCCTTGGTCTCGGGGCGCACGCTGGGCGAATCGTGCACGGTGCGCGAGACCGTCTGCTCCGAGACGCCCGCGAGACGCGCCACGTCCTTAACGGAAACCGATTTTTTAACAGCGGCCATAGGTCGATCTTTCTATGTCAACGATGCCATTGGCGGCATCCTACGCAGTCAAATGAACGCCTTCAAGTATATCCAACGCCTCCCCGCAATACGCTTACCACCCAAAACCTACCGTTCACCGACAATCCCGCTTCCACGGACGGCTTTTGTCGACCAAATGTTAACGTTGCCATTGTGCAAACACAGAGTCACCGGGCGGCTCAATCGTTTACGCATAAGGAATCGACGGTTCGCAGGCACAGGAACCATCGGTTCGCGTCTTTTTTTGTGTCGCATAATGGCAACGTCAACATTTTGGCAACCGAACGCCAAAAGCTACCATCGTTGCTAACCCACCGACTCTTAGGAGCATTGCATGGAGCAACTCATCGCCATCATCGAAAAGGGCCAGCCCTTTTTCAACGCGATCGCCCGCAACAAGTACCTCAAGGCGATCCGCGACGGCTTTATCTCCGTCATCCCCATCATCATCTTCTCGTCCATCTTCTGCCTGGTAGCCTCGGTCCCCAACATCTGGGGTTTCTACTGGCCCGATGACATCAACAACGCCCTGTGGAAGTGCTACAACTACTCCATGGGCATCCTGGCCATCGCCTGTGCCGCCACCACGGCCAAGCACTTCGCCGACGCCCAGAACCGCGACCTGCCCAAGAACAACCAGATCAACTTTATCTCGTGCATGTGCGCGGCCATCATCGGCTTCTTGCTCCTTTCGAGCGATACCATCGCCACGGACGCCGCCAGCGGCTTCAACACCACCTACCTTGGTTCCAAAGGCCTGTTGACCGCCTTTATCGCTGCGTTTGTGACCGGCATCATCTACAAGTTCTTCATTAAGCGCAACATCACCGTCAAGATGCCCGAGCAGGTTCCGCCCAACATCTCGCAGACCTTTAAGGACATCATCCCCTTCTCCGTCTGCATCACCGTCTTTTGGGTCTTTGACATCGTCTTCCGCGCTGCCTTTGGCTTCTGCTTTGCCCAGGGCGTCATCCAGGTGTTCCAGCCCCTGTTCACCGCTGCCGACGGCTACATCGGCCTCGCTGTGATCTACGGCGCTATGAGCCTCTTCTGGTTCGTGGGCGTCCACGGCCCCTCGATCGTCGAGCCCGCCATCGCCGCCGCCCTCGTTGCCAACATGACCGACAACCTGGCTGCGTTCCAGGCTGGTCAGCACGCTTCCGCTGTCCTGACCCAGGGTGCCCAGTACTTCGTCGTCTGCATGGGCGGCACCGGCGCCACGCTCGTCCTGGTCTTTATGTTCTGCTTCCTGGCCAAATCCCAGGAGATGCGTGCCGTCGGTAAGGCAGCCATCGTCCCCGTGTGCTTTGCCGTCAACGAGCCGCTGCTGTTCGCCGCACCCATCGTGCTCAACCCCGTCTTCTTTGTCCCGTTTGTCTTTGCTCCGATCGCCAACATCTGGATCCTCAAGATCTTTATCGACTTCTTGGGCATGAACGGCTTTATGTACACCCTGCCCTGGACCGTTCCCGGCCCCATCGGCACCATCATGGGCTTGGGCTTCCAGCCGCTCGCCTTTGTGATGCTCGCCCTCATCCTGGTCGTCGACTTTGCCCTGTACTACCCGTTCTTCCGTGCCTATGACGCCCAGAAGTGCGCCGAGGAGGCCGAGATCTCCCAGGAGGAGCTCGCCGCCAAGAACGCCGAGAAGGCCGCCAAGCTCAACGACGCCTTCCAGGGCAAGGCCGATGCCAAGAGCGTTGCCGCCGGCGCTGCTGCCGAGGCCGTGAAGACCGACGCCCCCGCCGCTTCCGCAGCACCCGCTGCCGAGGCTACGACCGCCAGCGACCTCAACGGCAAGCGCGTGCTCGTGCTCTGCCAGGGCGGCGGCACCTCGGGCCTGCTCGCCAACGCGTTGGCCAAGGCTGCCAAGGAGCGCGGCATCGAACTTGAAACCGCCGCCGAAGCCTATGGCAACCACGTCGACATGCTCCCCGACTTTGATCTGGTCGTCCTGGCCCCGCAGGCCGCCAGCTACCTGGCCGACCTGCAGAAGGACTGCGAGCGTGTGGGCAACAAGTGCGTCGCCTGCCGCGGTAAGCAGTACATCGAGCTCTCCCAGAACGGCGACAAGTCTCTCGCCTTCGTCTCCGAACAGCTTTCGAAGTAAGTAACGCCCAGGGCCAGCCGACCATCAACAGCCGGCTGGCCCTTCGATTTAGACGATTGGATCATCATGTCCGTTAACCCTGCTAGCGTCACCAACCCGCCTGCGCAGTTTCCCGAGGACTTTATCTTTGGCGGCGCCACCGCTGCCTACCAGGTAGAGGGCGAAACCCGCACCCACGGTAAGGGCAAGGTCGCCTGGGACGACTTCCTGGAGGCCCAGGGCCGCTTCTCCCCCGATCCCGCCTCCGACTTCTACAACCAGTACCCCGTCGATCTGGAGCTGTGCGAGGAGTTCGGCATCAACGGCATTCGCCTCTCCATTGCCTGGAGCCGCATCTTCCCCAACGGCACCGGCGAGATCAACCCCGAGGGCGTCCAGTTCTACCACGATCTCTTCGCCGAGTGCCACAAGCACCACGTTGAGCCGTTTGTCACGCTGCACCACTTCGATACGCCGCTTCCCCTCTTTGAGAAGGGCGACTTCCTCAACCGCGAGACCATCGACGCCTTTGTGAACTTTGCCACCTTCTGCTTTAAGGAGTACGCCGACCAGGTGACCTACTGGTTCACCTTTAACGAGATCTGGGCGGACGCCTCCAACACCTACATCGAGGGCACCTTCCCCGGTGGCGTCAAAGCTCATCTGGCCGAGGCCTTTCAGTGCGAGCACAACATGATGCTCGCCCACGCCAAGGCCGTGCTGGCCTTCCACAACGGCGGCTTTAAGGGCAAGATCGGCGTCATCCAGTCGCTGGAGTTCAAGTACCCGCTCAATGAGAACGACCCCGCCGACATCAAGGCCGCCAACAACGAGCACGTGCTGCAGAACCAGTTTTTGCTCGACGCCACCTTCCGCGGCGACTATGCCCCCGACACCCTCGAGTGCGCCAACCGCCTGGCCGCCATCTCGGGCGGCACCATCGAGATCCTGGACGAGGACCTCAAGATTATGCGCGAGGCCGCGCTCTACAACGACTACCTGGGCGTTAACAACTACCAGTGCCGTTTCTTGAAGGCCTACGACGGCGAGAACGACCTGCACCACAACGGTACGGGCGAGAAGGGCACCGGTCGCTGGCGCGTCAAGGGCATTGGCGAGCATGTGAACAAGCCCGGCATCCCCACCACCGACTGGGACTGGATCATCTATCCCGAGGGTCTGTTCGATCTGCTCGTCTACATTAAGCAGCGCTACCCCAACTACAAGCAGATCTTCATCACCGAGAACGGCATGGGCTACAAGGACCCCTACAAGGACGGTTTTGTGGATGACCAGCCGCGCATCGACTACATCGAGCAGCACCTGCGTTGGCTGCTCAAGGCTATGGAGGTGGGCGTCAACGTGGGCGGCTACTTCCTGTGGAGCCTGCAGGACCAGTTCTCCTGGACCAATGGCTACAACAAGCGTTACGGCTTCTTCTACGTTGACTTTGAAACCCAGAAGCGCACGCCCAAGGCAAGCGCCTACTGGTACAAGCACGTGGCGCAGACCCGTCGTCTGGACTAGTGGCTTGCGACGAGCGGAATTGCCCCGCGCACATAACCTGTCCCCATTTCTCAGCCGGGGGCGGCGCGTCACACGGCGCGCCGCCCCCGGTCTTTTTGTTTTTGGGCTGGTCAGGAGCCGTTTGTCTCGATCTGTAACATCTAGCTGAGATTTTCGGCCCTAGCTGTTACAGATTGAGACGAACAGGATTGCTCTTTCCGAAGAATCTAAATCTGTAACACGTAGCCCGCTTTTGACCGTCTACCTGTTACAAATCGAGACAAACTGAGTAGGACCTAACCCCGTATGTCCCTAACAGTCGAGCGTTCGACCAGCGTACTCGGCACATGAATCGCCTCGATAGACGAGTTCTCTCCAATCGCCGCCTCAAACGCAAGCTTACCGACACCGCGCAAATCAAATCGCAGCGTCGTCAGCCGATTGTGAGGAACAAGTCCCTCGAGTGCGTCGTCGATACCAACCACGCTCACGTCGTCGGGCACGGACAGGCCCGCGTTCTCGAGCGCGGCGATAACGCCCAGCGCCATCTGGTCATTTGCCGCAAGCACGGCAGTCGGCGCCTGCGACCCGCCGGCAAGCACCTCGGCCGCAATCCGCTCGCCCATGGCGTACCCACTGTCCGCACTCCAATCGCCACGCAGCATCGGAGCGGCATCGATATGAGCACGACCCAGCGTATCGCGCCAACCGGCCTCACGAAAACGCGAGGAAATCGAGTTTTCCGGACCCGCCACAAACCGCATATTCGAGTGACCATGTTCCAGCAGATAATTGGTCAACAGCTCGCACGAACCATACTGGTCAGAGTCGATCGTCGTGCAGCGCGGATGCGCATACATGGACAGGATGACCGTTCGCACTCCCGGCTGGGGAACAAACTCCTCAAAATCGGGAGCCATGCGGTTCATGTTGAGAATCATGCCGTCGACGGGTCGCTCGACCATGCGGCGCGAGGCATCGGCAAGTGCATAGGGCTTGTCGCCGCCCATCTCGATCATAGTGACGGCAAAATCGTGCTCGCGCGCCGCTTGCATGATACCCTCGAGCGTCGCCAGGTTACCGACACGCGTGATGTTGTACATGCACAGGCCAATAGAACGATACGACCCGCCGCGCAACGCCGTTCCAGCAAAATTGGGACGAAAGCCCAGCTCTTCCATGGCGGCCAGCACACGCTTGCGCGTCTTTTCCGTCACGTTGGGCATACCGTTGACCACGCGAGACACAGTCTGGCGGCTCACGCCAGCGAGCGCCGCAACCTCTGCCGCGCTCGCCGAACGACCATTCCTTGTCTGCTGAGCCATGCCTTCCACGCTAACCTGCTTCCCAACTATTCCCCGCGCCCATGGCGCATCGTACATACATTGATAACGTGCTCATAATACCCGAGCCATATACCACAACATGAAAACTTCTGTCAATCAAAACCGCTTACCGAACAAATACAACCGTTCGCGGCTGTTTGAAGTTGTTTTGTTTCTATACATCCCAACCGGATGTTAACGTGCTCATTGTCAAATGTTCACGTGCTCATTTTGGTTCTAATCATTTTAGGTTAGCGTTTATCGGGCTTTTTCACCCCTGAACGCTAACCAGGGAGCCTCCTGAGCGCAAACGCACAATATCGAACAGCTAGACGAGAGGGTGTATGCATATGTCTTTGCTAAACCGCGTACAGCAGCTGCCGAAGGGCTTTGTTTGGGGCGCCGCAACCGCTGCGTACCAAACGGAAGGTTCCACGAAGGTGGCAGGCAAGGGTAAGACCATGTGGGACGATTACCTTGTCGCCCAGGGTCGCTTTTTGCCCGACCCGGCCAGTGATTTCTACAACCGTTACGAGGAGGATATCCGCCTTTCTGCCGAGCATGGACTCAACGCCATCCGTGTGTCCATCGCCTGGACCCGCATCTTCCCCAACGGCGACGATGCCGAGCCCCTCGCCGAGGGCGTTAAGCACTACCACGAGTTGTTCGCCTGCTGCAAAAAGTATGGCGTCGAGCCCTATGTGTCCCTGCATCACTTTGACTCCCCCGCCGCCCTGTTCAACCAGGGCGACTGGCTCAACCGCAAGACCGTCGACGCCTATGTGCGCTATGCCGAGTTCTGCTTCCGCGAGTTCCGCGAGGTCAAGAATTGGTTCACCATCAACGAGCTCATCAGCCTCTCGCACTCCCAATACATCCAAGGCAACTTCCCGCCCAACCATCACTTTGATGTGACGAGCGGCATCCAGAGCCAGCACAACGAGCTCGTTGCCCACGCCCGCGCCGTCAACCTGTATAAGGATCTTGACGAGACCGAGCACCTGGGCGGCCGCATTGGCATGGTCAACGTCCTGACGCCGGCATATCCTGCCACCGACTCGCCCGCCGACCAGCACGCCGCCGACCTGTACAACGCCTTCTACACCGACTTCATCATGGACGGCGCCTTCCTGGGCCACTACTCCGCGCGCACCCTCTCACTCATCAACGAGATTCTGCGCGCCAACAACGCCACACTTACGGTTGAGGACAGCGACATGGAGGAGCTCGCCAAGGCGGCGCCCCGCAACGATATGTTCGGCCTCAACTACTATCAGTCGGCGTTTATCGCCGCCTACGATGGCGAGTCCACCAACAGCTTTAACGGCACCGGCGACAAGGGCACCTCGTGCTTTAAGTTTAAGGGCGTCGGGCAGCAGGTCGATATGCCGGGTATCCCCACCACCGACTGGGATTGGCTCATCTACCCGCAAGGCCTCTACGACACGCTCAAGCACATCAGCGCCACCTATCCCAACCTCCCCGTCATCTATATCACCGAAAACGGCCTGGGCCACAAGGACCCCGAGCCCGACGCAAACGGCATCGTCGCCGATCCCGAGCGCATCGACTTTGTCGACCAGCACATGGAGAAGGTGCTCCAGGCGCGCGCCGAGGGCGTCGACGTCCAGGGCTACTTTATCTGGAGCCTGCAGGACCAGTTCTCGTGGGCCAATGGCTATAACAAGCGCTACGGCCTGTTCTACATCAACTTCGACACGCAAAAACGCTACATCAAGCAGTCGGCACTCTGGTACAAGGAGCTCGCCGACACTATGGCAGACGCGCAGTAGCGCATCGCCTCGCTTTCCCCCGAGAAGGGAGCGGCCCTATGCGATACAAACCCAGCCGCTCCCCTCTCTCCCCCTGGGACCGACCCCGCCTGCACCCGGGCTTTTAGCAAGCGGGAGACCATATAGGTTTTCAACGTCCATGCCATTAAGATTTCATGCAAAGAGGAGCGTGAACTATGGAATCGATCGTTAAGTTCTTGGAGAAAGGCCAGCCGTACTTCGACAAGGTCTCTAAGAACATCTACCTTCAGGCCATTAAAGACGGCTTTTTGGCAGCAATGCCCATCATCCTGTCTTCTTCTGTCTTCCTGCTTATTTCGACCCTGCCGGGCGTTGTCGCCACGGTCGGCGGCTTTACGCTGCCCGACTGGTGGAACGTCGACGTCGTGAACTTCTGCAACAAGGTTTACAACTTCACGATGGGCGTCGTGGGCATCATGGTCGCCGGCACCACCGCAAGCGCGCTGACCGGCTCCAAGAACCGCCGTATGCCTGCCGGCAAGGCCATCAACGCCACGAGCACCATGGTCGCCGCCATGTGCGCTATGCTCATCTTGGCCGTTACCCAGACGAGTGCCAAGATCGACGGCGCCGATGTCTCGGTGTTCTTTACCGACAACATGGGCACCAAGGGCCTGCTGAGCTCCTTTGTCGCCGCATTTGCCACGGTCAACATCTATGCCTTCTGCATTAAGCGCGACATCACCATCAAGCTGCCCAAAGAAGTCCCCGGCGCCATCGCCCAGAACTTCCGCGACATCTTCGCCTTCAGCTTCTCCATCCTGTTTGTCGCCATCATCGACGTTATCTGCCGCACCTGCTTGGCCGTCCCGTTTGCCAACGTCATCTCCACGCTGGTAAGCCCGCTGTTCGCCGCCGCCGATTCCTACGCCGGTCTCGCCCTCATCTGGTTCATGATTCCGCTGTTCTGGTTCATGGGCATCCACGGCCCCTCGGTCGTTAAGCCTGCCCTCAACGCCGCACTGTTTGGCAACATCACCACCAACCTCGCCACGCTGCAGGCCGGCGGTCACCCCGCCCTTGCCCTGACCGAGAACTTCGGTAACTACATCGGCGAGCTCGGCGGCACCGGCGCCACGTTCATTGTCCCGATCATCTTCCTGCTCTTTATGCGCTCCAAGCAGCTCAAGGCCGTCGGCAAAGCCTCTGTCGTACCCGTGATGTTCGCCGTCAACGAGCCGCTGCTGTTCGCCGCGCCCATCATCCTCAACCCGTACTTCCTGATCCCGTTCCTGTTTGCCCCCGTGGCCAACGTCCTCATTGGTAAGTTCTTCATCGACTTTTTGGGCATGAACGGCTTTATCTATGCCATGCCGTGGGCACTCCCCGGACCGATCGGCACCTTCATCGACACCAACTTCCAGCCGATCTCTCTGGTCCTGGTTGTCGTCCTGCTGGTCGTTGACTTCTTGATCTACTACCCGTTCTGCAAGGCCTACGACAACGTCCTGTGCAAGCAGGAGGCCGAGACCCTGGCCGAAGAAGAGACCAAGGCCGTCAAGGCCGTCAAGACCGCTGCCGCCCCCGCCGTTGAGGCTCCCGTTGTCGAGACCGCTTCTGCCACTGAGGCCTCCGCAGCTCCGTCCGCCCTTAAGGGCAAGGATCTGAGGGTTCTGGTTCTGTGCGCTGGCGCCGGCACCTCTGCACTGCTCGCCAACGCGCTTAAGGAAGGCGCCGACGAGCTGGGCATCGACATTACCGCCAACGCCGGTGCCTACGGCAGCCACTACGCCATCATGGACCAGTACAACGTCATCGTTCTGGCTCCGCAGGTTCGCACCTATTACAACGAGATGAAGGCCGACACCGACCGTCTGGGCATCACGCTGCTGTCGCCCAAGGGCAAACAGTACATCGACCTCACTAAGGATCCCAAGGGTGCCGTCAACTGGATCGAGGAAAACCTCGAGGCATAAGACGCTGACGCTACCTGCCGCTCGCAGACAAAAAAATGGCCCGTGCATCGATGTGTGATGCGCGGGCCATTTTGTTTAGACCGCACCCATCCTCCTGTTCATCTTAATCTGTAACATCTAGCCGAGTTTTTCGGCCCTAGCTGTTACAGTTCGAGATGAACGCACAGGCCAAGCCGAAAATCTCAATATGTAACATGTAGACCACTTTTGACCGCTTAGATGTTACAGGTCGAGACAAACGGAATATGCCGGGCCGAATTGTCTAAATCTGTAACACTAAAACCGATTTTGGACGTCTACCTGTTACAGATCGAGATGAACGAGCCGAGCACGTCTACGCCCGCAGGTCCTTTACGCTGGAACGCTCGACCAACACGCCCGAGACGAGCGTGCGGCTTCTGGAACTCGGGGCTTCCAGGCCTGCAACGACCTCGTTGAGCGCACGGATGCCCAGCTCGCGGTGGCGAAACTTCACCGACGTCAGAATCGAGTTGGGAATCGTCTTGTAAAGCTCGTCATCGAAGCCGATCACGGACACGTCGTCGGGCACGCTGAGCCCTTTGTCACGTAGAGCCATCATCACGCCGTTTGCCATGCAGTCGTTAGCAGCGAGAACCGCCGTGCAATCGGGTTTATCGGCAAGCACAAGGCCCGCGGCATAGCCACTATCCGCATTCCAATCGCCTTGCAGAGGCTCGGGCGGCTCAATGCCACGCGCCTCGAGCGCCGCACGCCAACCTTTCATGCGGCACTGGCTCGACAGCGACTCTTGCTTACCAGAAACAAAGTACACGTTCTTGTGCCCGTGATTCAAAAAGTACTCGCACGCCATGCGCGCACCACCCTCTTGGTCGTCACTGACGGTGGAGCAGGTAGGATGCTCCATCGGCGTAATAATCACCGTCTTGAGGTCTTTCGGCGCCTCAAAGGTATCAAAGTCATCGACCATCTGGCGCAGGTTGAAGATCATGCCATCAACAGGCAGCTGCGACATTCTGCGCGCCGCATCGGCAAGGGTCATCTTCTCCCCCGCCCGCTTTTTGATCATCGTGAGAGCAAAGCCGCGTTCTTCGGCGGCATCGGCGATACCGTCGATCATGTCCACGGCGCCGCCCGACAAGTGGAACATCACCACGCCGATGCACCCGTAACGGCCCAACTTGAGCGAACGCGCGGCAAAGTTCGCCCGGAACCCAAGCGCCTCCATGGCAGCATGGACCCTATCGCGCGTCGACTCTCGCACGCTATCGGGCTCGTTGATCACACGCGACACCGTCTTGAGGGAAACACCCGCGGCAACCGCCACATCGTTCATTGAGACGCTTTTCTTGTCCATCGTTGCCACTGCTTCTCCAGTCGGTTCCCTATCGATCGTTCTTTGCGTTCTAGCATACACTACCTGCTCGGTTTTCAAATTTGCCGTTTACCGAACGATATCGACCGCTCACCTGTAAACCCTTGTTGCTCTTCCAAAAATGTCTTACGTTGTCATTAACGAAATGACAACGTTGTCATTTCGCAATGCCTTCCTTAAGCAGGAAGGTTTCCGGGCAGTCCTAACCATCCATCGACGACCAGTTCCATCCACATGCATTGCGCATCGAGCAGCAAAGGAGCTCTATGGACGCCATCGTAAAGATGCTCGAAAAGCATCAACCGTTCTTTGAGAAGATCTCGAGGAACATCTACCTCCAGGCCATTAAGGACGGATTCCTTGGGTGCATGCCCATCGTCCTGACCTCTTCGATTTTCCTGCTCATCGCCACCCTTCCTGGCGTAGTTGGCATCACGCTGCCCCAGCCGCTCATCGACTGGTGTAATAAGCTGTACAACTTCACCATGGGCGTCATGGGCATTATGGTTGCCGGCACCACTGCCAAGAACTTCACGGCATCCATGAACCGTCGCATGCCCGCCGGCAAGGTGCTCAACGACGGCTCCACCATGGTGGCCGCCCAGTGCAGCATGCTTTTGCTCGCCGTTACGCAGTTCACCACCAAGTTCAACGGCTCCGAGCTTTCGGTCTTCGACTGCACCAGCATGGGTACGCGCGGTCTGTTCTCGGCCTATATCGCCGCGTTCATTACCGTGTGGGTTTATAAGTTCTGTGTCTCGCGTGATCTGACCATTAAGCTGCCCAAGGAGGTCCCGGGCGCTATCGCTCAGAACTTCCGCGACATCATCCCCTTCGGCGGTGCTGTCATCATCTGCGGCATCATCGATGTGGTTGTGCGCAACCTCATGGGTGTTCCGTTCTCCGAGCTGCTCATCAAGCTGCTCTCCCCGCTCTTTACCGCTGCAGAAACCTATCCTGGCCTTATCCTTATCCAGGCGGCCACCGCGTTCTTCTGGTTCATCGGCGTCCACGGCCCCTCGATCGTCCAGCCGGGTATTGACCCCATCCGTCTTGCCAACCAGGCCGAGAACCTGCAGGTTCTTCTTGCCGGCGGTCACCCCGCCCACTCCCTCACCTTCAACATGTCGCTCGTAGGTGAGTTCGGCGGCACCGGTGCCACGTTTATCGTGCCGCTTCTGCTGATCCTCTTTATGAAGTCCAAGCAGCTCAAAGCCGTCGGTAAGGCCTCGATTGTTCCTGTTGCCTTCGCCGTCAACGAACCGCTGCTCTTTGGCGCGCCGATGATCCTTAACCCCTACATGCTCATCCCCTTTGTTGCCGCCGGTTGCGTCAACGTGAGTGTTGCCAAGTTCTTTATCGATAACGTGGGCATGAACGGCTTCTCCTTCGTGGTGCCTTGGGCCACCCCCGCTCCCATCGGCATCTTTATCACCACGAACTTCCAGCTCATCGCCTTGGTGTTTGTCGCAATCATCATCTTGCTGGACGCCATCATCTACCTGCCGTTCTTGAAGGCCTACGATAAGCTGCTCTGCGACCAGGAGGCCGAGCGCGCCGCCGAGCTGGGCCTCGAGTCCGATGGCGCCGCTGCCATCGCTGCCAGCGCGCCTGCACCCGCCGTCGAGACGACCGCCGCTGCCGTCGGCAGCGAGCCTGTCGCCGATCAGCCCGAGCCCGCCGCTGACGCATCCGCTAAGAAGGACGTCGATGGCCTGAAGGTCCTCGTCCTGTGCGCTGGCGCCGGCACCTCCGCCATGCTCGCCAACGCCATTAAGGAAGGCGCAGCGCAGACCGGTGAGAACATCGCTTCCTCCGCAGGTGCCTACGGTCAGCACACCGCCATCATGGACCAGTACGACGTCATCGTGCTCGCTCCGCAGGTTCGCAGCTACTACAACGACATGAAGGCCGATACCGATCGCCTGGGCATTAAGCTGCTCGCCCCACGCGGCAAGGAATACATCGACCTTACCCGCGACCCCGCCGGCGCCATCAAGTGGCTCCGCGAGAACCTCGACTAATTTCCTCCCTCTGCTGGTGCCCGAATCCCCGTTCGGGCACCTCTCCCTATTCGTATCCCACAGAAAGGACGACTCATGACCAATCCCATGCAGTTCCCCGACGGCTTTGTGTTTGGCGGCGCCACCGCTGCTTACCAGGTTGAGGGCGAGACCCGCACGCACGGCAAGGGCAAAGTGCCCTGGGACGATTTCCTGGCTGCTCAGGGTCGCTTCTCCCCCGATCCCGCAAGCGATTTCTATAACAAGTACCCGGTCGATATCGACCTGTGCCAGCGCTTCGGCATCAACGGTATCCGCGTCTCCATCGCTTGGAGCCGTATCTTCCCCAACGGCACCGGCGAGATTAACCCCGAGGGCGTCGCCTTCTATCACGAGCTTTTCGCCACCTGCAACAAAGCTGGCGTTATCCCCTATGTCACGCTCGATCACTTCGATACGCCCGAGGCCTTCTACCAGAACGGCGGCGAGGGATTCCTGACGCGCACGACCATCGACGCCTTCGTCGAGTACGCCAAGTTCAGCTTTGCCGAGTTCACCGAGGTCAAGCACTGGTTTACCTTTAACGAGATTCCCGCAACCGCCGAGGGCAGCTTTATCGTCGGCAACTGGCCGCACGGCGAGAAGTATCGTCTGGACAAGGCCTTCCAGCTCATGCACAACATGATGGTGGCCCACGCCAAAGCTGTCGTCGCCTTCCATGAGGGCGGCTTTGAGGGCGAGATCGGCATTGTCCAGAACCTGGAGCCCAAGTATCCCCTCGACCCCAACAACGCCGCCGACTGCGAGGCAGCTCGCATGGCCGACGTCATCAACAACCGTTGGGTACTCGACGCCACCTTCCGCGGCCACTATGCAGCCGACACCATGGAGGCTGCGACCAAGCTGGCCCATATCGCCGGCGGCGAGCTCGACGTCCGCGACGAGGACATCGCCGCGCTGACCGCCGCGCTCCCCTACAACGATTGCCTGGGTGTCAACACCTACAAGTGCCAGTTCCTGCGTGCCGCCGAGGGCGAAAACGACATCAACCACAATGGCACCGGCGACAAGGGCTCCTCGCGCTGGTTCCTCAAGGGCGTGGGCGAGTCATGCGTACGCGAAGGCGTACCCACCACCGATTGGGACTGGATCATCTATCCCGAGGGCCTCTACGACCTGCTGCTCCGCATTAAGAACGATTACCCCAACTACAAGAAGATCTACATCACCGAGAACGGCATGGGCTATAAGGACGACTTTGAGGACGGCTTTATCGACGATGCCCCTCGCATCGACTATATGCGCCAGCATCTCGCGTGGATCCTCAAGGCAATCGACGGCGGCGTAAACGTCGACGGTTACTTTGTGTGGTCGCTGCAGGACCAGTTCTCCTGGACCAACGGCTATAACAAACGTTACGGCCTGTTCTACATCGACTTTGAGACCCAGAAGCGCTATCCCAAGGCGAGCGCGTACTGGTACAAGAACGTCGCGGAGACCGGCCTGCTCATGGCCTAGTTTCCGCCGCATGCCCCCTGTCGGCCGCATGTGAATCCCTTCACGGGTTCGCATGCGGCCTTTTTGTTTTGACTCGGCCCGAGCAGGCCGTTTGTCTCGATCTGCAACATCTAACCGAGTTTTTGGCTCCCAGCTGTTACAAATCGAGACAAACAGGACGTCCGGTCAGAAAATCTCAATCTGTAACATCTAAGCTAGCAGATGACCTGCGTGTGCTCCTCGATGGCGGCACGATCCTCGGTGGTAATACCCGGCTCGCACACCACGGCGTCCAAATTGTCCAGGCGGCAGAAGGTATAGAAGTCGCGCTTGCCGATCTTGCTGGAGTCGGCAATCAGATAGCGCGAGTCTGCCTTGCTAAAAGCGAGCTGCTGGATACGGCCCTCATCCATATTGGACGTAGACACGTCGCCATCCAGAATGCCGTTGGCGCCGATAAACGCCGCATCGATGCCCAGCGCGCGCAGGGTATCCTCAGCCGTTGGTCCCACAAAAGCGGCGGTGCGGCGACGGTACATGCCGCCCACGAGGCACAGGTCGCAGTCCTCGCGCGCCTCGAGCAGGTTAAACACCGAAAGCGAATTGGTCACGATACGCAGGCGAAACGCCGGCAGCATCGACGCCATCTGTTCAACCGTGGTGCCCGTACCCAAAAAGATAGTCGAGCCCTCCTCGATGAGCTCCACAGCACAGCGCGCAATCTGCAGTTTTTCCTCGGCATGCTTGGTGCGCTTTTCGCTGTGCGAATACTCATGGCGCAACATAGCGTGGGGACGACCCTGCGCACTGCGGGCGCCGCCGTGCACACGCTCGATCTCACCCAGACTCGCAAGTTCTTCGAGGTCGCGGCGAATCGTCATGTCCGAAACGCCCAGCGCATCCGAAATCTCCTTAACCGAGACCGTGCCCTGCTCTTCGAGCAGCTGACGAACCTTATCCTGTCGCTCTGCCTTAATCACGATGAATCCTCGCCGTTCTTTGCGCGCATATCATTCAAACAGTAACGAACAAATTGTATCAGACTCGTACGCGTCAAAAATGAACGCCCACACAGCTCCAATCATCACTTTTTTGAGAAAAATACCCCCTGCTTTAGTGGGGTGTAGTGATAATCTTGCCTGTTCGCGCTACAGTTTGTCCGGAATACCTCGATGTTAGGAACTAAATGATCACTTCCGAGCTTTTCGGCACCGCGCCGTGCGGTACCCCCGTTCATCGTTACACCCTCAACGGGCCCGAGATCTGCGTTCGCATTATGGACTATGGCGCCACCGTGCTGGGTATTGATGTACCCGACATTCCCGGCAACGTGCGCGATGTGGTGTTGGGCTTCGATAAGCTCGAGGATTACTTTGACAACCCCGCCTGCTTTGGCGCGACCATCGGCCCCGTGGCCAACCGCACCGCGGGTGCCACGATCACCATCGCCGGCACGGACTGGCATATGCCGGCCAACGAAGGCGTCAACAACCTGCACAGCGATCTTGAGCATGGTCTGCACAAGCGCGTATGGGATGTTGAACTCGACGAGGTCCACAATGCCGTGCGCATGACCACCTCGCTTGAGGATGGCGAGCTGGGTCTCCCCGGTAACCGCACCTTTACGGCCGTGTTTACCGTGACGCGCACCGGCGCCTTTCGTATCGAGTATGGCTGCGAGAGCGACTGCGCCACGTACGTGTCCATGACCAACCACACGTACTTTAACCTTGCCGGCCATAACGCCGGAATGGACTGCGAGCACTTCTTTGTTGCTAATGCTGCTCACTACCTGCCCATTAACGAGCAGAACATCCCCACCGGCGAGATCGCTCCGGTCGAGGGCACGCCGTTTGACTTTCGCGAGCTGCGCCCCGTCGCGCCTGGCATGGAGGCCGACGATCCGCAGATTAAGCAGGCCCGTGGCTACGATCACTGTCTGTGCATCGATGGCTATCAGTACGGCCGTAATCTGCGCCGCGCGATGCACGTCGAGGAGATGTGGACCGGCCGTGAGCTGGACTACTACACCACCGCCCCGGGCGTGCAGCTCTACACCGGCAACTGGCTGGGCGACGAGCACGCCAAGGACGATGCCAACTATGGCTGGGGCGCCGGCTTTGCCCTCGAGGCCGAGATGTACCCCGACACGCCGCACCAGCCGCTATTCCCGCAGGGCATTGTGGGCCCGGGTCACCCCTACAGCAATGTGATCGAATATCACTTTATGAGGCACTAAGCCCATAACACAACATATCGCACAGCAGCGCCCGCCGGCACCACCGCCGACGGGCGTTTTTTCATCTTTTGGGCTCATTTTCGCTGTGACTGTATGGGTGACATATCAAAACTATGTCCATTTACTACGTTTAGCCCGGGATGCTCGACCATGCACCAGTTTTTGTTTAATTCGCGAGCCGTCTACCTGCGGTTTTGTTTTTCTCAAATTCGACATGCTCGGCGATAGCCGATCAAACGTAGTAAATGGGCATAGTTTTTGACAGGCGACATCGCACGCGTCCCTCGCAAGGGCAAAATGATCCGTTTTCCTCCGTCCCCAAGGATCAGTTGAACAGATTGCCGATGGGATCGGGGGCGGAACTGGGGAGGTAGCGGATTTCTAGCTCTATGCCGAGCTCTTGCAGCTCTTTGAAGGCGGCGATATCTGCGTCGTCTACGGCGACTGCGGGCGTTATGGGGTGCTTGCCCTCCCCTGTCCGCATGTGACCTATGCTGATCTTGGTAATGGGCACACCGCCCTTAACCAGCGCGAGCGCATCGGCGGGTGAGGCCACCATAATCAGGATCCATTGACGCGGCGTTGCGGTATGAATGATGTCGATGGTCCTTTGCACCGAAAAAAACCGTGTCCAAACGCCTTCTGGCGCCGCCACCCTCATGGGTGCCCATTGGCGCGAATCCGCCGCAATCTCGTCGTTGACGATTAAGACAAGGTTGGAACCCACGGCTTCGTTCCACAACTCAACGTCTTGCCCGTAAATGAAACGGTCGTCGATGCGTGTGAGAAGAATCTTGGGTTGTGCCATCGCTGCCCCATTCTCTTTGAGACCCGTAAGAGCAAGACATCACGTCTCCAATATTAGTGCATTTAAAGTGAGAAAAGCCGTCAGAACCCTTGCGCGGATGTGCGATGTCCCGTATCATAGACAGCCGTTGACGCCTCAGCTGCGTCACCACATGGCCGCCAGCGTAGCTCAGTTGGTAGAGCACCGCTCTCGTAAAGCGGGGGTCACCGGTTCGAGCCCGGTCGCTGGCTCCATTGCACAAGATAGCCGCCTTCGGGCGGCTTTTTTGTTGTCGATTATGAGTGCGCGCGCTGATCCGATCGCTACACCGCAAGGCACCCCCTACTCAACAATAAAGCCCCGCCAACCGCGGCCTCCCAAGCGGAAACCACAATCGACGGGGCTCAAGCGCGACCCCTCGCGAGGATTACGACAGCTTTTATACTATGAGCAGGGATTAAAGAGTGCTCAAATCAATTGTCTGCGGATTGGTCAAGCCGTAGAAAGGATTTTCATCACCAGAGGATGTGGTTTGGCCGCCAGCTTCACATTCAACCGGCGTCGTTTCGTCAATCAGCTCGTAAGCAAGCCAACCCTCAAGCACGGCACCTGGTTGTATTTGGCGCGGTTCAGGAAGATCAAGGCCTTCCACAAGCACGCCCGAACTAAGTCCCTTTCCATCTTGGAATGCTAGAATTTCATTACCTGCAAAATGTGCATCTTGCAGATCGTCCGACACATTTTTAGCAGTTACATTCAAAATCAAAAGCGACTTACTGTGATCAAGCTGCTCTACTCCGCGCTGCGCCCCCGTGATGGTGTACTCAATACCCGATGCTGGGATATCGCCGTCCCCGCCGCTGCCATCTTTCTCTTTTCCGGCAGTGTCTGCCTGAGCAGCAGCATAGCCCGCAGCGTAACCATCATCATAGCTCCCCTTTCCGGAGCAAGCGGTAAGGCAAGCAGAACCAGCTGTGAGCCCCAACGCCAAGAAAGCGCGCCTAGGAATTAAAGCGGTTGTGCTGAGTCCCATAAAGAGCTCCCATCAATTAGCTATTTCTCGTATCCACAGCTATTTTAATTATTCTTCAATCCATTTAGCATCAATTGTGTCTCAATAACTGCGTCGTTCAGCCTAATTTGGCCGCTCCAAAGAATCCAGCTCATACAACAAACCCCGCCAAACGTGATTTCCCTTAGGGAAACACGCTTGGCGGGGTCGTAGCGTGATTACCCTAGGGGAATCACGCCAGCACACGAACAGCTCAGCCGAGCAGCGCGCTACTCCTCCCAGTAGGCGTCGGCAAGCAGCTTAAAGCAGATCTTCTTGACCGGCTGTGCGCCATCGCCCGGGAACTCGAGCGTGGGCATGTGAGGCTCGCCGGCAACGAACAGCGCGAACTTGTCGTCGGCAAGATCGCCGGCGATCGAAGCGTCGGAATCGACCAGATCGTAGTCGTCCTTCTCGTCAAACTCCTGGACCAGCGTCAGGCTGCCCGTAGCGACTTTAAAGGCCTCGCGACCCTCAACATCGATCTGCAGGTCGTGATAGCGCTGATGCGTCTCATAGTGAGCATCGGCCTCGGGACGCGTCGTGGGAGCCATGACGTTCGCAAAGACCTTGTCGCCCAGAATCGGATGGCTGCCGACCTCGAGCTCCGCCGGATCGTTCTCCTCGAGCCAATCGATCAGCACATCGAGGCCCTTGAGCATGCCGCGGTATTCCTCGATATCGCCCAGTGCACCGTAAATCATCTAAATCCCCTCTCGGATCGTCTCTTTGGCAGCTACTCGATAAACGCGTTACCGACGCTGTTGCCGCCCACATACGTCTCGACCAGGGTAAGGTCGGGATTGAACACGACAAAGTCGGCGTCGCGCCCCGGCATAATGCTACCGCACTTGTCGTCCACACGGACCAACAGGTAGCAAGCAATACCGAGGCGCAATCCAAACTCTTACAGCTCGGTTACGACAACACCGTTGTAGACCTCGTCCCAACGGTCCATGACCAGATGGCCCGTCATCGGGTCCATGGCATTGAGCTTGCCGCAGGTGTTGGCGGTACGCAGCACCGTCTCGTCGTCTGCGCCGGCAGCGATGGCATGCGCGAAGCCGGCGATGGTGGAGTCGCCGGAACCCGTGGCGTTAACAGCCGGGATATCAGGCGTCTTGGCGCGGAACGCACGGCCGTTGTGGAAGCCCACGGAGCCGGCGGCGCCCATGGACACGACGACCCAGGGGATATCGGAGAAGCGGGCGTCGGAGGCAAGCGCGGCACGGAGCTCGTCCACATCGTCGGTGGTAAAGCTCGTGCCCAGAAGGCCGTTGATCTCGGTCAGGTTAGGCTTAACCAGCTCGGGCTTGACCTCGGACTTAAGGGCGGCCTCGAGCGAGGCACCCGAGGTGTCGAGTAGCACCTTGGCGCCGGCGTTCTCGGCAATGCCCGTAATCTTGGCATAGTAGTCGGCCTCGACGCCGCGGGGCAGCGAGCCCGAAATAGTGACGACATCGGCCTTGCTCGCTAGCTCGGTAAACTTGGCGGTAAAGGCATCGAGCTCCTCGGGAGCAATCGTCGGGCCGCTCTCGAGCAGCTCGGTCTGGTTGCCAGCGTGGAGGATATTCAGGCAGATGCGGGTCTCGCCGGCGATGGGTACAAAATCGTTCTTGATGCCGTTGGCATCCATGAGCTCTGCCATGTAGGCGCCCATGTGGCCGCCGAGCAGGCCGGTAGCCACCACGTCGTCACCCAACTGGACCAGGACACGAGCCACGTTGAGGCCCTTGCCGCCGGCGGTCTTTTCGGGCGTTACGCGGTTGACGTCGTCGATGACGAGCTCGTCGAGCTGATAGCGCGTATCGACTGACGGGTTCATCGTAACGGTGAGTATCATTTTTAGCTCCTTATCTCGCAGGCTCCTTATGCCTCGCGATACGAGTCGACAAAACGGAATTACAGAATCTCAATCGTGAACGAGCGAACGACGGTCTCCTTGGGCTTGGCGACAAGGCAGCCGCGCTTGTGTTCAAGCACATCGTCCTCATCAGAGCAGGTCGAAAGGCCGCCCCAAGGCTCAACTGCCACAAAATCGCCCTCGGGCTTGCTCCACACAATGAGATACGGGAAGCCCTCAAAGCTCAGGCGAACGCCCTTGTCCTCCCCCTTCTTGGAAAGCGTGACCTGACGGCTCTCGAGCACGTCAAAGATAGTCTCGGCAAAATCGAAGAGCTCGTGCGACAGCGGCAGGGTCTTTCCCACCATGGGGTTCTTGGAGCGGTTGGCCACGTCGATCAAACCGGTCGAGGGAACGGCGGTGCAAAGCTCCGCGGCCTCGTCCTTCTCAAACCGCAGCTCGTAGTCCGTATAGGCCTCGCCCTCGTCGAGCGGGCACCTAAAACCGGGATGTCCGCCGATAAAGAACGGCATGTCCTCGGTACCCTCGTTGGTCACCTCGTAGGAGACGCGCACGGCAGTGCCCTCGAGCGTATAGCGGGCAACGAGCTTAAACGGATACGGATAGTCGCTCAGCAACGCGGCGTTATCCTCCGAAGCCAGGCACATCGCCAGCTCGCTCTCGCTTTGGCTCAGCAGCTTCCACTCCTGCTTGCGCGCAAACCCGTGACGGGCGAGCTTCACGTGATGTCCGGCAAACGTCATGGCATTGCCATCGCGCAGGCCTCCGCAAATCGGGAAGCAGATCGGTGCTTGACCGGACCACACGGCAGGGTCGCCCTGCCACAGATACTCGCGACCGTCGGCGTCGATTGAGGTGAACGAGCCGCCAGCCGTGGAAACCTTAATAGAAATCGAATCGTTGGAAAGAGCGTATTCCATTGCCCATCCTTTCGAACAACTGCCCTTTACTCGCAAGCACCCGTCTCAGTCCTAGCCATAGAACAAACCCGCACGTTCATCGATGCGTCCGGTATCCCAGCTATCCAACGGGGTACCATATTGACATTGACTTCATTACAGCTGAAAGGCCTTCTTATGCGAACCATCATCCTCTACGCCTCGCGCCACCACGGCAACACGAAAAAGCTCGTGGACGCCATTGTCGAGGCGCATCCCGAAATCGATACCCTCGATGTAAAGGCACTCGGTAAAAACGAGTACCCCGACCTGCACGAGTACCATTTAATTGGTGTCGCCACGGGCATTTATTACTCCGAGATCGACAAGGATATGGCACGCGTACTCACCAACGTGCTGCAGCCGCAGGACAAGGTGTTTGGTCTTATGACCTACGGCGGCAAAAACAAGTGGTACGGCAAGGATATCGATGGCATCTGCCGCATGAGGCAGGCAATCTTTATGGGTGTCTACGGTTGCACCGGCTTTGATACGTGGGGTCCGTTCAAACTCACGGGCGGCGTTCAGAAGGGACACCCGACCGCCGAGGAAATTAAGGGCGCTGTCGATTTCTTCGATAAGATCGAAGATGAGTACGGCGATATTATCGTCGAAGAGTATGCCAAGCGTGAGAAGCGTCTGGCATACGAAAAGGAGCATCCTGCGGGAGGCCTGGTAGCCGGCGTCAAGCGCACGGCAAAGAAGATCGCTAACAAGCTGTAACTGTTAAGGTGCTTTTGAGCGTTAACCCATACGGCGGGTCCGAGCAAATTCGGACCCGCCGTCTTTTTCTGTCGTTACTCGGTAAATGCGTTGCCGACGCTCTGGCCGCCAACGTAGGTCTCAACGAGGGTGAGCTCGTGGTCGAACACAACAAAGTCGGCGTCGCGACCCGGCATGATGCTGCCGCACTTATCCTCGATGTGCGCGGAACGAGCCGGCACCTCGGTCGCCATGCGGATGGCGATATCGGCGCTGGCGATGCCCCAATCAACGATGTTCTTGACGCCCTGGGCAAGCGTGAGCACCGAGCCGGCGATGCTCTTGCCGTCGGCGAGCCAGCACAGGTTGTCCTTCATGATGACATCCATGCCGCCGCTGGTGTAGCTGCCCTCGGGCATGCCACCGCAGCCCAGGCAATCGGTGATAAGCACCGTGTGCTGCCAGCCCTTGGCCTGCAGCAGCGCCTTGATGGCGGCAGGGTTCACGTGCTTGCCGTCGCAGATGATCTCGGCGTATGTCTCGGGAGTGGACATAGCGGCACCCACGACACCGGGCTCGCGATGGTGCAGGCCGCGCTGGCCGTTGTAGGTATGCGTAAAGCAGCTGGCACCGGCGTTGATGGCGGCAATGCACTCATCGTAGGTGGCGTCGGAGTGGCCAATGCTGGTCACCACGCCCTTCGCGTTCAGAGCGGCAGCATAGGCGGCGGCACCGTCGCGCTCGGCAGCCATGGCGCTCTTAACGATGCGCCCGCCAGCAGCCTCCTGCCACTGGTCGAAGACCTCCTCGGAGGGGTCGACCAGATAGGCGGGGTTTTGCGCACCCACATGCTTCATGGTAAAGAAGGGACCCTCCAGGTAGATGCCCTGGATGCGAGCACCGCAGAAGTCGGGGCCGCGGCCCTCATCGGCCTGGGCGATGGCGGCGCAGGCGTCCTTGATCTGCTCAACGCCGTCGGTAAACGTCGTGGGCAGCCAGCTGGTGGTGCCGCGACGGGCGAGCTCGGTCGAGCTGATATCAATGCCCTCGGGGTCGTTATCGGTAGTCGAGTGGTTATAGAAGCCATGGATGTGGGTGTCGACCATGCCCGGCGCGATCCACGATCCCGTGTAGTCCTTGATCTCGCAAGGGGGCTCATCGGCCTGCCAGGCGCCAAAGACGCCGTCCTCGACCATGAGATAGCCGCCCAGCTGCGGGCCTGCCGGCAAGAAGAACTTGTCAGCCTTAATTGCGTATGTGCTCATATGCACTCCTTGCTTCTAAAAGCAGTTGACTGTGGTGATGCTTATACCCAGCTCACGTAAAACAAAAAGCGCCCGCCCGCCGTTATGAGCGGACGGGCGCCCTTACAGGGGGACGCGATTAAGCGGTGAAGGGGTGAATCGTCACGCCCTTGACCACGCGGTTGACCGTGCCGGTGGGGCTCGGCGTATCGGGCGTATTGCCCACGCGGACGGAGTTGAGCAGGCTGATGGCCTGGGCAAACATCACGAACGGCAGAGCAAGGTAGCCCTCGGGGAGCGCCTCGTAGCCCTTGAAGGTGAAGGACTCACCCTCGTAGACGGTAGCCCCCTCCTGCTGAACGGCGACGGTGTGCTGAGCGATCTCGTCGCCACCGATCTCGTTGAGGATGTCGATGTCGTACTGACGGGTGTAGGCGTCGTTGTTGACGAAGACGAACACGAGGGTCTTGTCGTCGACGAAGGACTTGGGTCCGTGGCGATAGCCCATGGAGGTGTCGTAAGAGGTGGCAACCAGGCCGTGAGCAAGCTCGAGGATCTTGAGCTGGCTCTCCTGAGCAAGGCCACCGAAGGAACCGGAACCCAGGTAGGTCACGCGATTGAAGTCGCCGGCAAGGTAATCGGCGATCTCGGGCTCGCGGGAGATGACCTCTTCGCCCATCTTGGCGATGGTCTCGACCCACTCGGCCTTCTGCTCATCGGAAGCCGTGTCGAAGATGAGGGTGGAGAGCAGGGTCATGCAGGTGTAGGAACCGGTCATGGCGAAGCCCTTGTCGTTGGCGCGCGGGATGAGCAGCGTCAGCGCATTGGGGTCATCGGCGGACTCGACGGCCAGCTTGCCCTCGGGAGCGCAGGTGATGTTGAGGAACTTGACGTTGTGGACGAGCTCCTTGGCAACGGCGACGGCAGCAAGGCTCTCGGGGCTGTTGCCAGAACGGGCGAAGGAAACCACGAGCGTGGGATCCTCGGCGCGCAGGAAGTCGCGCGGGGCGCTCACGATATCGGTCGTGGCGATGGGCTTAAAGTCATAGAGATCAGTGTTGCCAGCGTGACGCAGGTACGGAGCGCATGTATCGCCCACGTAGTCAGAAGTACCGGCACCAGTGAAGACAACGGACAGACGGCCCTCGCCCATGGCGCGAGCCTCGGCCAGGAAGGCCTCGATGGCCTCCTTGTTCTCGCGATAGATGTTGAGCGTATCACGCCAAAGCTCGGGCTGCTGGGCAATCTCGGCCGTGGTGATCTGGGCGCCGAGCTCGGTGAGCTCCTCGACACTCTTCTCGAACATTTCTAATACCTCTCTCTAGAAGTAATCCTCTGACGTGCAATTATACACTTCGGTTGGTTATCTGGTAGTAACCAGTTAAATGCAAAGAATCATCACATGAAAACACTGGAGGCGCTAAACGTTGCGCTGGTGATAAACCTTGTATTTAAACTGATCGGCACGAGCAACCGAGAGCGTATACTCCACAACCTCGTTTGACTCGTTATACGTTGTACGGACCAAATCGAGCACGGGCGAACCCTCGACAATGCCCAAGAGGTGGGCGTCGGTGGGACGGGCTATGCTCGCATAGAACTCCTCTTCGGCCACGCGTATCTTTTGCTGAAAGTCTTGCTCAATCACATCGTAAAGCGGCTTACGCTCCAGCAGCGGTCGCTTTAGGGACATAAATTGACGAACCGGTAGATAGCTGCGTTCGACCATCATGGGCATGTTGTCGGCAGAACGAAGGCGCTTGAGCTTAAAAATGCGATCACCGATACGCAATCCCATATGCTCGGCCAGATTCTTATCGGCCTCCATCTCGCAAAACTCGAGAATCGTGGTCTCGGGGTCGCGCCCCATCGCGCGCATCTGCTCGGTAAAGCTGTAGGACTGCATAAGGTTG
Organism: uncultured Collinsella sp.; assembly: GCA_902491395.1. Taxonomy (GTDB): domain Bacteria; phylum Actinomycetota; class Coriobacteriia; order Coriobacteriales; family Coriobacteriaceae; genus Collinsella. The sequence continues at coordinate 64,404 of CABUHO010000002.1, forward strand.
GTTGCTTTTGCCGAACGGTCGGTCACAAAGGTACCGCGACCGTGCTGCCGAACCACCAGTCCCAAACGCTCCAGCTCCTGCAGAGCCAGACGCACCGTGGTACGCGAGAGACCATAGCGCTCCGAAAGTTCGCGCTCGGAAGGAATCATGTCACCGGCGTGATATTCATGGTCAATCTTTTCGGTCAGAATATCGACCAGCTGATCGTACAGCGGTTGCTTGCGCGCTCCGATCGCCATCCTATCCTCCCTTTTGCTCGAATTCAGCTACTACCTAGGGTGTTTAGCATTATCTGACTGCTACACCCGAATCATCAAGAAAACAAAAGCCGCGCGCTCTTTCGAGCACGCGGCTTTTAACATACACATGGCTTAAGGGGTCGGGGTGTGAGCCGCGTAGGGACACACCCCTCAAGCTAGAGCCTTACCAGATGCTCGGCCAGAGACCAAGCGGGCCAGCGCCCAGGATGCCCAGGACAAAGAGCAGGAGAATGCCCTTGGTCGGGGTCCAGCTGTGCTTAGCGAACATGTAGTAAAGCAGCAGCGTAAGCATAAGCGGGACGAGCTTCGGGACGATGGTGTTGAGGGTGTCGGCAACAGAGAAGTTGACCGGATCCTCGGTAACGGTGCCGTAGGTGACGGACTCCATGCCGTTGCCCAGATCGGTGACGCCGCACTCGACAGCGTTGCCGTCAGCATCGGAAGCGGTGAGGGCGTTGCCGTCCTCATCGGTCATGGCGATGGTACCGGCCTCGGCGGTCTCGGTATCGATGCCCTCCATACCGGTGAAGTTCTCGGCCTCCTTCTCGGAGACGATCACGGTAGTGGCGGACAGGCCACGGGTGGTGCCGTTGGGGATCTGGAGGTTGATCTGGGTGCCACCCATGGTGACGACCAGGCAACCGACGACGAAGACGCCCATGATGGAAGCGGCGCGGGTGAAGGCCTGCATGTTGGCGGTCAGAGCGTCAATAGCGCTGGTGCCAAGCTTGTAGGACCAGTTCATGAGCCAGAAGCGCAGGGCGAACTGGACGGCGTTGAAGATCACCAGGAAGATGATCGGCGCAGCGGCGTTGCCGTTGATGGCCATGTTGGAGGTGATGCCGGCCGTGATAGGCACGAGCGTCAACCAGAACAGGGCGTCACCGATACCACCGAGCGGGCCCATTGCGGCGACGCGGACGGCGCGGATCGTGGGGATGTCAACCTTGTTCTGCTCGAGCGAAAGCACGATGCCCATAACGAAGGTGACGAGGAACGGGTGAGTGTTGAAGAACTCCAGGTTGTGGCTCATGGAAGCCGCGAGGTCGTTCTTGTTGGTGTGGATCTTCTCCAGACCGGGGATGATGGAGTAGAGCCAGCCAGCGGCCTGCATACGCTCGTAGTTGAACGATGCCTGCAGGAAGCAGGAGCGCCAAGCCATCTTGTTGAGGGTCTTCTGGTCGAGCTGCGGAGCAGGAGTGAGATCCTCGTAGTGCTCCGGGATCACATACTCATTAGATGCCATCTTCGAAGTCACCTCCGTCAGAAACAGCTGCACCCTTCAGCTCGGTCTGCTGCTGGAAGTCCCAGAAAGCGATGCCGAAGCCGATGAGAGCGAGGATGAGCAGAGCAGGGGTTGCCAGAGAATCGTTGGCAACGGTGATGAGCGCGAGGCCAAAGCCCATGAGGAAGAAGCCCCACATATCGCGGTTCATCATAACCTTGAGCAGGACGGCGAAGCCGACGAAGCGCATCATGCCGCCTGCAGCGGAGAGACCGGTCTGCAGCCAAGTCGGGATGGCGGAAGCGATGGTCTGACCGATGGTGGCGCCAGCGATGAAGAACAGGGTGACGACGACAGCGAAGATCAGGCCGAGCAGAGCCATGGCGAAGTAGTTCAGACGCTCGATGCCCTTGGTGTCAGCGTTGTGGGCCATGTTGTCCGCGGAGGACATGAGCGGCGACATAAGCGTGAAGACCAGGGTAACGCCGAGCTGACCAAGCAGAGCGAACGGAATGGCAAGGCCGACTGCCGCGTTGGGCTCGAGGCCCGTAGCGATAGCGAGAATGGCTGCCATGATGCCGCCGATGACGGCGTTAGGCGGCTGAGCGCCTCCGATCGGCATGTTGCCGATCGTCATGAGCTGATAGGTACCACCCACGAGAAGACCGGTGTTGAGGTCGCCAAGGATAAGACCGATGACGGCGCCGGTGACGATGGGCTGATAGAGAGACTCGAGGAAGTTGAACTGGTCGATTGCCGCGACGAACGTGACGATGAAGACCAGAGCGACCTGGATGATCGAGTATTCCATCTTGCTCCTCCTTTCAAAATGTATGTACGCACTTTGGATTTCACGTACAGAATGTCAGGTTTTCATTCCTGACAACGTGGATCACGAGGATTACGAGAAGAGCTTGCTCGTGTCCTCAACAGGCGTGCTCGGAACGCGCCTGATCTCCAACTCCACCCCCAATTCCTGCAGCTCTTTAAACGCAGCGACATCCTCGTCGTTAACTGCGACGGAGGTGGCGACTTGGCGCTTTCCTTCCGACATGTGCATGTTGCCGATGTTTACCTTCTTTATAGGCACACCGCCCTTGACGAGCGTAAGCACGTCTTCCGGTGTTTCGGCCACGATGAAGATCTTCTGGCGCGGGCTCGCCTTGCCAATGACGTCGATGGTCTTCTGCAGAGAGAAGAAACGCGTAGCGACGCCGGCGGGAGCGGCCATCTTCATGAGGTTCTGGCGCATGGTGTTGGTCGCCACGTCGTCGTTGGCGACGAGGATGAGGTTGGAGCCCAGAGTGGAGTTCCACTGGGTGGCAACCTGACCATGAACCAGTCGGTTATCGATGCGGGTAAGAAGAATGTTGGGTTCTGCCATGTTGATCAGCTTCCTTTCGTTATTTGCTGACGACAGTTACTTGATCTCCTGAATCGCGTAACGCGAAACATCTACGACGGCTCCGGATCGGACTTTGATCTGGACCTTCTCGCCTTCGATGCCTTTGACGGTTCCGTAGATACCGCCGGCGAAAAGAACCTCCTGACCCGGCTTGAGCTCGGTGTGCAGCTCCTTGAAGTACTTCTGCTTCTTCTTCATGTTGATTTGCGACCAGATGGTGTAAATCAAGCCCATGATGACAAGCAGGCCTAAAAGGGCGACCGAGGAGCTCAGGACGTTGGCTCCGAAATCGGCCATTAGATGCCGTCCTCGTCGCCGAAGATATCCTCTTCCTCGGAGCCGGCAACGGATGCGACCGTCTGGGCGGTGATGCCCGTCTGGCCAACGGTCACGGCCTGCTCGCCAAGCTCGGCGAGCGTGGCATTGCCGCGGAGGAACAGAAGCTCAATAACCATGGGAAGGTTGGTGCCAGTCAGAACCTCGACGTTGTCGACATCCTGGGCAATCATCATCGACTGGTTGAACGGGGTACCACCGAGCAAGTCGGTAAAGACGAGCACGCCATCGCACTCCTCGCGCATGGCGGTAATAGCGGCGCGGAGATCCTCACCGTAGGATGCGGCCTGGTCGCCCTCAAAAGGAACGACGGTAAAAGCAGGCTGGTCGCCGGCAACCATAGCGATAGCGCTTGCAAGGCCGGGTGCGAACTGTCCATGACCGGTAAGAATAAAGCCAACCATTCAAATTTCCCTTCCGAAGGTGTGTACGATCTGAGTCCGATGATTTTCGGAAGCCAGCGGGCGCTCGCCCTTAAAGCTTCTTAGAAAGCGTTCTTTGAAGACCAGTGGTTTCTAAACTGGTAGTAACCACGTGACGTGTTGTTGTCACTATATCACCCCAGAAGAGGTCGCTTTCGTTGATTCATACGGTAAAACGTTTTTGCACCGCTCACGGTGATAAATCGACCGTTTACCGCTCGTTAATACTTCTACCTGCGGTTTTGAAACCGTTTCGAAACGCTTTGGCAAAAGAACGGATCTTTCCCGGTGTCTAAACAACGCAGGGCGGCTAAAAATAGCGTGTAGAAAAAATGCAGGTCATTGTGAAGATATGTGAATTGGTCTTTTTGACTTAATACCAGTTAGAACCAGTTTTGAGATTATCGGTGAACGGTAGTTTTCGACCGTTCACCGGTTACTTGCAATCGTTTGCAGTTGTTTTCCCAGATGAATTAGGGGAACCCGATGGAGCGCTTGTGCGGGCGCGAGGCCTACCCCAGTGGTTTCGGTAACAAAAAAAGCCCGCTAGAACGTTGTCCGTTCTAGCGGGCTTAATCAGGTGATCGGTTAGCGCGCAGTAGTGCAGGCAAACCTTACGCAAACAGGCCGTAGATGCTGATGTTGGCCTTGGCGTAGAGGCCGTTCGCATACTCGGTCCACTTGGAGCTGGCGCTCGAAGCCTGCGAGGAATACTGCTGATAAGCAGTGTAGTAGGCGGTCATGGCCTGCTTGTAGGTGGCGCTATCGGCCGTAAAGGCATCGTCGGCGAACGCCTTAGCATAGGTGCTGTCGGCGTCCTTCCAGGTGCCCTTTGAGCTATCCCACTCATCGCCGGCAAGGTTGATGATGTAGTCGGCGTAATCCTTGCTCGCGGTCTCCTCGTTGCCGTCAGCAGGCTCGGTCGGGGCGGTCGGCATGCTTGCGGAGCTATCGCCCACCTTCTTCTTGTAGAGCTTCTGCAGCGTCGCAGACTGGCGGACGATCTGCTTGGCCTGGTCCTTGGACACGCCGTACTGCGTGGCCATGGTCTTGTAGTCGGAGGTGCCGATGGAATCCTCGGCGTACTGCTTCATTTCCTTGGAAGAAACGGTAATGCCCTCGTCCTCGGCAGCGTCCAGCAGAATCTGGTTGCGCACGTAGGACAGGATAACGTCGGCGGACGGAGCGGTGTAGTTGCCATCGCTATCCTTGACAGTGTCGAGGCTGTACTGGCTCTCGATGGCCTCGCGCGCGGTGATATCGCTCTTCTTGCCGTTGTAGCTATAGCTTGCCACGGTCGAATCGAGCTGGTCCTCGGTCAGGGTCGCCGAGCCGACACCCTTGCCGCCAAAGCCGCCATTGCCAATAAAGAAGCCGACCACCGCAGCGATCACGACTGCAACCACGAAGGCGGCGATCATCGTCTTCTTGTGCTTGGATGCATGGTCGTCCGCATCGGAGTCGTCATCCTCGTCCTGCTCCTCGGGCATGAGGTTCTCGTCGGCGGCGTCCGCGGCAATCTTTGCCTCCAGTCGAGCGTCCTCCTCCTCGGCGGTCGTGCCGGCGGCAATATGCTCGGCAGACGTGCCGGCGACCAGGTCGATCTTCTCGTCCTCATCACCGTCGGGGCCTTCGCCGCGCTCGATGATCTGGATGCCGTCGATCTCGTCCTTCTCGTCCTTCTTTTGAATCAGACCCATAGTCAGCTACTCCTTATTGGGAACACAGTCCCTCATAGAATACGCCCGACGAGACGCCGGGCGTATTGATTCTTAGGTTATACGCAAACACTTAAGTACTATTTAGGCGTTTGCAGCCTGTATGTCTTAGGCCAGGTGCTCAATAACGGCATCGGCAAAGGCCTGCGTACCCACCGCACCCTCGACGGAACCGGTCTGGGCACGACGTACGTCGCCGGTAACCTGCTTACCCTCGTCGAGCGTGGCGGACACGGCGGCGCGGATACGATTGGCCGCATCGTTCTCGCCCAGATGATCGAGCATCATAGCCGCAGACAGAATCTCGGCCGTGGGGTTAGCGATATCCTGGCCCGCGATATCGGGCGCGGAGCCGTGCGTTGCCTCAAAGATGGCGCAGTCGGCACCGATGTTGGAACCCGGGGCCATGCCCAAGCCACCAACCAGGCCGGCGCACAAGTCGCTGACGATATCGCCGTACAGGTTGGGCAGCACCAGGACATCGAAGTCATTGGGGTTCTGAACCAGACCCATGCAGGTAGCGTCGACGATCTTGTCGTTGAACTCGATATCGGGATAGTTAGCGGCCACCTCGCGCGCCACGCGCAGGAACAGGCCGTCGGTCGCCTTCATGATGTTGGCCTTGTGCACGGCCGTCACCTTTTTGCGGCCGCAGCGGCGGGCATACTCAAAGGCATACTCCACAATGCGGCGGCTCTTGGCGATAGAGATCGGCTTGATCGAGATTGCGGAATCGGCGGCGAAGGTCTTTTGGCCCGAACGCTCGACGAGCTGCGAGAGCTCCTCGACCTCGGCAGCGCCCTCATCGAACTCAATGCCGGCGTAGAGGTCCTCGGTGTTCTCGCGCACGATAACCAGGTCGACATCGCGGAAACGCGAGCCGTCGCCCGGCTGCGACAGGCAAGGACGCACGCAGGCGTACAGGTCGAAATGCTTGCGCAGGGCCACGTTGACGCTGCGGAAGCCCGTGCCGACCGGTGTGGTGATGGGGCCCTTGATGGCAACCTTGGTCTCGGCGACCGCATCGAGCACATGTTGGGGCAGCGGCGTGCCAAACTCGTCCATGACGCCGGCACCGGCCTCCTGGACATTCCAGTTGATCTGGACACCGGTGGCCTCGACCACGCGGCGCATGGCCTGCGTAATCTCGGGACCGATACCGTCCCCGGGAATCAGGACTACATCGTGCGCCATAATCTGTTACTCCTCGTCTTCGGCGGCCTCAGATTTTTTAACGCTAGCACGCTTCTTCTTTTTGGAGAGATCCAGGCCAAAACGTTTAACAAGCATTTCGCAAATCTCGCTCGAACGGGCCTTGAGATAGCTGCCCTTGCCGTTCTCGGCGTCGAACTTAAGGCGCAGCGCGAGCTTCTCAGCGACCTCGGCATCGATCTCGCCCTGGCCAAACTCGTACAGGCAACCGAGCATATCGCGATACTCAAGGTCGCCGTGGTAGCACTGGATGGCCTCGTCCAGGATCGGCCAAGCCTCGCGCGAACGCTCGACGCCCGTAGCTCCCCACACGCACAGCAGGTGGAAGGCGGCGTAGCGCAGCGTGGAGGAAATCTCGTCGAACAGCGCGGTCTCGGCGCCCTCGAAGGCATCGCCCAGCTGCTCGGGGCAGGTGGTGGCGAGCGCCGCCAGGGCATCGAGAGCCTCCCAGCGGGTCTGAGCCTCGGGGCGGTCGAGCGCCTCGATCAGCGCGGGCACGCAGGGCACGACGCGCTGAGGATCGCGCTCGGCCAGCAGATGCAGCACGCGGGCGGCAAACTGGCGGATGCGGCGCGTGGGGCAGCCGAGCTCCTGGACCAGACGGTCGACGGCATTCTCGTTCTCCTCTGCCAGCTGAAGCTGTGCCAGCTCCTCGTCGGTAAGCTGTTCGTCTTTGTTTTCTGCCATAGTTACCTCTTCTTATTTCTTGGTGTGCTTGCCAGCACCCTTGCTGTCATCGGTGACCGAGATGAGCTGTCGGTCGGCAGCGCCGTTGCGACGCGCGCGGCGGCGCTCCTCGGCGTCGCCCGCATCTGCGGCGGCGCGATGGGCCTTGTTGACGTTAAAGACCTCGTCATGCTTGCGCCACGGGCCAACGGACTCGCCAAAGCTCATCTTAAGGCCGGCGATAAAACCGCCGAGCCAGCCGATCGGCGCAAACTGCACCAGCGGGAACAGCGAGAACACCCAGGTCAGCAGAACGACTGCCACCGCACCCGCAAAGTTGGCGATCCAGTAGTCGCGCTTGGTGATCACGCGCTTTTCGCAGGCCCACTGGCCGCACAAGAAGCCAATGTAGATCGCAAAGAGAAAGAGCACCAGCGCGAGTACCACGAACGTCCAGCTCATGGGCGCTACTCCTCGTGATGATGGCCACAGCAGCACTCGTGGCCGTCATCGTGACCGTGGCCGCCGCAGCACTCGTGGTCCTCACCATGGTGGTGGCCACAACCGCACTCATGGTCGTCGCCGTGCTCACCGCAACTGCAGCCATCCTCGTGAGCGCCGTGCTCCTCGGGGCGATACTGCGACCAGTCCAGACCGGCGGCGATGGCGTCGGCCTCCTCCTTGTAGAGCACCGTGATGGCCTGGGTGCCCAGCTTGGCGCCACCGATGGCGTCGAGCATGTCGTAGAGCGTAAAGGCCACGTCGGCGCCGGGCAGCGCGAGCTCGCGGTCGTCGGCGTAAGCGAGCGCCAGGCGCAGATCCTTAATGAAGTGCTCGACCATAAAGCCGGGTTTGTAGTCGCCGTCGAGCGCCTTGGGAGCCAGACTCTCCATGGCGCCGGACTTGCCGGTACCACCCAGGATCATCTGACGGGTCTTCTCCAGATCCAGGCCGTTGAGCTCGGCAAATGCCATAGCATCGGCCATGCCGACCATGCAGGCGCCCAGCGACACCTGGTTGGCGAGCTTGGCTGCCTGGCCCTTGCCGGCACCATCGAAGCAGCAGATGTTGGCCGCGAAGGTGGCCAGGATGTCGCGGACCGGGGCGATGTCGTTCTCGGTGGCACCCACGATAGCCGTGAGCGTGCCGGCGATCGCGCCCGACTCGCCGCCGGTGACGGGGCAGTCAAACGCCATGCGACCGGAGACCTGGGCGGCCTCGGCAATGTCGCGCGCGAGCTCGGGCGAGCTCGTGGTGAGGTCGATCAGGACCGCGCCCGGCTTGGTGCAGGACAGCAGGCCGTCGCCCGCCAGGTAGAGCTCCTCGACCTCGGAGGGATAGCCCACCATGGTAAAGACGACATCGGCGTTTGCCGCGGCCTCGGCCGGCGTATCGGCCCAAACGGCGCCGCGCTCGACAAGTGCGGCGGCCTTGGACTTGGTGCGGTTGTTGACCGTGACGGGATAGCCGGCGTCCAGGATGTGACCGGCGATGGGGGCACCCATGATTCCGGTGCCGATGAATGCGACGGAGAGCTTGTTTGCCATGAAACCTTTCCTTTTGGGTTGGGTGTTGTTACCAGGTTGAATACTCGGCGCCAGCGTTTGGGCCGTGACTTGAGGGCGCTTGTGGGCGTATCGTCTGTCTACTCGCCGCGCACGCGACGCGCGATGCGATCGGACAGTGACGCCTTGTCGGCGCGGTTCTTGCCCCAAAACGCGCAAGCCACCATGCCGGGGCCCACGTGCGAGCCGATGGTGGGGCCCACGGAGCTGCGGATGATGGTGACGTCGGCACAGCCTTCCTCCTTGCGGATGGCGGCCTCGAGCCAATCGCCGTCCTTCTCGGCGTCGGCCGTCATGATGGCGATGGGCATGGTGCGATCGGGCACGTAGTTCTCGCGGAACGACTTGAGGATGGACTTGAGCGCCTTCTTGCGGCCGCGGTTGACGCCGATCAGCGACAGCGAGCCGGCCAGGTCGTAGGAAAGCTCGGGCTTGACGTCGAGCTTTGCCGTGAGCTGCGCCGCCGCGGGCGGAATGCGGCCGCCGGCAGCCAGCGCATCGAAGCTCTCGAGCGTAAAGTAACCGTGCACGTAGGTCTTGGCCTCGTTTGCCCAATCGACCAGCTGCTTAGCAGTCAGTCCCGCCGAGCGCTGGCGCACGGCCTCGAGCGCCAGGAGCTCGCCGGTCGCACAGGGTAGGGCGTTGTCGACCACGTAGAGCTCAAAGTTGGGATACTCGGCACGCACGGCGTCCGCCGCCTGGCACGCGGAGTTGTAGCTCGACGACAGCGCCGAGGTAAAGCACAGGTAGACCGTGGGCGTACCCTCTTTGGCGCACTCGGTAAAGAACTCGATATAGCGACCGAGCGACACGGCGGAGGTGGACACGCGGGCGCCGGCGCGCATGCGGTCGTAGAACTCCTTGGGCGTGATGCTCGACCAGATGTCGTCCGTACGCTCCTCGCCATCGATAATGAAGGGGAAACCCAAGATATCGACATCGAGGTTCGCGGCGACCTCGGGGCTAAAGTCGCAGCAGGTATCGACGACGATGCGGCAACGGTCCGAATGACCGGCGGATGCGGCCTTGTCCATCAAAGCGACTCCTTACGTAAAAAAGCGGCCACCCGCATGGGATGGCCGCCAACCGTTAACTCATGCAAGTTAACGTATTTTACTCGTCAAGTGTTTCGATACGGGGCTTGATGATGCCATATCCACCATTCTTACGGTGATACACCACATTGATGAGGCCAGTCGTCGCATTCTCGAACACGTAGAAGTCGTGACCGAGCAGATCGGTCTGCACCAGCGCCTGCTCCTCAGTCATCGGGGTGACATCGATGACCTTCTCGCGGACGAGCAGGTCGTCGTCCTCCTCGGGCAGCAGCAGGTCGGCCAGATCCTCGACACGCTCGACCGGTGCAACATCCGCTGCGCTGGCACCACCCTGGCGGTTGTCCACGACCTTGGTCTTGAACTTGCGCAGCTGGCGGGTGACCTTATCGGCGGAGAGGTCGATGGCGGCGTACATATCTGCACCGTGCTCGGCAACGCGAATCACCGAACCACGGGCGCGAACCGTAACCTCGACGATTGCCGGGTTGGGGTTCGAGGGGTTCTTCTCATAGCGAAGTACAACGTCGACCGTCATGGGCTCGATATCGAAAACCTTGAGCGCCTCGCCGATCTTCTCATCCACATGCGCACGCAGAGCATCGGTTACCGTCGTCTTGCGTCCAGAAACCTTGATATCCATACGTGGCTCCAATCTGCCTCGGGGACTTACTGTACTGGCTATGTACCCATTGCCGTGCATTTAATCACGCGGATTCCCAAAGACCCGAATAACGATTGCTTGATACCGCATACCGAAGTCTCGCACTTTTCTGTGGCAAAGTGCGCTATAGGAGGGAGCCGGCGACTTTGTATTTGGTCCCGAAAATTGGCTTTGACCTGCTGGTTTTATAGAGATGAAAAATCCGGGCTCCCCTATTGGGGAAGCCCAGCAGTGCGTGTTGAAACCGTGAAGAGGCGTCTCTCCTAGCGCATAGGAGACGCCACCCCTAGCAATAACTAGCTATTAAGCTTGTTAATGTCGTCGTCGGTGATGGTGTCTTCCTGGCTGGACGATTTGTCTTCGGAGGATGCGGTCTCATTGTTGGAATCGGAGGACTCGCTGCCGGAGGACGTGGTCTCACTGGACTCAGAGTCGCCCGGCTGCACGTTAGCGCCCGAAACCGTCTTAGTGGTGAGGTCGTAGGGCATCGTGCCGTACCAGACGCAGTGGACCGCCTCGAGCGTGCCGTCGGCCGTAATACCGTCGAGGGCATCGCTCACGGCACGGCACAGTTCGTCATTGGACGAGAGGCCCGCAACACCAAGCGTCGAGGGCGCCTCGAGCGCACCGACATAGGAGATCTCGCTCATCAGGCGTGCAAGGTAGCCGCCGGCCGTGGAGTCGCAGATCACATAGTCGACTTCGCCGGACTCGAGCGCCTCAAAGCACTCGTTGATGTTGGGGTAGGTCTTTTGGTTGGCGGTGATGCTCTGCTTAGCAAGCGCCTCCTGCGAGGCCGAGGACATCTGGACACCCAGAGTAGACGTGTTAAGGGTATCGGTGGAAACGCTTAGCGACCCACCATCGCTGGTTTTACCGAACACGGAAGCGGCATCGTACAGGCAGGTGCCGAGCGAGCTAACGTCCCCGTCCGTAGAGTTGATCTCGCCGATAAAGATATCAGCCTTTTTGTCGCCGAGCGCGGAACCTGCCGAGGACGCATCGACAAAGGCGACCTTAAGGCCCATGCGGCTTGCGAGGGCGCGGGCAGCGTCGACTGCATACCCCGTGAGCTCGCCGTCAGCGCCCTGCATGGCCTGCGGCGCATCGGAGGTATCGAGGGCGACCGTCAGGGTACCGGGAGTGACCAGGGCATCATCCGACACCGTGGGCGTGACGGTCTCGTACTCGATCTGGTCGATCGTGGGAGTCGTGAACGTAGACAGCGGGTTGAACGCGCATCCGCTCAGGCCCAAAACGGCGATGACCGCTGCGGTCCCAGCACCTAACCGAGCCGCGTGCATCAAGCTGCCCCTCACCATGTCCACTACCCTGCCTTCTGTGTCGTATACGATCCGTGCGTCGCGCGGAATATCAGATTGTTCCCACCAGCTGACCTGGTATTTGACCCCACACTTGCGCACCGGGGTGTTTGCTCGGGAGGCCGCAGCCACCTTCACGACTGGCCCGCTCGCCCGCGAGGCGGTATTGCCCCAAAGAAAGTAGAACGGACGGTGCGGCTTACATCTAGGACGCGCCATGATCGCGCCGCGCGCACGCGGTCGCTTACGTGGATCCCTTTGACCGCGTCTGTCTTGGACTAGGACGGGCATTTCGTCCGTCCGCAACCACAGCCTGGTAGGAACGTAGCGCATTATAGCTAAGTTCAAGCTAAAGTTTAAGGTTAGGGGCGTCATTCGCATCGCGAGTACAGATTTCGCAGGTCGGGACGGGCCGCACGCGCTATCTTCACTGCCACAAAACCACCCCTACCAAACACGTGCGATAGCAAGGCCATCGACTGCCGCAGCGCCGGCACGCTTGAGCTCCGCCGAGGCTGCTGCCATGGTCGCGCCCGTGGTGATAACGTCATCGATAAGCAGTAGGCGGCGGCCGTGCACGTCCTCAACCGTCTCGTACATGCCTTGGGCACGCTCGCGACGCTCCTCACGACCGAGTTCGCGCTGGTCGCCATGCCCGTACTTGACGAGGGCATCGAGCAGGGGAACACCCGACAGCTCGCAAAATGGGCGCGCAATGGCCTCCATATGATCAAAGCCACGCCGCCGAAACGCTGCCGCCGTCGCAGGCACAAACACCACCGCATCCGCACCGGACAGCACACCTCCTAAGCGTTCGGGCGCTACGACCTGGGCATGCAGGGCGGTGTCGTAGAGCAGCTCCGCCAGATACGGCGCCAGGCGTCGCTCGCCCGCGTCCTTGTACGCTTTAATGATGCGCGGCAGCGGATGCGCATAGACGGAGCACGCCAGGCAGCGGTCGAGCGCCTCCGCCATTGCCGAGGACGTGCCCTCGACCGAACACTCAGTGCACAGCAAATCCCCAAACGGGGCGCCGCATCGGGTACAGCTATGACGTGGGTCGATGAGCGTGAGCGCGGCCAGGCAGTCTTGGCAAATAAGCGCACCGGCGCGCTCGCAGCCGGCACATCGTGTTGGCGACAACGCCTCGAGTGCCTCGCGTGCCGCCCGCTCGGCAAACGGCAGCAATTCGTCCGCAAACGGTAGGGCGCCGGCACCCTGCAGACGGCTCAATTTGTTCAGATGGCTCTTCAAGACACAACCCTCCCTACGTTCGGCCGCAGGGAGGGTTGTTGATTCAGCGCTATGGTACCCCGACGCGATTGGGGTAAGGCGGGTTAAATCCGCTCGCGGGCGTTATTCGCCGGCGGGCGGTTGTGGTGCGGCCGAAGACGGGGTCGAGCCCTCGCCACCATTCTGGCGCGGCTTGCGGGAACGGCGACGGCGACGGCGCTTTTGACCCTGGTCGGCCGAGCCCTCGCCACCGCGATCTTCGCGCGACTCGCGCTCGTCGCGAGCGGCGCCACGCGAAGCCTTGGCAGCCGCTCCCCCGCCATCTCCGGGACGACGGCGCGTGACCTTGACCTCGCCATCCGAGACCTGATCGGCAACGGAGGGCACTGAGGGCTTCTGTTGCGCGCCCGAGGAATGGCGACGGCGCGGACGCGGCGCGCGCTCATCCTCGCCACGTGACTTGCCGCCCTTGTCGGCAGGCGCATCGGAACCCGAGGGACCCTTGGAAGCGGCACCGGCCTCGCGAGCAGCTGCGGCGCGGAAGGCATCCTCGCGCTCCTCGCTCGACAGGTGACGGCGGCGACGGCGCGTGGGGTTCATGCCACCGCCGCGGTTTTGCTGCTGAGGCTGCTGAGTCTCGCGCTCGCGGGAGGAGTTCTTGCCTGCAGCTGCAGCCTCGCCGACATCGCCCGAGCCCGCGCGCTTGCGACGACGACGGCCACCGGCGGCCTCCTCGGCCTCGGGTGCCTCGGCCTTACCACGGCCCTTTCCGCGGCCACGGCCCTCGCCCTGGCCCTGACCGGCGCGAGCATCGGAATCGGCATCGCGACGACGGCGCTTGGGCATCGACGTACCGGCCAGACGGTCGGCGCTCGACAGGCCATCGCCCACGTCGACGCCGTTCTCGCGGTCGAGCTCCATGAGCGCCAGGCGCATCTCGGGCGACTCGATGCGCTCGAGCACGTCGCGCGTCACACAGTCGGGGCGGCAGTTGCAGCCCTGCTCGGCGGCCTTCTTTTTGCAGCCCTCCGAGCAGGTCATATCGGCCAGGTTGACCTTAAAGACCTTGCCGTTCTCCAGGCGCAGCACCAGCTGCTCACGCGGCGTGTCATATTCCTGAATACGCGCCTTGCCGAGCGGCGTATCGATGAGCGTCTTCTTTTTGGGCGCACGGCTCTTAAAGTCCTTGTACGCTTCGAACTCGTAGCGCAGGCAGCACATCAGGCGGCCGCACACGCCGCTGATCTTGGAGGAATTGAGCGGCAGGTCCTGCTCTTTTGCCATGCGGATCGAGACGGGCTCAAACTGTCCGCCAAAGCGCGTGCAGCAGAGCTCCTGGCCGCACTGGGCATAGCCGCCCACCAGGCGAGTCTCGTCGCGCACGCCGATCTGGCGCATGTCGACGCGAATGTGCAGCGTCGAGGACAGATCCTTGACGAGCTGACGAAAATCGACGCGCTCCTCGGCAGCAAAGTAGAACACGGCCTTCTCGCCGCCAAACAGGTACTCGACGCCGACCGGCTTCATCTCGAGGTCGAGCTCTTTGACCAGACGGCGGAAATCGACCATCGCCTCGTCGCCCTGGATGGCCAGGTCATCGGCAAGCTGCAGGTCGATGTCGCTCGCCACGCGCAGCACGGGCTTGAGCGGCTGACCGATCTCTTCTTGCGGCACCTCGAAGGGATCGGCCGTGACCAAGCCGATCTCGGTTCCGCGCTCGGTGGAGCAAATGGCATAATCGGCCTCGAGGATATCCAGGTCCTGCGGGTCGAACCACAGGTCGCGCGAGGCGTAGGTAAACTTAACGGGTACGACTAACGGCATTTCAGTGCCTTCCTGATATCGAACAGCATGACCTCGATGGCCAGCTGGGGAGTAACGTTTCTGGCGATGTTGCGCTCGGCGGTCGCGACCGCCTCGAGCGCCTGGGTGGCACCCGCAACATTGGTCGCGGCGGCAAGCCGACCGATCGTGTCGCGCACATCCTCGTTCACCACGTCGGCCGCCTCGTCCTGAAGTGTCAGCAGCACGTCGCGCATGAGCGTCCGCGCGCTCGCCAGCGCTTCCATGATACCCGAACGCTCGCGCGCGTTGAGTTCGCGCTTGTTGCGGTCCTCAAGCTGCTTCAATGCTCCACGCGACAGGTAGTCGGCGTTTTGCTCGAGTACCTTTTCCTGCGTGGACTTGACCTCGGCGAGCGGCGCCTTAACGGCGACGATGAGCGACTTGGCGCGGCTGAGCACGTCGGCCTCGTCGGCGGCGATGAGCGAATCGATGGCGCGGACCATCTGGCGGCGAGCATCCTGGCGCTCGGCGCTCTTAAGAAACTCGATGCCGCGTGTGGGGCTTCCCGCCACGGCGACCGCCATGCGGCAACGCGCAGGGTCCTGACCGGTGGCGCGGCTCACGGCCTGCGCGGCGACGGCGGGCGATACCAGCCGAAACGGCACGCACTGGCAACGACTCACGATAGTGGGCAGCATCACGTCGGCCGAGGTGCCCAGCAAGATAAACATAACGCCCTCGGGCGGCTCCTCGAGCGTTTTGAGCAGTGCGTTGGCGGTGTTGGCACGCAGTTGCTCGGCACGGTCGATGATGTAGACCTTTGCCTTGGCGCGGATGGGCGCCAGGGGCACGTCATCGAGCAGCTCGCGGGTCTGGGCAATGAGGTAACCCGTGGCGCTCTCGGGCGTGTAATAGTGCACGTCGGGGTGCGTATGGCGGGCGACGCGCACGCAGCTATCGCATGAGCCGCAGCCATCCTGCTCGCACAGGAAGGCTTGGGCGAGCGCCCACGCGGCGTCGAGCTTGCCCGCGCCGGGAGCGCCCAAAAACAGGTAGGCGTGCGATGCGCGACCGCTAGCGACGGCATTGGTCAAAAAGTCACGCACGCGCTCTTGGGTGTCGAGCTTGGCCAGCAGGCTTGCCTGAGCGGGGGCCATGTTACTCGGCCTCCTTGGCAAGCGCGGCGGCGACGGCTTCCCGCGGAATGTCGAGACCGTACGCGCGAACCTGCTCGACCGTCTTCTCGAAGACTTTCTCGACGGTCGTAGTGGCGTCGATGAGCTTTACGCGGTTTGGCTCCTCGGCAGCAATTGCGCAAAACCCCTCGTAGACACGCTCCTGGAATGCCATGCCCTTGGCCTCCATGCGATCCGCCGCGCCACGGGCTGCCATGCGTAGCGCCGCCTGCTCGGGCGTGATGTGGTAGACGAGTGTGAGCGCCGGGTGCGTTCCCGCGACGGCCAGGTTGTTGGCGTCGCGCACCATCTGGCGATCGAGGCCGTCGGCAAATGCCTGGTAGCAGGTCGTGGAATCGTAGAAGCGATCGCACAGGACCACCTTGCCGGCCGCAAGGGCGGGGGCTATGACCTCGTGCACCAACTGGGCGCGCGCCGCCTCGTAGAGCAGCAACTCGCAGGTATCGCCCATCGCCGTGTTGGCGGGGTCGAGCAGCAGGGCGCGAATCTTTTCGCTGATGGCAGTGCCACCCGGCTCGCGCAGAGTTACGACCTGATAGCCAGCGAGTTCGAGCGCGCGGGCAAGCAGGCGCGCCTGCGTGGACTTGCCGGCACCGTCGACGCCCTCGAGCGTGATAAAGCTATGTTGAGCAGGCTCAAAAGCCATGGGCGCAGCCCCTTCCTACAAGGCGCGTAAATGCAGATATATCAACCAAGCCATGATACCCCAGTGCTCGGCGCGTCCCCAATGGCTAAAGGCGCCTTTCCAAAGTTGCGGTGAAATAGGGACTGATTGAAGCTCTGAGACCGCCAAACAGCCCCTATTTCACCTTAACGTATGATGGGGAATTTTGGATGCTGGGTATAATCGTCGTATTGCATTGAAATGTGGCGAAAGGAGTGGCAATGTCTCGGTATTGCGCCTCGTGCGGCAAGCTTCTTGCAGATGATGCCAAGTTCTGCACCTCGTGCGGTGCACCCGTTGAGCAAACAGCCGCGAGCGATAGCCAGCCCGCTTTTGAGCAGACCGGCTCCCTTGATACGCCGCAAGCCAAGGCGGACGACTCCCTCGCCTATAGCCCCGACCCCGCCGTAAGGACCGAGGCCGTCGAGACCACGCAGCGCATACCCGTCGCGAGCGGCTCGCCCCAACAGCAGCCGGCTCCCGCATACGCACCCGCTTCGCCACAGACCCCCGCTCCCAAAAAGAGCGGCACCGGGCCGCTTATCGCCGTTATCGTTGTGTTGGTGGCGATCATCATCGCCCTGGTCGTCTTCTTTGTGATCAAACCGTTCGACAACGCCGCCACGCAGACGACCGCCGAGGTAACCAAGCTGCACCGCGATGTCGACGACGATGACCTAAAGCCTCTCGGCGATCCCAACAGCCTGTACGACGATGATGACGATGACGACGAGGATGGCGGCGAAGCAACGCTCTCCGAGCAGAACCTCTACCGCCGACTGAGCGAATACTACGACCTGCTCGAAGATCTCGACAGCCAGGTCCGTGGTTGCGCGCAGAACTTCAACGGCAACTATCTGGAAGAGGATCGAACCACCCGTCAAAATCTCGCCGACGTCGCCGAGCGCACGGAGGACACCATCGAGCAGTATTACGACATCGTCGAGGACCTGGACGTCCCGACGAGCTCCAAGAACTACAGCTCCTGGAAGGACATCATCGCCCTGTACGACGACTTGGATCACCGCATTGACGCAATCTGTGATGCCTGGGAGATCAGCCTGAAATACGCCAAGCCTGCGGACCACAAGAATGAGATCGTGGCGCCGCTGTCGCGCGACAACGTGGCGGGCACCAATGACAATAAGTACCGCCTAGACTTTGAGGAGCGCTACCCCGGCGCCAAACCCGTCGAAGTGAACTAGTCGTTCGGGACGTTCTTAAACGACTAGTCATTAAAGAACGTCCCCAATGACTAACTACAAAAAACGAGCGAGGATTTTGAGGTCCTCGCTCGTTTTTGTTTTGGGCAATGTTTCGACTGCGTCGTTACTTGTCGGCCTTCTTGGCCGTTGTCTTCTTGGCGGCCGTCTTTTTGGCCGTCGTTGTCTTCTTCGCCGTCGAAGTCTTCTTGGCCGTACTCGTCTTGGTCGCAGTCTTGCGGCCGCGGGCGGGCTTCTTTTCCTTGGTCGGGCAATCCATGTTGACGCAAATACGCCACGGGCCGCGCGCCGTGTTGACCACCACGATGGGGGCGCCGCACTCGGGACAGGTCTCGCCCGTCGCCTCGAGCTTGCCGCGCGCCGGCAGCGGATAGCTCACGCCGCAGTCGTCGTAGTTGGTGCAGCGGATAAAGCGCTTACCGCTCTTCTCGCTCTTGTGCGCGATCAGGTCGCCATGGCGTCCGGCCTCGGCACACACTTTGCACTCGCCCACCTTAAGGTCGGGCTCGTAGTTGGTGGGACACGTGGGGTTCACGCAAATCTCGAAGGCCTTCTGGCGGAACGGCTGGCACTTGATGCGCGGCGCGCCGCACTCGGGGCACACCGCCGCCTCGCCCTCGAGCGGGCTCACCTTGACGCCGCTCGGCACCGGATAGGTCACGTCGCAGTCGGGCCAGCCCATGCAGCCGATAAAGCTGCCGCGGGTCTTGGCGCTCGTCTTCATGACCAGGTCCTTGCCGCACTTGGGGCAGGCGCCCACGCGCGCATCGGCCGTGACGGCGTCGCTGATGGCGTCGCCGAGCTCCTGCGTGTGCTTGAGCAGCTCGTCGAGCACGCCGGCCAGCAGCGCGCGCGAGTGCGTCACGACATGCTCTTCGGTGTCCTCGCCGCGCTCCACGCGGGTCATGTCGCCGTCGAGTTCGCTGGTCATATCGGGGCTCGTGATGCGCGGGGCAAACTGCGTCAGCGCGTCGATGATGGCGATGCCCAGCTGGCTCGGCTCAACGGGATCATTTTTGAGGTAGCGCACGGCATACAGGCGCTCGATGATGCTCGCGCGCGTGGACTTGGTACCCAGGCCGCGCTTTTCCATCTCCTGCACGAGCTTGCCCTGGCTGTAGCGCGCGGGCGGCTCGGTCTGCTTGGCCTCGAGCTTCATGTCGAACACGTCGACCGTGTCGCCCTGCTCCAGCGGCGGCATCTGCTCGTCGCGTTTAAGGCCGTACGGGTAGGCCTCGCGGAAGCCCGGGGTCACGAGCACGTCGCCCGAGGCCACGAACGGCTCGCCGTTGACGTCGAGCTCGAGCTTGGTGTTCTCGATGGTCGCGGGCCCCATGAGCGTTGCCAGGAAGCGACGGGCGATGAGGTCGTAGAGCTTGCGCTGGCCGCCGTCGAGCGTGGACGGATCGCCCTCGCCCGTGGGATAGATAGGCGGGTGGTCGGTGGTCTCGACCTTGCCGCGCGTGGGCTTCATGGGACCGGCGAGTACCTTTTTGCACACGGGCGCCAGCGCCGGGTTGATCTTTGCCAGGTCGCTCACCACGGCGCCCAGATCGAGCGTCGCAGGGTACACGGTATTGTCGACACGCGGGTAGCTGATGAGGCCGGCCATGTAGAGGGACTCGGCGATGCGCATCGTACGCGCAGGCGAGATGCCCTCGGCTGCGGCGGCAGCTTGCAGCGATGTCGTCGCAAACGGCGTGGGCGGCTGCTGCTTACGCGAGCGCTTGGTCACCGCGGCAACGGTCGCCGTCTTGGCACCGTCGACGTGACCATACGCCGTCTCGGCAGCATCTTTGTCGGTAAAGCGCGCCGTCTTGTGCGCGATCTTAAAGCGATCGTCCTCGGCGGCGCCCTGCGCGGCACCCATGCCGCGAATCTGCCAATAGTCCTCGGGCACAAACGCCATGCGCTCGCGCTCGCGCTCAACCACCAGAGCGAGCGTCGGCGTCTGCACGCGGCCGGCAGAGCGCACGTTGCCAAAGCCGCCAAACTTGGCGAGCGTCAGGTAGCGCGTGAGTACCGCGCCCCAAATGAGGTCGATGTGCTGACGGCTCTCGCCGGCGTCGGCCAGATTCTGGTCGAGCGAGACGAGATTATCGAAGGCCTGAGTAATCTCGGCCTTGGTAAACGAAGAATACTGGGCGCGGGCAACCGGCAAGTCCGGCGCAACCTCGCGCACCTTGTTGAGGGCGTCCGAACCGATCAGCTCACCCTCGCGATCGAAGTCCGTAGCGATGATGACGCTGTCGGACTTTTTAGCGAGGTTCTTGAGCGAACGAATGAGCTCTTTCTCGGCCGGTAGCTTAATGACGGGCGCCCAGGTGAGATAGGGCAAGCTCTCGAGCTTCCAGCCCTTGATGGAAATGCCATCGGCAAGGAACGGCTTGCGCTTGGTGTCGTACGGTGGGCGGGCCAGGCCATCGGGCATATCGGCCGGCAACATCTCGCCGTCCTCGGTGACCGAATACCAACCCAGCTTTTTATCGAACAGCACACTGTCGCAAAAATCGGGTGCCAGGATGTGACCGGCAAGGCCGATGGTCACGCACTCCTCGCCCTTCCACTCAAAACGGTAGATGGCGGTGTTGTACACCTTGTCCTTTTTGGGCTTACCCGTGGACAGCCGCTCGGCGATTTGACGCGCGGCATCGTTTTTCTCGGCGATGATGAGCTTCAAAAGAGGCTCCTATCTCGTATCTCTGCGGCTACGCCCGCCCGTATGGCGGCCGACTTACGCCCTTGCTTGCTCAATCTGCCCGATGAGCCAATCGCACCAGGCATCCATGCCCTCGCCCTTGCGCGCGCTCACGGCAAACCGCGGCGCCTGCGGATTGAGGTCATCGAGTGTCTTAGTATACCTATCCATGTCAAAATCGAAAGCCGGAGCCACGTCGACCTTGTTAAGCAGCTGCGCGCCGGCGTGTTGGAAGATGCCCGGGTACTTGATGGGCTTGTCGTCGCCCTCGGGCACCGAGAGGATCATGATGGACAGGTTCTCGCCCAGGTCAAAGTCGACCGGGCAGACCAGGTTACCCACGTTTTCGATAAAGATGACATCGATGTTCTCCAGACCGACGGCCTGGTCGAAGGCGTCGACGGCCTCCATGATCATGTTGCCCTCGAGGTGGCACAGGCCGCCCGTGTTGATCTGGATGGCGGGCATGCCGGCTTCCTTCATGGTGATGGCGTCGACATCCGAGGCGATATCGCCCTCGATGACGGCACAGCGCAGGCCGGCTTTGTCACGCAGGCGCTCGTTGGTGCCCAGAATCGTGGTGGTCTTACCCGAGCCGGGGCTCGACAGCACGTTGATCACGTAGGTGTTCGTCTGCTCAAATCGCTGACGCAGCTGATCTGCCAGGCGCTCGTTGCGCGACAGAATCGGCGATGCAATATCAATCGTTTTCTCGGCCATACTTAGCGCTCCTTACTTTGGCCCCTTTATACCCCATCACCAGATGGCTAGCGGGCTAATCGTCGGGGGTTTCGATTTCGATACTTGCGATATCGAGCTCGCGGCCGTGCAGTAGGCGCACGTGGGCACCACCGCACTGGGGACAGCGACAGTGGAAGCGATCGTGGTCGAAAACCTCGCCGCAGTCCAGACACTCGCTTTGTGGATGGACCTCCTCCACGGCAAGCTCGCAGCCTCGCGTGAGCGGGTCCTCGTCGCGAAATGTCTCCCACGCAAAGTCGAGCGCCTCGCGCACGACCTCGGTCATATCCCCGATACGCAGCGTTACCAAAACGGCGCGCGAGGCCCCCGCCCCACGCGCCGCGCGAATCACTGTATCGAGTATGCCGTTGACAATGCCAACCTCGTGCATACCGATTTACTCCTCGTCGTCCTCGTCGTCCGAGAACAGGTCCAGACGGCTCACAAACAAGCCCTCCTTGCCCTCGCGCGCGGTAATGACCACGCGAGCGATGGCGAGCGAAATCTCGTAGAGCGAAAGCAGGGCGCCGTACATGAGACCCAGCGTAACGGGCGAGCCGTCGGGCGTAATCACAGCCGAACCCACGAGCAGGCCTACGTACACGTAGCGCCAGGCGCTGCGGAAGGCCGCATAGGACACGATGTGGAAAACGGACAGGTAGAAGATGATGAGCGGCAGCTCAAACGCCACACCAAAGCCGATCATAAAGAGCAGCTCCATGTTGACGTAGTTCTCCAGATCGGGCAGCGCCGTAGCGACAGCCGAGGTCTCGCCGATGAGCCACTCAAAGCCCGCCGGGATGATGATGAAGTAGCAGAAGATGGCACCCAGGAAGAACAGCACCGTCGAGGCGAGCACCGTGGGCACAACCCACTTGCGCTCGTTGGGGCGCAGTGCCGGCAGGAAAAATGCCAGGATCTGCCAGATGATCATGGGCGTGCACATGACCACGGCCATCTTGATGGCCAGCGAGAAGCGCAGGCCAAAACCGCCGAGCGTGGTGGTGATGTAGAACTTACCGTCCGGCACAAAGGAGCGGATGGGGTCTTCCAAGATGTCGAGCACCACGGGTGTGGCGAAATACAGCACGATAGCGGCGGCAAACACCGACACGACCACGATGGTCAGGCGGCGACGAAGCTCTCCCAGGTGATCGAAGAGCGGCATACGCGCAGGTCCGATAGGCATTACTCATCGCCTCCCTTCGGGGCGTCGGCGGCAGCAGCGTCGTCCTCGGCCTCGAGCTCGCGAGCGAGCTGGTCGACGACGGCCTTGCGCTTGCGGGGACGGCGGGCGTAGAGGTCAGCCGTCGTGGGCTCTGCCGGCTCGGGCTCGGGGTCTGCAACAGGCTCGGGCTCGACAGCGGCTGTGGCCTCGGACTCGGCACCTGCGGGCTCGACGCCCTCGGTCGCAGGCTCCTTAGCAGCACCTTCGCCCTCAGCAGCACCCTCGCTCGCGGCCTTCTCGGCAGCAAGACGAGCGCGACGCTCGGCAAAGGTCTCCTTCTTGGCGGGCGCTACCGTCTCGGCGGCGTCCTCGTCCGCATCGGAATCGTCGTCGGTCGCAGCAGCCTTCTTGGGCTTGACCGGAGCCGAAGCAGCCTCGCTCACCGGATCGATAATCTCGGACTGAACAACGGCCGTCATCTTTTCCTGCGTCTCGCGGAACTGACGGATGGCACGGCCGATCGTGCGGCCCATCTGCGGGAGCTTATCCGGGCCAAACAGCAAAAAGCCGAAGACCACGATGATCGCGAGCTCACCCTCTCCAATACCAAACACACATACCTCCAAGGCTCGATGTGAGTCGAGCCCGCACCGCGCCATTCGGCCGGAACTCGTCTATTCATTCGGTCAAGTATAGCGCCCGGACGCCAAAACGTCCGAGCGCATCACAAACATATGCCAAACGGCACGCCCTTTTGGGGGCAAAGATTATGCAGCGGTGATCGAAATCTCCTGGTCGACACCCAACAGCAGAACCACGCGCATCACCGGGGGCTGCACATTGGTGCAGCTAAAGCGCTTGCCGTGGTCGGCCGCGTGGTGCGCGGCGCCCACGAGCACGCCAATGCCCGTCGAATCGATGTAGCTCACCTGGGCAAAATTGAGCTCAACGGCCTCAGTGGGCTGCTCGAGCGCCAGGTCGATGGCATTGCGCAGGCTATCGGCGTTAGAGATATCGATCTCACCGGTCACCATAATGGTGTAGAGCTCTGGCGTGGGGTTGGTGGAAATACCCAAATCCATGTATACGCTCCTTTACGTATCGAAAGTGCGGATAGTACGGGAAGCCGCGCGTTAGGCGCGCTCGGCACGCGCAAGCTCGGCAGCGACAAGCTTAACGGCCAGCACCAGCACATCGAGCGCGGCCTCCAGGTCCTCGACCGTGGGATAGCTCGGCGCGATGCGGATGTTGGTGTCGCGCGGGTCCTTGCCATAGGGCCAGGTGGCACCGGCCGGCGTGAGCTTGACGCCCAGGTCGGCGCAAAGCGCGGCGACCTTTTGGGCCGAGCCCTCGGGACCATCGAAGCTTACAAAGTAGCCGCCGCGGGGGTGCGTCCAAGTGGCGCAGCCCGTGTCGCCCAAGCCCTCGGTGAGCTTGCGCTCGACGGCCTCAAAGCGCGGGCGCAGGAACTCGGCATGCTTTTTCATGTGCTCCTTGACCGCCTCGATGGTGGGAAGGAAGCGCACGTGACGCAGCTGGTTGAGCTTGTCGGCGCTGATGAGGCCGGCCTTCAGGCGCTTGGAGAACTCGGCGATAACCGCGGGGCTCGCACCAATAAAGCCGATGCCGGCGCCCGGGAAGGTGATCTTGGACGTCGAGGCAAAGGCCACCACACGGTCCTCGGTGCCCGCCGTGCGAGCGAGGTCAAAGATGTTTGCGAGCTCGTCGGTCTCGTCGTACAGGTCGTGCACGCAGTAAGCGTTGTCCCAGAAGATGCGGAAATCGGGCGCAGCCGTGGGCATCTCGACCAGGCGGCGCACGGTGTCCTCGCTAAAGGTGATGCCCGTGGGGTTGGAATACTTGGGCACGCACCAGATGCCCTTGATGGAATCGTCGGCGGCAACCAGGCGCTCAACCTCGTCCATGTCGGGGCCGTTGTCGGTCATCGCGACGGGGACGTTCTCGATGCCCAAGTCGGCGGTGATGCCAAAGTGGCGATCGTAGCCGGGAACGGGGCACAGGAACTTGACCTTCTTGCCGTCGTGCGCGGCCTCGTAGGCGTCCCAGGGCTCGCTGCCGCACGAGCCACAGCGCCAGAACATGCCGGCGATGTCATGCTCAATCAAAAGGCTCGACGAACCCAGCACAAGCGTCTGCTCGGCGGGGCAACCCAAAAACTCCCCTGCCAGCTTGCGAGCCGAGGGAATGCCCTCGAAGCAGCCGTAGTTGGAGCAGTCGACATTGCCGTCGTGCAGATCGGCATCGGCATTGAGGATATCGAGCATGGGTCGAGAGATGTCCACCTGGGAGGGCGACGGCTTGCCGCGGGCCATGTCGAGCGCCAGGCCCTTGGCCTTGACCTCGGCGACCTCGGCTTTGAGCGCCTCGATGGCGGCATCGAGTTCGGTGGTTTCCATCTTCTGGTAGATCGTCTGCATGGGTGCGACCTTTCGCGAAGCGGTACGTTGCAGTTCGTCTAAGTATAGACCGCCACCGCCCCAACGGTATGAAGCCGTGATAGATTAAGTTCATCGCAATGAATTACGAATCGCCGCGCATGGCGGCGTGGGGCGCCCAAGGAGGCACTATGGAGTACGGATCGTTTAGGGCCGAGGAATTCGGCGACCTGCAGCGCCTGGTCGACGGGCTGTTTTACGACCGCCATGCCATCGACCGCCTGGACCTGATCGTACAGGCCGAAATCTTGGACCTGGCGCCCGATCTCATGGAAATCGTCAACCTGCTACCGCCCGGCTACTACGACCGCCAATCGCTTTGCGACCAGCTCAACTCCGCCTTGGCCGCCCACGGCTGGGGCGCCGTCTACGGAACGGTGGAATAAGCCTCGAGGCCGGCGATTTGGCCCGCTTCCCGACCTTGGCGAGGCTTGTTTTAGGGCTTGTGGCCAAAAAAGGGCAAATATGAGTACTGTTACCTTTTTAGTAGCAGCGATTCTTGGTCGAAATCGGCAAAACTCGACTTGAAACTTCCTAATCACCGTCAGCTAGCGCCAAATTGGAAGTCGATGGTCACTCATTAACGTACAGTTCTTATAACTTTGTTCATTATTTTCCGCACCTAAAATGATACGCCGTTTGTGACAGTACTCACAAACGGCGTTTTTTGACCACTGGCGTGTCTGGCAGGCGGCAAGCACCGCCCGAATCCGCATTTTGAACGCGCCCGAATCGGTTCTGGAGCCGGTTTTCGCGCTCTTACTCGTCTTTGGGCGCGGGGTGCTTGCAGACCACGCTCATGTAGATCATGCCAAGCACGGCTGCGGTGACCGAACCGGCAAGAATGGCGGCCTTTGCGGCCAGGACCTCAAACTGGGCCGTCGGGAAGGCGAGGCCGCTGATGAGAATCGACATGGTAAAGCCGATACCGCCCAGAATGCCCACGCCGGCAATCATGTGCCAGTTGACATTGTGCGGCAGCTCGCAGGCCTTAAGCTTAACCAGGGCAAACGTCATACCAAAGATGCCGATCGGCTTGCCCAGCAGCATGCCAAAGTACACGCCGAGCGTCACCGGGTCGGTGAGCAGCGTGCTCATGTCCACGCCCACTAAGCGAACCTGCGCGTTTACGAACGCAAAGATCGGCAGGATCACAAAGTTGACCGGCGTGGAGATCAGACGCTCCATGCGGATAAGCGGCGGGGTCACGCGGTGCATGACGCGCTCGACCTTGGTTGTCGAGACGGTAAAGTCATGCTGGCCCAGGATGTGCGCCTCGTCATCGTAACGGTCGTCGAGCAACGGCAGGCACTCGCCCAACCAATCGGTGAGGCTATCGAGCTTAACGCCGCACTTGGCCGGGATGGTAAAGGCCAAGATGACGCCAGCAAGCGTGGCATGTACGCCGCTCTTGAACATGCAGAACCACAACAGCAGACCCAGTACCGAATACGGGGCAAGGCGGTAATGCTGCGTCTTGTTAAGCCACACGAGCGCGCAGGTCACAAGCGCGGCGGCGCCCAACCAAAACGGATTGGGGCTCTGACCGTAGAAGATGGCGATGGCGGCGATGGAAATCAGATCGTCGGCGATGGCGAGCGTCGAGAAGAACACGCGCACGCCGTTGGGCACGCGATTGCCCAAAAGCGACAGCACGCCCAGCGCAAAGGCAATATCGGTTGCCATGGGGATGGCCCAACCGTTGCGGGCGCCGGCATGGTTAAAGATCAGGTAGATGCAGGCGGGAACGACGACGCCGCCCACGGCTGCCAACATGGGAAGCATGGCCTGACGCGGATTCTTGAGCTCGCCGACCGTCATCTCGTACTTAAGCTCAATGCCCACCAACAAAAAGAAAATCGCCATGAGGAAGTCGTTGACGAAAAGCTCAACGGTGAGTCCGGCCGTAAGGTTACCCAGACCCACATACAGCGGGGTCTCCAAAAAGTGATGGATGGCCTCGTAGGCATCGGTGTTGGCGCAGATGACGGCGGCGATAGCGGCGAAGACCATGACGGCGGCGGAAATCGTGCCGTTCTCGGCGATGCGCTCCCAAATGTCGTGACGTTCAAAGCGCTTGCGCTCACGAACGTTGAACAGCTGCTCAGTTGCTGCCATGGGCGGCTCCTTTCACGGGAAGGCTCCCGTCTTAAAAAAGCACGGCCCGCCCAAGTGGCGGCGCCGCGCTCTAACGTATTACGCTTGCATCTAGCCTACCCTGCACGACAAGCACGCAGGCGTGGCCGAAAAGCGGAACCACAGGTTGAACATTATTTGCTCAACGGCACGGGCGCGCCTGCCCAAGAGACGACGCAGCGTCGTGCACAAAAAACGACCGGAGCGCGGGGCGTCCGCGATCCGGTCGTGGCGTTCGGTCAACTAAGCCTAGCAGGCGGCCATGATGGGAGCAGCGACCTGCTTCTTACGGGAGAGGACGCCCGGCATCCAGACGCCGTCGTGCTCGTCGGCAATGCCCAGGCCCTTCTGAGCGGCCTCGGTCTCGCCCTCGAGCAGGACCTGCGAGCCCTCCTCCATGATGTCGGTGATGCACAGGACGATGCCATCGGCACCCTTCTCGGCGGCGTAGGCGCGCATGGCCTCGCGGATCTCGTCGATCATACCGAGCGCACGGCTCTTGTCGACGGTCTCGTACTGGCCGATGAGCAGCTTCTTGCCGGCGGGCTCGAACATCTTGATGTCGTTGCCGACCATCTCGGCTGCGGTGAAGGAGCCGGACGGACGGGTGAGGAAGACCTCCATGCCAAACTTGACCGGGTCGACGCCCACCTGCTCGCCGAGCTTGGCGGCGACGGCGCGGTCGACATCGGTGGTGGTGGGGCTCTTGAGCATGAGCGTGTCGGTCATCATGGCCGAGAGCAGCAGCTTGGCCTGGACGTCGGAAAGCTCAACGCCGAGCACGTCGGCGAGCTTGGTGACGATGGTGCAGCTGGAGCCCCAGGGCAGGCAGATGTAGTGCAGCGGGCCGGCGGTCTCGAAGTCGCCGATGCGGTGATGATCGACAACGCCAAAGACCGTGGCGTCCTTAAGGCCGGCGACGGACTGGGCAGACTCGTTGTGGTCGGTGAGGACGACGAGCTGACCGGCCTCGACGGACTCGATCACGCGGGGCTCGGCGATGCCGGCGTCGGCGAGCAGCTTGGCGGACTCGGCCGGAAGCTGACCAAGGGCGCAGGCCTCGTAGGTGTTGCCGGCATACTCAACCTGGTTGAGCAGCTGGGACAGGACGACGGCGCTCATAATGGCGTCGTTATCGGGGTTCTGGTGGCCAAAGACAAGAACGTTTGCCATGGATATCCTCCACTTGATATGTGTACTTGGACGTAGCTATGGTAGCACGCCGATGCCGAGCCTTCGCAGACGGAAGGGCTACGGCATATTTTGGGGCAGGCATGGAGGCCAAGACTGTCCCTTTTGCACCATGTTGGTGCAAAGTAACCTGGCCCCCTTGCACCAGCTATTTGCCGGCGGCGCGCAGGGCTACGTAAGCGGCACCGATGATGCCGGCGTCGTTGCCGAGCGAAGCGACCTTAATGGGCGTCTCGCGCGAGGCGGAGAGCGCGTACTGCTTAAAGTGCTCGCGGACCTTGTCGAGGTAGACATCGGCCGAGGCGGATGCGCCGCCGCCGATGAGGAACATCTCGGGATCGACCACGTTGGCAATAAGCGCCAGGGCGCGACCGAGATAGTCGGCCATGGTATCGGCCGCGGCCAGCGCGAGCTTGTCGCCCTCGCGGCAGGCCTGGAACACGTCCTTGGAATCGGAAGGGCCAGTGAGCTCGATGGGCTCGACGCCCGCCTTCTTGCACTCGGCAAGGTAGTTACTCACCACGCCGGTGGCGCTGGAATACTGCTCCAGATGGCCATGGCCACCACAGCCGCAGGTGCGCTCCTCTTCGGGGTTCAGGCACATATGGCCAATCTCGCCGCCGGCGCCCACAACGCCTGATACCACGTCGCCGTTGACGATAACGCCGCCGCCAACGCCGGTACCGATGGTGACCATTACCACGTTTTGCACGCCCTTGGCGGAGCCGAGCCAGGCCTCGCCCATGGCAGCGGCGTTGGCATCGTTCTCGTACTTAACGACCGCGTCGGGGCAGTGCTCCTGAATGGCGACTCTCAGCTCGGGCAGGTTAATGGCAATGTTGGCCTTGACCTTGGCATCGCCCGATGCCGGGATGGGGCACGGAACGGCCAGGCCAATACCCGCCACAAAGGCGCGCGGAATCTGGGCCTTGGCGACCACCTGGTCGATAGCCTCGGTCACCGCGGCAAAGCCCGCGGCGTCAACAATAGGCGGCGTGGGCACGCTGGCCTTGGCCAGCAGGTTACCGTCCTCGTCGAACAGGCCCTCCTTAACCGAAGTGCCGCCGACGTCGATGCCGATGTAATACTGCTTAGGTTCCATAGGAGCCCGCCTTTCTCGTTTAAACATTGCCTGTATGGTACCGCTCCCAAGGCAGAAACCTACCAAAAAGGGACAGGTTTGTTTTGGCAGGTTTTATCTGTGAAAACGCAAACGACCGCTCAAAAGGTCACGCAGGGCCTTCGCCAAATATAAGGGCGCCGGGAGGCGGAGACTCCCGGCGCCCGTCAAAGGGACTGTATTGTCTGTTGGACCGCACGGCCCATCGCGGCGATAACGCCGACTAGGCCTTGAGTGCCTGCAGCTGCTTGTGGATCTCGATGAGCTCCGTCGCCATGACGCGCATGGTCTCGGTGCCGGCCATCTGGTCCTCGGCATGCAGCAGAATCAGCGGGGCCTCGCCGTTACGCTCGCCGTTGGCCTCCTTCTTCAGAAGCCCCATGTGAACATCGTGGCCACCGTTATAGGCCTCGTCGCCCTGCTTGATAAGCTCCTCGGCGGCGTCAAAATCGCCCTCCTTGGCCTTTTGCACGGCATTGATGTACATGCTCTTGGCGGTACCGACGTAGCTGATGATCTCAAAGCAGGTCATCTGCAGTTCGTTCATATCCTCCATGCGGAGCACCTAGCCCATCACGCTGACGCAGTGGTCGATGATGCCGGCAGCGTTCATGCGGCCGTAGTCGACCATGTTGATGACCTCGACCGGGAAACGACCGGCGGCCTCCTTCTCAAAATCGCCCTTGGTGTAGCCGATCTGCGGGCCAAGCAGCAACATGTCGCACTCGCCCAGGTGATCGTGGGCCTCGTTCATGGGACGAGCCTCGACCTCAATATCCAGACCACGGTTTGCAACCTCGGCCTGCATCTTCTGAACCAGCAGGCTCGTGGACATACCGGCATTGCAGCAGAGCATGATCTTCTTCATGGTTTCCTCCTTATAACTGCGCGGCGCGCAGACGACGACTGGTTTTATTCCTTGCGGCTATTGTGCCCACCCCCTGCATCTTTACACAAGGGAGAGAGCCGCGGGCACCGGCACCGCGTACCGGTGCCCGCAACGGTGAAAGGGACGAACGTTAGGCGTTCTACTCGGCGAGAGCCTCCTGCTTGGCGATTGCCTTCTCGGAAATCTTCATAAAGGGCAGGTAGACGGCCATGCCAATGACAATCTCGAGAGCCTGCCACACGCCAGCGCGCCAGTCAAAGCCCGTAGCGAGCAGGGCATTGATGACGGGAGGCATAGTCCAGGGCACCTGGGCGATGCAGGGGCTGATGATGCCTGCGCAGGTAAGGCCATAGGTGATGCCGATGAACAGGTCGGGAAGAAGAACGAACGGAATCATGAGCGGCAGGTTGTACACGATGGGGTAACCGTAGATAACCGGCTCGTTGATGTTGAACAGGCCAGGCAGGATAGCCATCTTGGAAACGGTCTCGGATGCCTTGTTCTTGGAGAAAAGGAGCGTGTCGAGCAGAAGCATGAGGGTGCAGCCCGAGCCGCCGATGAGGGCGAAGCTGTTAACGATCTGCATGTTCATGTAGTGATCGGGCTGGATGGTGCCACCGGCGGCAAAGGTAGCCATGTTGTCGACGATGAGCATGGTCAGGATCGGCTCGACGGTAGCGCCAGAGATGGTGGACTGGTGAATACCGACGCAGAACAGCAGGTTAGCAAGGGTGTAGATGAGGATAACAGCCCACGGACCGGCGTTCATGATGCTCTTGAGCGGGTTGGAGATGCACGTGGAGATGATGGCGCACAGATCGGTGCCGGCGCACACGGCGAGCAGGGCTGCGGCAAGAGCGAAAATCGCGAGGTTGAGCAGCATCGGGATCATGACGTTGAAGGAGTTGGAGACCGCGGGAGGCACGCCCTCGCCCAGCTTAACCTTGAGCTTCTCGACGCCAGAAATCTTGATGAAGAGCGAGACGGAGAGCAGGGCGATGATAATGGCCGAGAACAGACCATTAGTGCCAGTGTTGGCAGTCGAAAGGGCGCCCGTGACCTCGGCGGAGGTGATCTTGTCGGTGAGCAGCGGGCTCGTGGCGGCAAGCGTGGCGGTGATCTGCTGCGGCATCATGATGACGAAAGCAGAGATAGCGACGACCACGCAAGCGAGCGGGTTATCGAAACGCTTGTTCTTAGCGAGGCTGTAGCCAATCAATCCGGCCAAGATAATTGCAGAGACGTTGAGGGTACCCAGCGTAATCGCCGAACCCCACGTCTGAAGGTTGGCAAGGCCCGCCGCATCGAGCGGGAACAGGGGGAACACGACGTTGTTAATAAGAACCGCGATACCCGCAAGGATATAGAGCGGCGTGATGGTCGCGAAGGCATCGCGCAGGGAACGCAGGTGAACCTGGTTTCCCACCTTCGCAGAGACCTCGGCAAACTTGTCGAGGAAGCTCTTTCCGTTGTCACTGGCCATGATTGCTCCTAACTTTCAAATCCGGCCTTTTCCTATGCGCACGGTGGCCTGTCGCCCTCTGCCACCAGATGTGCCATGTGTTTCGCGCGGCGGCGCGCGGTCTGGGCGTTCGCCCGGTCGCTAATCAACCACGTGGGTTGTGGCGACCTGTTTGAGCCAGGCCGCTGACTTCTTAAGGCGGCGCTTGTAGCCGTCCATAAGGTCGACCTCGACAAAACCGTAACGGTTCTTAAAGGCATTAGCCCAAGACCAGTTATCGATGACGGCCCAGTAATGGTATCCGCGGCACTTGGCGCCCTCGGCAATTGCCTTGGCCACCCACTCCAGGTGCTGACGTACAAAGTCGACGCGGTAGTCATCCTGGATGGTTCCTTCGGCGTCACGGTTCTTGTATTCGTCCATGATGCCGATGCCGTTCTCGGAAACGAACCACTCAAGGTCGGGGTAGTTTTTAGCGCAGTCCATGCCAAAGTCGTAGAGGCCCTGCGGGTAGATCTCCCAGCCACGGCTCTCGTTCATAACGGCGTCGGGCCATACGTACTCGTCGGCAAAGTGCGGCAGGCCGTACTGGTCGACCTTGCTCGCCGGCGCCTGAACACGCGTGGGGTGGTAGTAGTTGCAGCCGAGCCAGTCGACAACACCCTGCTTGAGAATCTCTTGGTCGCCGGCACGGAACGGGAGCTTAACGCCGCCCTCGGCCAGGCTGTCGAGTACGTCGGCAGGAAGCTCGCCTTTGGTAATAAGGTCGAGCCACCAGCGATTGTTGATACCGCTGGTCATACGCACGGCCTCGAGGTCTGCCTCGTTGGGGTTCTCCTTGGTATAGACCGGGGTAAAGCAGTTGATCATGCCGATCTTGGCATCGGCGCGAATAGCGCCCTCGTCATAGGCCTTACGGTAGTTGGCCACGGCCAGCGCATGTGCCAGCGAGATGTGATACTGCACGGTGCGGGCGCGGCTAAAGTCGTGGAGCTGCGGGAACCACACGCCCTCCTGATAGCGCTGTTCGGGCTCGACGATGGGCTCGTTAAAGGTGAACCAGTGCTTAATCTCCTGGCCAAACTCGTGGAAGGCGACGTCGGCGTAATGCGCGTAAGCCTCGACGACCTCGCGGCTCTCCCAGCCGCCACGGTTAAAGAGGTAGGTGGGCATGTCAAAGTGGTACAAGTTGACAAACGGCTCCAAGCCGGCCTCGCGAGAGGCGCGGAACAGCTCGTGATACCACGCAGCACCCTCCTCGTTGAGGTTGCCGTCGGCATCGAGCAGACGGCTCCACTGGATGGAAGTGCGATAGGTATTCAGGCCCAAGTCCTTCAAAATGCGAAAGTCTTCCTGGTACTTGGCCATAAAGTCATTGCCGGCATAAGAGCCAACGCAGTTGTAGAACGAACCCAGATCCTGGATGGACCAGGTGTCCCACAGGTTCTCGAGCTTGCCGCCCTGGTTCCACTGACCCTCAGTCTGTGGGCCGGACATAGCGGCGCCAAAGAAGAAGTCGCTGGGCAGCTGATACTGAGCCATCAAAGTCCTCGCTTTCGTGTCTAGAGCTTTCGGTTGGAGACGGGTTTGCTTTGGCAGGTTATCCGGCCGCGGGCGCGCACCGGTTTTCCGGATATCCGACCCACCAAAACAAATCCGTCTCCAAACAGCACAAGCAAACGCCAATGCATCTCGCTTGTTGTCTGTAACAATAGCGCTCTAATTTTCTGTGTAAAGCGTCTTTTTCATTTTTCTTTATCGAACTTCTTTCATAAAAGCCATATGGATGCTTTTTAAGTAGGTATACTCTCTTTATATCGACGCAAATATGAAGGGAGGATTGCATGATTCCCAAATACGAGGCGATAGCTGCAGATATCCGTCGAAGCATCGAGGACGGCTCCCTTAAGCCGGGCGACAAACTGCCCACCGTCGTAGAGTTTTGCGAGCTGTATAGCGTTTCCAAGATCACCGTCAAGCGCGCGATCGAGCAGATCACCGAGGAGGGCCTTATTACTAGCCGGCGCGGATCGGGCACCTACGTCAAGGACACGGCGGGGCTTCCCAGCCAGGTGTTTTTCCAAGGCAAAAACGACCGCGCCCAAGGCTTTTCGTACGAGCATCGCGGGGAGAAGGTGACCTCGGTGGTCTACGATTTCTCGATCGTCAATCCGCCGGCAGAGGTTGCGACCCAACTGGGAATGGCCGAAGACGACTTTGCCTATCACATCGTGCGCGTACGCGAGGTCGATGGTCAGCCCATCGTTATCGAGTACACCTATATGCCACTCGAGCTGATTCCGGGTCTTAAGAAAAAAGACCTGTACGCATCGATCTACAGCTTCATCCGCGAGCAGTGCGGACTCAAGATCTCGAGTTTCCACCGTACCATTCGCGCTGTCGCGGCAACTGAAGAAGAGGCCGAGCGCCTGGATACAAAACCCGGCTCTCCCTTGCTCGAACTCAACCAGATTGGCTTCTTGGATAGCGGCACCGCGTTTGAATATTCTGTCTCGCACAACGTAGGCGACCGCTTTGAGCTGCACAACGTAACGCTGGCCTAGTTTTGTAATCCGGTGGGTGCTCGTTTTGAGCTGTCTTACGCGGCACCCGCACAACCTTATGGGAGTATGCACATGTCCGATTTGATTAAACTCACGCCGATCTTCCACGAGAAGATCTGGGGCGGCCGCCAGCTGGAGACCGTGTTTGGCTACGACATTCCCGAGGGTCCCATCGGTGAGTGCTGGGCCATCTCGGCACACCCCAACGGCGACTGCCAGATCGCTGAGGGCCCGTACGTCGGTCACACGCTATCATGGCTGTGGGCCGAGCACCGCGAGCTCTTTGGCAACTGCGAGGGCAAGGAGTTCCCGCTGCTCATTAAGATTCTAGACGCCAAGGACGACCTTTCGATCCAGATCCACCCCAACGACGAGTACGCCGCCGAGCACGAGAACGGCAGCCTGGGCAAAACCGAGTGCTGGTATGTACTGGACTGCGAGCCCGGTGCCACGATCATCGTCGGCCAGCGCGCGCACGACCGCACCGAGGCTGCGCAGATGATCGAGGAGGGCCGTTGGAACGAGATGCTCAACGTGTTGCCGATCCACAAGGGCGACTTTTTCCAGATTGATTCCGGTACCGTGCACGCCATCAAGACCGGCACGCTCATTTTGGAGACGCAGCAGTCGAGCGACGTGACGTATCGCCTGTACGACTACGACCGCCCCGGCACCGATGGCAAGCTGCGTCCGCTGCACATTGAGCAGAGCCTCGACTGCATTGACTTTGATGTTCAGGCTCCGACCGACGGCACGGTGACCGCGCCCGAGGTCGATGGCGTGACCGAGCTCGAGTCTAACTCCTGCTACACCGTCGATCGCGTGCGCGTCAACGGCAGCAAGACCTTGGAGCAGCGCTGGCCCTTCATGTGCCTGTCGGTCATCGACGGCGAGGGCACCGTGTGCGGCGAGCCCGTTCACAAGGGCAGCCACCTGCTGGCCCCGAGCACCGTGGACCAGATCGAACTAGAAGGCAAAATGGAACTGACCATCAGCCACCTCTAGGTCGCAACAACAACCAAAACGAAACAAGGGGCTCCCCCGCTCAAATACGGGGGAGCCCCTACTCGTATCTATTTCTCAGCCCACCCGGCTCTCCAGACCAAAAAGCGAACGAGCAGAGCGACGTTCGCAAGCAACGTCACCTGAGGACCTGGGTGGGCGTATAGGGCAACATCGGTCGCGAGTTCCGCACGAGCCGGAGAGCACTTAATGTGCTCTCCGTGCGAGCAGGACTGTCCGAGCAGGCGACCAAAGCCCCCGGCGCGCCCGCCTAGCCGGATGTACGGGTTTTCCAGGTGCGGCAGATCGGCCTGAAAGAGGAGGGCATAGACCTTGAGGTCATGCCCGACGATTGAAGGCCGAGGTGCCGTGCCTGGGAAAGCCGCCTAGGTCAGTTTCACTATAGGCGCAAAGCCCTTCATGAGCTTTTTGGTCTGGCCGGTCTTTTCGAATTGAACCTCGATCATGTCTCCAGCGACCGAGATCACGGTACCCGTGCCAAAGGTCTTGTGGCTCACGGTATCGCCCGCGGTAAAATCCTGCGATGCGCTGGCGCGATCGACCTTGCGCTCCACCGTCGGCGACACCTTGGACGACGGCTTTTTAGCTCGCGGCGCGCCCGAGCCAAAGGTCGAGGCAACACGGCCGGCGTCGGGCGAGACCCCACGATGGCGCTCGGTCCCGTAGCTGCTGCCGCCAAAGAAGTCGTCAAAGCTCGATCCGCCGCGCGAACCGGAACCGCCGGTCGAGCGCGTATGCGAACCAAACACCTTGCCGCCATACATATCCGAGCCCATGCCCGAGCCAAAGGTGCCGTGACGGTCGCCGCGCTTCTCCCAGCCCGTGCCCTCAAAACCGGCAGAACCGATACCGCTAAACTCGATATCCTCAAACGGAATCTCGTTGAGGAAGCGCGAACGCGGGTTGGCAGAGGTCGAGCCGTAGGTGCGACGCGTGGCAGCATAGGTCAAGAACAAGCGTTTACGGGCGCGCGTGATGGCGACGTAGGCCAGGCGACGCTCCTCCTCGAGCTTGCCCGGATCATCGCTGCCGCCAAAGTCGTGCACGTGCGGGAAGATGCCCTCCTCCATGCCGGCCACGAACACCGCCGGGAACTCCAGACCCTTGGCGGAGTGGATGGTCATCATGGTAATGGCATGCGTCTCGCCGGCCAGGGAATCCAAGTCGGAGCGCAGGGCCAGCCACTCCATGAGTGCCGGCAGCGCCTTACAGGTGAGCGGACCGTAGGTGCGCTCAATCTCGTCGGCATGCACGGCACCCGCCGGTAGCTCTGTTGGCACGGCATACGCGTTGCCCGCGATGGCGGCGGCCAGGGCATCCTGCGGCGAGAGCGCCGGGGCGGCTAGGTTATCGAGCGGATTGGAACCTGCGGCGTCACGAGCGCCGACAAGTGCCTCAAACGAGGATGCCGGAGCGGACGGCCCCGGCTCGGGCGCGGGCGCACTCACCACGACGGGCTCGGACTCGGCGATGGACGGCACGTCGGCAACACCGGCCGCGCGCAGCTCTTCTAGACTCTCGAGCGTACCCTCGATATCCTCGTGCGTCTCCTCAAATTCGGCGGCGACGCCCAGGAATTCCTGGATGTTCTCGGCGCGGCTCTCGGACTCCATGGTGCCCTCGGCGCGAAACGCCTGCAGCAGCCCCGTCTTATCGACAATCATCTCGACGACATCCTTGAGCTCGCCGTCCATGCGACGGCCCTCGCGCACCAGCGACACAAAGCTCGACAGGCCGTTGCGCACCTTGGCACTAAACATGCCCGTCTCGGCTGTTGCGATCTCGCAGGCCTGGAAGAATGAGCAGCGGTTGTCGCGCGCCAGCTGCTCGATCTTTTGGATCGAGGTGGAGCCGATGCCGCGGCGCGGCGTGTTGATGACGCGCTTGACGCTCATCTCGTCGGCCGGGTTCACGATCATCTTGAGGTAGGCCATGACGTCGCGGATCTCGGCGCGGTCGAAGAATCGCGTGCCGCCGACGATCTTGTAGGGCACGCCCGCGCGCAGGAACATATCTTCGAGGATACGCGACTGGGCGTTGGTGCGGTAGAACACGGCGATATCGTCGTAGCTCGTACCCTTGGCATGCAGCTTCTCGATCTCGCCGGCAATCCAGCGACCCTCGTCGCGCTCGTCGCTTGCCTGGAAAGCCTGGATCTTCTCGCCATCGCCCTCGGCCGTAAACAGGCGCTTGTCCTTGCGCTGCGAGTTGTGGCGAACAACGGCATTGGCGGCGCTCAGGATGTGACCCGTGGAGCGATAGTTCTGCTCCAGCTTGACGGTCTTGCAGTTTTTAAAGTCCTTCTCAAAGTCCAGGATATTGGTGATGTCGGCGCCACGCCAGCTATAAATGGACTGGTCGTCGTCGCCCACGACCATGAGGTTTTGGTACTTGGCGGCCAGCAGGTTGGCGATCTCGTACTGGACGTGGTTGGTGTCCTGATACTCGTCGACGCTAATGTAGCGGAAGCGCTCTTGGTACTTGTCGAGTACCTCGGGGCGGGTGCGCAGCAGCTCGAGCGCGCGCACGAGCAGGTCGTCAAAGTCCATCGCATTGGCGGCGCGCAAGCGGCGCTCCAGCTCCAGGTAGACCTGCGCGGCCTTTTTGTCGTTGGGGCTATCGGCGGACTTGAGCATGTCCTCGGGCCCGATCATGGCGTTTTTAGCAGAGCTGATCTTGCTGCGGATCATGTTGATGGGGAACTGCTTTTGCTCGATGCCGAGCGCCTGCATAATGTCGCGCACCATGCGCTTTGAGTCATCGTCATCGTAGATGGTGAACTGGCCGGTGTAGCCCAGCAGGTCGGCGTCCTCGCGCAGCATGCGCACGCACATGGCATGGAAGGTGCACACCCACATGCCACGGGTGCCGCTTGGGATGAGTGCCGCCAGACGCTCGCGCATCTCGGCAGCGGCCTTGTTGGTAAACGTAATGGCAAGAACCTGCCAAGGCTTAACACCCAGGTCGCCGAGCATATGGGCGATGCGGAAGGTCAGGACGCGGGTCTTGCCCGAGCCAGCACCGGCAAGGACCAGCAGCGGGCCCTCGGTGGTCAGGACCGCCTCGCGCTGGGCGGGATTAAGGCTGTCGATGTCGACGAGCGGCTTGGCAGGTTTGGGCGCCGGAGCCGGGGCGTCGTAGATGTCGAGCGGAACGAGCTCGGGCTCCGGCGCAGCGGGGGCGGTGTATGCATCGAGTGGCACGGGTTCCGGCGCAGGCGGCACGGGTACCGCGGCGTTCTTTTCCCAGGGCAGGGGCTGGGTCATGGGCGACTCCTCATCTGACGGACGGCGCGCCTGCGGGCAGCGCCATAGTTTGAGCCGTACCAGTATACCGAGCCGCGCGGACACCGACGCAAATCACACCACGACTCCGTGCGCCACCGTCAGGCCCGTCCCAGCGGATTTGGCGCAATGGGGTCAGGTTAGTCTGCACCACGTTGGTGCAAAGAAATCTGACCCCATTGCGCCAATCACGGAGCCACCGATGTCATGGCAACGGTAGCGAGCGGCGGCCAGAGCGAACAAATTGGCATGAAAAGAGGACGGCATAGACCTTTTGGTCATGCCGCCCTCTTTGAATGACAAGTTGTCGCTCTGGCCGCCGCGCAGCGTCAACCAAGTTACAGGCCGAGCATGGGCTCCAGAACGAAGAAGTATGCGAGCACTACGATGCCCAGGATGATGCGGTAAACACCGAAGCACTTAAAGTCGTGACGGCGGACGAAGCCCATGAGCCACTTGATGGCGATGAGCGACACCACAAAGGCGACGACGCAGCCCACGCCCAAGATAGCGATCTCGTTGGTGCCGAACGTGCCGCCCTTGATGAAGTACTTGACCAGCTTGAGCGCACTCGCGCCAAACATGACAGGGATGGCCAGGAAGAACGTGAACTTGGACGCCACCGAACGCGTGCAGCCCAGCAGCAGGCCGCCGATGATGGTAGAACCGGAGCGAGACGTACCAGGCACCAGCGAAAGCACCTGGAAGCAGCCGATACCCAGCGCAGTCTTCCAGCTGAGGTCCTCGAGCGTGGCGATGGAGCCAAAGTCCAGGTTCTCGTCATCGTCCTCATCCTCAGCGGTAGCCGTGGCGGGCGCCGCAAAGTGCGCACCGGCGGGACGTCCACCCGACACCACAGCACGCGAACCAAACGAACCGGCAACGGCCATTTCCTCGCGCTTGTTTGCGCGCCAGTTCTCGATCACGATAAACAGCACGCCGTACACAATGAGCGCCAGCGCCACGACGGGAGCATTGTAGAAATGCTCCTCCATCCAGTCGTTGAGCGGCAGGCCGATCGCCGCGGCGGGAATGCAACCGAGCACAATCTTGCCCCACAGCACCCAGGTGTCGCGACGGCCCTCCTTGCCCTTGCTGGGCGAGAACGGGTTGAGCTCGTGGAAAAACAGCACGCAGACGGCCAGAATGGCACCAAGCTGAATCACGACCAGGAACATGTTCCAGAACGTCTCGCTCACGTTCATCTTGACGAACTCATCCACCAAGATCATGTGACCCGTCGACGAAACGGGCAGCCATTCGGTGATGCCCTCGACCAGGCCCATGAAGGCAGACTTTAGAAGCTCGATAATATCCAAAGGGACCCCCTCGTTAGACACCCGCCGGTAGATGTTCTGCGGACGATGCGGGCGATGTCCCATTATCAACCGTTGGCGGTGCGACCGCGCCTACCCTTACCAAAAAACTCGCCCGTTCACAGAATTGCGAGCAGTTAAACCGAAATCCTTGGGTATAACTGCAACAAGATAAAGTGTCCGGCGGTCAACGCACCCGCGCCCGCCCGACGCACGAGCCCCGCGCCCGTGCGATAGACCAAGGAGGAAACCATGAACGAGGGCTACACCAAGGTATTTGTTTCACTCGACGGTACTGAACAGCAGGATTTTGTGCTCGCACGCGCCATCAAAGTCGCCGCGAACAACGGCGCTAAGCTGATCATCGGCCACGTCATCGATTCCACGGCACTCGAGAGCGCCGGTTCCTATCCGGTCGATCTGGTCAACGGCCTAGAGGAGGCATTTAAGAACTCCATCGCCAAGCAGCTCGAAGAGGCCAAGGCCAATCCCGACATTCCCGAGGTCGAAGTCATGATTCGCGCCGGCCGCATTCGCGAGACACTCAAGGACGAGATGCTCGACGTGGTCAAGCCCGACCTGGTGCTCTGCGGCGCCCGCGGCCTGTCCTCGATCAAGTATGCGCTCCTGGGTTCGATTTCGACGTTCCTGCTGCGCAACACTGACTGCGACATTTTGGTCGTAAAGTAGCGTTGCTCCCACCGGCCGCGGGGCCTGCGGGGTTTCCACGGGCACGTCCTCGCCGCGTTGCGGCTGCGGGATGTGCCCTTAGGAAACCCCTCCCGGCCTCGCGGCCTTCGCAGCCTTACTTCAGCGAGTTGGCTGATAAAAGATGGCGTGCCGCCCCGTTTGGGGCGGCACGTTTTGTTTGGGCTGCACGTTTTTGTTTTGGGAGATCCATTTGAGCCTCATAGCTATGTTCACGTTCGGGAACATAGCGCCAGTTGCCTTAGCTAAGTTCACGTTCGGGAACATAGCCGTCCGCAGCGCAAGACGGCCCGGCTACTCAAAGTATTGGAACTTGTTCGTTGAGAAGGAAAACGTTACGACAAAGCCTTCTCCGGAGTCGGATGCCGCGGTGACGTCGATGCCCATCTTGGAGCATAAACGCGCCACCAGGTAGAGGCCGATGCCCGTTGTGCGCTTGGTGGTGCGGCCGTTGTCGCCGGTAAAGCCCTTCTCGAACACGCGCGGCAGGTCGGCCGCGCTCACGCCGCAGCCGTTGTCCGCGACGGTAAGCTCGATGCGTTCGCTCGCCAGGCCCTCGTCCAGCAACGCGCCCGAAAAAACGATCTTTGCGCCGTCCTCGCGCGCATATTTGATGCTGTTCTGAATAAGCTGGCCTAGAATAAACTCGAGCCACTTCTCGTCGGTAAAGACCTCAAAGTCGAGGTTCTCGCACACCGGCGCCACATGTGCCGCGATAAGTTCGCGCGCGTTGGCTTTAATCGCGCCCGTCACCAAGGTCTTGAGATCCCAACGGCGAATCAGGTAGTCGCGCTCCACGACTTCCGAGCGCGCATAGTACAGTGCCTGGTCGATATAGCGCTCAACGCGAGCCAGCTCGCGACCCAGGTCATCCACACGCGACAGGTCGTCTTCGCTGCCGTCCAGGTTTTCAAGAATCAGATGGGCTGCCGCCAGGGGCAGCTTGGCCTCGTGAACCCAGCTCTCGATATAGTCGCGATAGTCATCGGTCTGGCGCCGGCCTTCGGCAACTTCGTCGCAAGCGGCTTTGCCCACTCGGCGCAAGACCTCGTACTCGAGCTCGCCCTCGGCATAAGTCGGGCATTGCACCATCTCCTGCACCCACGCAGGGCTCTCGAGCTCCTCGACCGCGCGCTCCAGCTGGTGCAAAAATCGACGACGACGCGCGTACTCGATCACGATGCCGAGCATGCCAAAGATAAAGGACACGCCGACCGCCACGACCACGATGGAAGCGGGTGCCCCGGCGACCGTCAGCACAAAGCAGCTCAACAGCACGCCGCACGTCCACACGGCGACGGGAAGCAGCGCATCTTTGAAGAATTTGCTAAACGACATAGCTGGCACCTAGACCGAATAGCCTTGGCCGCGATGCGTGGTCAGATACCCCTTGACGCCGATTTTTTCGAGCGTCGTGCGCAGGCGGTTTATGTTGACGGTGAGCGTGTTGTCGTCCACGAAGGCATCGGAGTCCCACAGGTCCTGCATGATGGCCGAGCGCGAGACGATCTTGCCCGCGCGGCTCAGAAGCAGCGAAAGAATGCGCAGCTCATTTTTGGTGAGCTCGGTGCTGTCGCCGGTCGCCGTGTTGGTGACCATAGAACGGGCGAGGTCGAGCTCCAGCCCCTTGTGGACGAGCGTGCTGCGCTCGCCCGCCGCCGCGGTGCGACGCAGCAAGGCATTGATGCGCGCCACGAGCACGCGCGCGCTATAGGGCTTGGGAACGAAGTCGTCCGCGCCGAGCGTCATGGCCATGACCTCGTCGATCTCGGTCGTGCGCGACGTGAGGACGATGATGGGAACCTCGGATTCGCGGCGGACTTCATGGCAGATATGCTGGCCGTCTTTGACGGGAAGCGTCAGGTCGAGCAATACCAAGTCGGGTGCAGCGGCCAGGATGTCACGCGAGACGTGCTCGAACGATTCGCAGGCCTCGACCTCAAAACCGGCACGAGCAAGGATGTCGGCAAGCTCGCGACGAATGGGCTCGTCGTCCTCAACGATATAGATCAGCGCCATGTGTCCTCCCATTTCGCGCAACTTGCACCTTCCACACCATTATGCCCACGGCGTCGCAGCGATACGACCCCGTGGGCACCTAATATGACAAAAGTGTTCGGTAGCCTTGAGAGAAAATAGGGGTCGACCGGTCCTAAACCGATCGGCCCCATCGCTTCGATCTCGAGCCTCTACTCGAGCGTACGCATGTACGCGGAGATAGCATCCAGGCCCTTCTGCAGGTC
Source organism: uncultured Collinsella sp. (assembly GCA_902491395.1). GTDB lineage: Bacteria > Actinomycetota > Coriobacteriia > Coriobacteriales > Coriobacteriaceae > Collinsella. Next base: position 107,354 of record CABUHO010000002.1, read on the forward strand.
GTCGGTGTTATCGGAGTATGCATAGCCGATACGCATGCTCTTGGGCTCCTCGAAGCAATCGCCCGGGGTGACGAGTGCGCCGGACTTCTTAATCATGTCGGTGCAGAACGTCCTGGAGTCAATGTCGTAGTCGTAATACACGAGCGCGGTGCTACCCGCCTCGGGCTTGACGAACGACAGGTGCGGCTCGCTCTCGACCCACTTCTCCAGAACAGCAAGGTTCTGACGGACGATGCGACGGCTGCGCTCAAGGATCACGGAAGCGTTGCCCAGAATAAGCTCCGCCACCGACTCGCTGAATATGCCGGCGGAAATCAGGTTGTAGTCGCGATGCGAGAGCAGCGCGCGGCGGAGCTCCGGGCTCTTGGTGACCGCCCAGCCCAAACGCAGGCCGGCGAACGACCAGACCTTGGACATGGATGCGGTGGCGACGGCCTTGTCGTACAGGTCGACCACGGACTCGCAGTACTCATCCGTCTGAGTAAGCAGACGGTAGACCTCGTCGCAGAGCACCCACGCGTCGTGTTTGCGTGCGACCTCGACAATCGCCTTGAGCGTATCGGTGTCGAGCAGGGCGCCCGTGGGGTTGTCCGGGTTATTGATGCAGATGAGCTTGGTATCGTCGGTCACCAAGGCATCGAGCGCGTCGACGTCGACGTGGTAGCCATTCTTGCGATCGAGCTGAAGGATATCGACCTTCGCACCGCACATCTCGGGAATCGAGTAAAGCTGCTGGTAGGTGGGCTTGACGGAGACTACATGATCGCCCGGTTCGACGAGCGTGGAAATAACCAGGGAGTTGGCACCGGTCGCGCCGTGCGTGGGCACGATATGCCCGGACTCGACCGTCTTATAGAGACGCGCGACCCCCTCGAGGAAGCCGGGCTGCCCCTCGATGTCTCCGTAGGTGAATCGGCGCGAGCACAGGCTATCGAGCCACGCCTTTTTGTCGGTGTTCGTAAGCTCGAACAGCTGGTCGAGCGTGAGGGAGTAGACGCACGTCTCCGCAACGTTGTGGGTGCACTTGGTCTCCCACTCGTTCATCCACTGCTCGACGGCGAAATCCTTGATCTGCATTGTCGTTTCCTTTCCTTGACTTTCTTACAGTTCCACCACGGTGCCCAGCCCCGCCTCGACGGCGCGGTCGTAGGCGATTTTCGATGCCGAAAGGTCCTGAACGGCGATGCCCGACGTATCGAACACTGTCACCTGTTCGTCATCCAAACGCCCCGTAGCCGTTCCGGCGATGACTTCACCGAGCTCCGCTTTGATGTCCTCGGGCGTGATGGCACCCTCGGCAACCGGAATCTCCAGCTCACCGGACGCGACCGATTGCTCGCGGTCGTCGACGTAAACAGCGGCACGGACGACAAGCGCCGAGGCGAGCTCCTGCTTGCCGGGCATGTCGGCACCGACGCAGGAGATATGCGTACCGGGACGCACCCATGCATCGGGGATGATGGGCTTGGTCGCCGGCGTGATCGTCACGATGATGTCGGCCTCTGCCGCGGCGCCTTGGCCGTCGGCCGTCGCCTCGATGGAATAGGTGGATGCCTCGCGAGCATGCTCACAGGCGCCCAAGATATGGGCGACCTCGTCTCGCATGCGCTCGACGCGGGCCTCGGGCGCGGCGTCGGAAACCGGCTCCCACACCTTGACTTCGCCCACTTTGGGGCAGGCGGCGAGCACGCCCGCCACCATATAGGTGCTCATGTGGCCGGCACCCGCAACAAGCAGTTTGGACGCATCCGCCCGAGCCAGCCACTTGGCACCGAGCGCAGCGGCGGCACCGGTGCGAAGCCCAGTGACGGCGGAGGCATTAAGCAGCGCCAGCGGCTCGCCCGTCGCGTTGTCGCACAGCAGCGTGGTGCCAAAGATCTCGGGCAGCCCCTTTTTGGGATTCTGAGAGAACCAAGCCGTAAGCTTGAGACCGAAGAGGCCGCTTCCCGCCAACTCGCCCGAGCGGATATCCATATCGGCCACGCCGGGTTCGAACTGCTCATATACCATCGGCCACGCAACACCCTTGCCCGTTGCCTTCTGGCGATATGCCTCCTCCACGGCAGCAATTGCATCCTCAATCGTCAGCACCTTGGAAACTTCCTCGGCCGATAGCACCACCATCTGCCCCATCATCGCTCCTCTCAGCGAAAGCTTTACGTTGCTTCACTGTACGGTTTAGTAACGATGCCGCCAAGGATCATTTCTTGTTGGAATCTACAACGATTCTCGATTTGATTTTTCGTTCTATCAGCAGGTATTTGAACTATTTATCGTATCAAAGGCATACGGATGTGCGATTATCCTATTTATACAGATACTTATTGTAGTGATTTACAGGGTGATGTTGATGCTATACACCGTCTCGGACTTCTCACGGGAATATGAGGGGTCGGTCCATCTAATCGCCGGCAGCGATGGCATCTCGCATGCCGTCTCTGGCGTCGGGATCCTCGATTATGAACTTATGCCCGGCCTCAAGAACAAATACCAGCGCGTCAACTTCAGCTCAGACGAGATCATCCTCAGCACTTTCCTCTATGCGAAGGACGACCCGTACCTCATCACTGAAGCCGTGAAATACCTCGTCGCCAAGGGAACGAGCGGTCTCATCATCAAAAACGTCCTGCACATCCCGATTCCCGACCAAGCCATCCGCTACGCCAACGCGCGGCACTACCCGGTCTTTCTCACGACCGACGACTCACTGTTCTTTGACAGTGTCATCTATGAGGTCAAACGGCATATCGAGCAGCTCGCGTCCATCGACTTCGCACAGCGCGAGATCGATGCCCTGAGGACAGATGTATCGCCCGAGTCCATCTGCCGACGCATCCGAGGCCTCAACCCGTCATTTCTGGACGAAGCGGTCGCCCTGTTCGCATCGTTTGCAGAGCCCCTCGACCCGCGTACGTTTTTGCAAATCGAACGTCTCTGTGCAAAATCGACCCTCGCCGGATGCCACAACATGCTGGCGCCCTATGACGGAGGTCTGCTATTCGTAGCGACAAGCGACTCGGAGCAGACGCTCGATGTGGAGCGAATCGTGCAGGCGCTCACGGAACTCATCGAGGCTAGCGGTATCGATGGCGGAGCGGAAGGGCTCGGCATCAGCGATGTTCTGTTTGGAGACGAGGCGGTGGCGCAGGCGATCTCGCAGGCGATTTACGCACAGCGCCTATCTTGTCAACGAGCCGAGGGTCCCGTCCGCTATGCGCAGCTCGGCATCCTGAGAACCGTGATGCCTTTTGCGGAAACCCCGGAGATGCGATCGTTCTCGGAGGCGATTCTCTCGCCGATACGCGAGCACGACAGTGAGCATGGCAGCGAGCTGGAATCCACGCTCGCCGCATTCATCGAGAACGACCGACGTATCGAGCGAACCGCCAAGCAAACTGGCCAGCACCCGAACACGATTCGATATCGCCTCGATAAGGTGACGGCTCTCACCGGACTGAGCTACAAATGCGCCCCGGAGATGGAGCAGCTGTCGCTCGCCTACGCCATCGAACGTGCTCGCTCGCTTCAGTAAGCCCACCCCGCCTTGAGGTTAGGAGCGGCGGGCGCGGAGCTTTTCGTAGCCGTCGGCGAAGAAGGCGACCGTCGCGGCGTCAGCCTCGGCGGCGCCCGTCTCGGCAGCGGGGACCACGCCGTGTTCGTCGCTCACCAGGAACAGCGCGCCCTTAAGCTGCGCGGGAATATCTACGCGCGTGACCGGGATGCCCTTGGTCTGGGCCAGCTGCTCGATGAGCGTCGCCGTGCCGCACAGGCACTCGTCCGCCGGCGCCACAAAGGCGAGCTCGCCGTTGTTGACGGCGGCGAGCAGCTCGGGCGCCACGCCGGTTTCGTCGGCCTCGGAGCGGGCCTCGGCGGAGCGGGCACGCAGCGCCTTGGCCGACGTATCGGCGAGCGGCTCGTACTCCCCCACTGTCATGGCGGCGTTGCCGTTGATGTCGATCACCAGCATGAGCACACCGTCGTGTGCGATGTAATCGCCCTCGGCAAGCGACCACTCAACGTGCTGTTTGGCCCAGCTGAGCATGTTATGGGTAAGCGGTTCGCCCTGCACCAGTCGCTCGGACAGCGCGCGGATGTGACGGTTGAGCATGGGCACCTTTTTGTTGGACATGCGCCAACGGCAGACAAGCGCGGGCTTGTCGAGCGTGAACTTCTCGACCGACTCCTGATTGGCGCAAAAGTCCTCGTACGCACGCTGATCCTCGGCATTGCCAAACAGCTCGGCATCATCAATCTGGGGCATGGTTGTACCTTTCGTGTTAGTCATTCCGTCCTCTTATACCAAAAAGACGGCCCTCCAAACGGAGCGACCGTCTTTTGCGGAGATTATTTTGACGATATGGCCAGGCGACCGATCAACTTAATGGGATAGAACAACATCCCATTAAGGGTTTTCCAAGTGCCCGAGATTGCCCCGAAAGAGGAGCGCCGCGTACTAAATGTACGCAAGCGACGGTTTGAGGGGTAAGGTCGGGTGCTTGGGAAAGCCCTAGTGCCTAAAATGTCTGGCACCTGTGAAGACCATTGCGATGCCATGCTCGTTGCAGGCCTGGATGCTCTCGTCATCGCGCTTGGAGCCGCCGGGCTGGATGATGCAGGTCACGCCATGCGCGGCGAGCACGTCGACATTGTCGCGGAACGGGAAGAACGCGTCGCTTGCACAGGCAAAGCCGCCCTTCTCCACGCCCTCGCGCTCGCAGAAGTCCTCAGCACGCTCGCAGGCCAGCAACGCGGAATCCACGCGGTTGGGCTGGCCGGGGCCCATGCCAATGCCGGCCTTGCCCTTGGAGACCAAGATGGCGTTGGACTTGACGCCCTTGCAGACCTTCCAGGCAAACTCGAGCTCGGCCATCTCGGCGTCGGTGGGCTTGCGGTCGGTGGGGAACGTAAAGGTCGCGGGGTCCTCGGTCACGTGGTCGACTTCCTGCACCAGCATGCCGCCGTCGATGGAGCGCAGCTCCACCTGGGCACCGTGGTCCACGCCGCCGGTAGCCAACACGCGTAGGTTGGGGCGCTTGGCCATGCGCTCGAGCGCCTCATCGGTGTAGCTCGGGGCGATGATGACCTCGACGAACTGCTTGTTCTGATCGGCAAAGTGCTCAACCAGCTCAAAGGGAACCTCGCGGTTGCAGGCGATGATGCCGCCGAAGGCGCTCTTGGGATCGCAGGCAAAAGCGCGGTCGTAGGCGGCCGTGATGTCCTCGGCAACGGCGGAACCGCAGGGGTTCTGATGCTTGAGGATCACGCAGGCCGGCTCGTCGAACTCGCGGACTAGGTTCCAAGCGGCATCGGCATCCAGATAGTTGTTGTAGCTGAGCGGCTTGCCCTGGATCTGCTCGGAGCCCACGAGCGGGAACTGAGAGCTCGCGGTGTTCTCGCAGCCCTCGGCAAAGCGATAGACCGTGGCCTTCTGCTGCGGGTTCTCGCCATAGCGCAGGTCGTCGACCTTTTCCAGCGAGATCTCGAGCTTGGCAGAGGTGTCTGCCACGTCGCTTGCCTGGGCGGCAAGCCAACGGGAGATAGCTGTGTCGTAGGCGGCGGTGGTCTGGTAGACCTTCACCTGCAGGCGGCGACGGGTGGCAAGCGTGGTGCAGCCACCGGTCTCGCGCATCTCGGCCAGGACGGCATCATAGTCGGCCGGGTCGGAGATAACGGTAACGCTCGCGGCGTTCTTGGCGGCAGAGCGCAGCATGGAGGGGCCACCGATGTCGATGTGCTCGATGGCATCCGCAAAGGTGACCTCGGGGTTGGCGACGGTCTTCTCGAACTCGTACAGGTTGACGACGACCAGGTCGATCAGCTTAATGCCGTGCTGAGCGGCCTCCTGCATGTGCTGCTCGGAATCGCGACGGGCCAGCAGCGCGCCGTGGACCTTGGGGTGCAGCGTCTTGACGCGGCCGTCCATCATCTCGGGATAGCCCGTGAACTCCTCGATGGGGGTTACGGGAACGCCCGCGTCCTCGATGGCACGAGCCGTGCCGCCCGTAGAGATGATCTCGACGCCAAAGTCGTCAACCAGCGTCCGTGCGAAATCGACGACGCCCGTCTTATCGGTAACCGAGATCAACGCGCGTGCGATCTTCACATCAGATCCCATGCAGTCCTCCTGTCTGGTACGCCGCCGTGCTCTGTGAGTCGGTGATACGTCGATCTGCAGCGCTCGCGCAGCGGCATTGAAAATACTGATTCAATGTAGCGCATCGAGCGCATCGATGCACCCCGCAACGAGCGCATGTGCAGAAAAAGTTTGCGAGCGGAGGGGATGGGCACGGCACCGGGCACGGTGAGTTCATGGAACACAGGGGCACCATAATTAGATGCCAATAGCGTGGTAGAACTGTGCTCGATATGCATCCGCAAAAGAAAGAGGCACCATGGTCTCGCGGGTTCTCTACCGACCGTTTGATACCGAAGACTTCGACGCCATCGCGCTGATTCTGCAGCAGCTTTGGCATAACAATTCGGATAACGATGAGTACAACCGCCTTGAGGCCGCGTGCGACCTCGCCTATTGCCTTTCGTCATCGACGTTTTCGCAGGTTGCCGTAATCGACGGCGAGGCGCGTGGCATTGCGCTCGCGCGCGCGGGACAGAGTTCCGGCGCCACCGTCAAGGAACATTGGATGGACACCGAACGCGCTCTGCTATCGCAGATGCGTGAACTGGAGCCCGATGCCTGCGCCGAGTATCTCTCGTTTGTGCGCGCAACCATCCGAACCAACAACCGCCTGCTCGAAAGCAGCCCGTTGCCCCACGACAACGAGGTCACGCTGCTTGCCGTGGATCGCGACGTCCATGGCCTGGGTGTAGGCTCAGTGTTGCTCGATGCCGCGGTCTCGTACCTGTCCTCGCGCGGGGCGACAAGGGCGCACCTGTACACCGACTCCAACTGCTCGTGGAAGTTCTACGAGTTGCACGGCTTTAAGCGCACGGCCACGCACCGCGCCAACCGCGAAGAGCGTCGTCACGACATGCCGCGCGAAAGCTTCCTCTACGAACTCGACCTAACAGCCTAGCCCGGGCAGCCACACCTAGTCATTTAAGTCTGTCCCCAATGAGTGGCCTAGGGGGTTTGTAGATAGCCGTGGTCAAAAAACATCAAATATGAGTACTGCTACCTTTTTAGTAGCAGCAACTTGGGGCATTTTTGATGCTTGTAGGCATGACGACCAGCTGCACGAGCTGACGTAGCTCCTCAAATGTTCAATAAAATGGGCTCCTAACGAGAAGTACTCTCATTAGGAGCCCATTATTATGTGCAAACATATGTGACCAACGCAGCAACAGTACTCATATTTGGCATTTTTTGTCCACTGCCCCTTGCGCGAAGATCCGCAGCGGAAAGTTTGACCCGTTTCGATGCACAAAAATGGGATGAATCTTCCCTGGCAACCGCCCAGAAAGATCCACCCCAAAGCAAGCGCTCGCTAGAACGTTCCGCCGCCGCCTCCGCCGACGCCGCCACCGCCGCCGCCAGAGAAGCCGCCGCCGCTGCCGCCGCTCGAGCTATCGGAACTCGAAGCCAGCTCGCGGATGGTCTCATGATACACATCGTTGAACGAATCGAGCGGAGACTCGTTGCCGTAGTGATGGTAATACCACCAGTAGCAGGGGTAGTTGTCGTAGAAATCGTCGCTGTTGCGCAGGTCCGCAGGCACGGCCTCGGCCAGCTGTCGCAGCACTTCTTTCGAAACGCCCAGGGCAACGCCCATCACCAGCAGTTTGTTCCACAAGATCAGGTCGCTGGGGATAGCCTCCTTCAGGCGCGTAAAGTCCTCGAGCCAATGCTTGAGCGCCTTGCAGCGAGCCGCCACCTCGGCGCCCTCCGGCGTGTAACGGCGGAAGGTGCAGCTCAGGACAAAGCCCACGATCGTGACGGGGATCGAGATCATAGCGGCACCGACGTTGGCGTCCGCAAAGTCGGTATAGATCAGAGAGCCCAGAATGCCAAAGACAATGATGATACCGAGAACCAGGCCGGCCACCATCGCGATAGTGCCATCCGATGCGATAAACTCGCGCGCCTCCAGCTTGCCCTTAACCGTGCTCTGATAGTCCTCGAGCTTGTCGCCAACAGATGTGGTGCGCTCGCTAGCGTACTCCTCCAGCTCGCTAAACGTGCGCGAACGGACTCCGTCCTTATCGGGCTTAACGCCGGCGAAGAAGACCTTGAGCACATCGCGGTCGATGCCGTCCTTCTTGGCAGCTTTCCAGGCCTCGTCGGTCACTGTAATGCGATACGTCTGCTCCTCTTTTTCGCGACGGAGCAGACCCTTCTTCTTGGTCTCGGTCGCTTCTTCCAACTTGATCACGCGGTCGTCGGTGAGCTTCATAAGCGTGGCGATATATGCCTGATCGGGCACGTCGTTCCAGCTCATGAGAGCTGCAAGCACCGCGGGATGGTCGGCCGAGGGCACATCGCGGAAGTACTCGTCCTGGAAGAGCGGCTTGGGCTTGGGCCTGCGCAGCTTAAGCATCACGATCACACCGGTATAGGCAACCGCCACGACAACACACACCACGGCAATCGCGCCGGCAACCGCACGCGCGTGCTCACGGCGAGCGTTGGCCTCGTCGGCCCATTCCTTCTCTTCGCTCAGAATCGTCGACATGCGCTTTTCGCCCGAGACGGCAAGCTGCGGCACCCAGTCGCTGGGGAAGGCGATGCGTGCCTCGGCGAATTCGCCCTCATGCACGCAGGGAATGGTATAGGTGACCATGGGCTCGTCCTCATCGAGCGACACGTCGCCCGTCAGCGGACCGTGGCCCCATGCGCGGAAGTTATCGCCCTTGACGGCAGCCGTCCCGGCAGCGGCATTTGCGAAGTACACTTCCATCTCGACGTCATCGGAGTCCGCCGACCAGCCGTCGCCGACGAATTTCCAGTAAAGCTCGGCGGTATCGGCCCAGTTCATAACCGCACCGGTCATGGAATAACTCACGTAGTAGATTGCGCTGTCGCCGCTCTCGTGGGGGCTGAACACCTTAATCTTTACGCCGTCGTCGGACTGTTCCACCGTGTAAACGCCGTCGTCGCCTTTGTTTGCGCTGTCGACCTTGTTAAACGCAGTGTCGTCTTCCTCGACGCTCAGCACATTGACGACCACCGAGCCGCCTTGCTGGTTAGAGCCTGTATTGATATCCCAATACACGCCGTTGATGTCGTCGTCGAAATCGAACTGGCGTCCCTCGACAACGGTCAGCGAGCCATCGGCCTCGACCGTGGCACCGATATAGGTTTGGCTCATGGAGTAGCCGTCGGCGTGCGCGACGGCAGGCAGCAGCAACAACGCAAGCGCGACGAGCGCGCAGACGGAAGCGAACCGCGCAAACAGGCGGCGCTGCCGACAGGGCTGGGCAACGGGGGCGTTCATAGGCACATCCTTTGTCTGTGGTACCAGTAGCGTCATTGTCCCACGTTTGCGGGTTCATGTGACGAACATCTAGGTCAGCGGAGCGTCAAAACGGGACAAAAGTCACGCCCGCCGCCGGCACCTGGGGACGTTCCTTATCTGCCGGCAATCTGGGACACTCCTTGGCATAGCCCGCTCCGGCAATAGATACCACTTCATAGCTCCATCACAGGTGTAGCGGCTTTGTGTGGGCGCGGCGTGAGCCGATTAAGCCGGCGAGCGAGGGGCATAAAGCAGTTGAGCGAAAATGGTTTGCCCCTTTGCCGTTCGCTCGAGGATCATGTCCCCCTTTTCCGCGGAAACCCCGGCAGTTGCGAAGAGCTGCCGGGGTTTCTGTCGTTTGAGGGCTAGATTGATTGACGGCGATTAAGGCGCCGAGCCGGTGGTCCGGCACGCGCAACGCGCGGCCTCAGCAACTTGCAGGCCACGGCAGCGTCTCCCCCACCGCGCCCCGCGCTATACTCGTCCGCATGGACATCAACGCACGCAACATAGCAACACCCGCCGCCGACGCGCCAACGACGCCGGCCGCCCCCACCCCCGTCGTGGGGCGCTTTGCCCCGTCGCCCTCGGGCCGCATGCACCTGGGCAACGTGTTCAGCTGCCTGTGCGCATGGCTTTCGGCCCGCAGCCAGGGCGGCAGCATCGTGTTACGCATTGAGGACCTGGACGATCGCTGCAAGCGCCCCGAACTTGCCACTCAATTGATTGACGACCTGGCCTGGCTGGGGCTGGAGTGGGACGAAGGCCCCTACTACCAGCACGACCGCCTGGACTTGTACGAGGACGCCCTGCGCCAGTTGCAATACGCCGGCCTCACCTATCCCTGCTTTTGCACGCGCGCCGAGCTCCACGCCGCGAGCGCACCGCACGCGAGCGACGGCACGCCCATCTACCGTGGCGCCTGCCGAAGTCTTTCGGCCGAGGAGGTGGCCCGTCGCAGCGCCCTGCGCGCCCCGGCCACACGTCTGTGCGTGCCCACCGTCGACGACCTCGCAGACGACGTGATCGAATTTGTGGATCGCACGTACGGCGCCCAATGCGAAGCACTCGCCACCGAGTGCGGCGACTTTTTGGTGCGCCGCAGCGACGGCGTGTTTGCCTATCAGCTAGCCGTGGTGGTCGACGACGCTGCCATGGGCGTCACCGAGGTCGTGCGCGGATGCGACCTGCTGGGGTCCACGCCGCGCCAGATCTATCTGCAGCACCTGTTGGGACTGCCCACGCCGCACTACGCACATATTCCGCTGCTCATGGCACCGGACGGCCGCCGCCTTTCCAAACGAGACCGCGATCTGGACCTGGGCGAACTCCGCGCCCGCTTTGGCACGCCCGAAGCGCTGCTGGGCTGGCTCGCCGGACAAACAGGCATCGCACCGGGCACCACGCCGCGCTCTGCCGAGCAGCTGGTCGAGCATTTTAGCTGGGATGTTATCCGCAAGCACAGGGAGAACATCACCGTAACGGCTGAGTAATCAGGCACCCCACCCCTACGCAACATCCCAGGGCTGGAGTTCGTCGCCCAGGCGAACGATGCAGTCGTAGAGCACGGTATGGCGCTCGGCCGGGCTGGCATCTCGATGAAAATGCCCGTAATACCAGCGCCTGTAGTCCAAGCGATCTTCCAGCTCATCGAAAAACGCCGTAAGCCGATCAACGGCGGGGCAATTCCAGCCGGGCACCGGATAAAGCGTGGGCGAAAGCATGCGCGTAGAGCAGGTGTGGGTGATCACGTAGTCGACCTTCCAGCCCACGCTGTCGAGCTTTGTCCGTGCCTCCTCAAAGTTGCGCTCGTCCGGCAGTTCCTGCGGCCACCAGCTGGAATACGGAATGCGGTATTCCTTGTCCACGCTCGTGGCGCCGCCCATGGTAAAGACCGTTGAGCCGTCGAGCTCAAAAACCTCGCCGCGCGTCAGGCGCCGTATGGGCGAGGTGTCCGACAAACGCTGCGTCAGCCCACCGTGCCACAACTCCATGGGGCGCTCTGCCCAGTGGTCGAAACGTTCGTGGTTGCCGTCGACGAACAGCACGGTATAGGGGCGCGACTCCAGCCAAGCGATGTCGTCACATTCCTCGGCGGAGAAATCCCACGGAAAGCCAAAGTCGCCGGCAATGATGAGATAGTCGTCGCTCGTCAGGCTTTCCCCAAAATCCCAATCGCGCAGCTTTTGCATGTCGAGGCCGCCGTGAATATCGCCCGTCACATAGACCGTCATCGGATCACCACTTCCCTGTAAGTCGCTAGCCCGCATTCTGCACGATCGCCAAGCAAACCGTTCCAGCCCTTCCGTTCCTTAGGGCTTACCCCTCGTTCTTCCATCCAAACGGGTCGAGCACCCAAAAAATCAGATCGAGCACACCGCCGGTCATCATGGCACCGGCAAGGGCCATGCAAATGTGCAGAGAGCTGGCACTTCGGAGCACGTCGAACGGCCCCAGAACAGCCAGCAGCGCGACCGCTGCGCCGGCTACGCACAGCGCAAGGCACGGTCCTGCGTCCTTAACGCACTTCTTTGCGAGATGCTTTGCGTTGTCGCCCATCGATATCGAACTCCTTAGAGGGTCGTTGTTCAGATGCATGCCACCGCGGCAGAGCAGGGCGGCAGGGTAAGTGTCACATGTCGTGCGGACATCAATGGAGAAACCGCCTGCTCGACCAACCCTTGACGCCGTTTTGCACCGGCACCCCATCCCCCCCGCTATCGAGGTCTAATACTTTTCCCAAGAAGTGAACGGCTGTTTTTGGACCCCTGAAACAGCCGCATTTTTCGGCGGCAAAATCGTGGGATTTCAGCATTGAAACCGCAGGAAACGGCACCTTTAAAGTGTCGATGCTTCGGGGGTCCAATTTAGCTCGTTCACTTCTCGGAAAAGTATTAGACCTCGCTGCTAGCTACCCAGAAGAACACCTCTCCCTTCCCCACTGCCACCCAAAAACTCATCCAACATTAATCTTGGCTCAAGAATCGCTTAATCTATAACCTGCACTATAGAGTTCGACCAAGGGCGGGGCGGCGCAACGCAAACCGCCGAACGCAACGCTCGCGCCCGGGCAGATCGCCCGGCGTCGCGCCCATCGAACGAAAGGACAGGTCATGGACGACCTCGAAAAAGTTGAAACCATCCGCACCAAGTGCAACGTGAGCTACACCGATGCCAAGGCCGCGCTCGACGCTGCCGACGGCAACGTCTTGGACGCCATCATTTGGCTCGAGTCGCAGGGCAAAACGCAGGCCACATCGGCACACGCCGCCACCGAGTCCGAGCCGGTCGACGAGCCCTCGGCCGAGATGGTCGCCGCGCAGGCCGCCTACGAGAAGTCGAGCGAGAAGACCGACTTCTCCAAGAAGATGGACACGGTGTGGGAGTACCTCAAAAAGCTCTTCCGCCTGAGCCTGGACACCAAATTTATCGCCACGCGCCGCGATGCCATCATCCTCAACATCCCCATCCTGATTCCCATCGTCGCGCTGTTTGCCTGGGGCGCTACGATTTGGCTGATGCTGCTTGGCCTGTTCTTTGGCATGCGCTACCGCATCGACAGTGACGGCGATGTGCCCGACAGCATCAACAACCTCATGAATCACGCCGCCGACGCCGCGGACGGCATCAAGCAGAATCTGAACGACGACAAGTAATCGCAGACGGGGGCACGTATGGCACTAATCCTGATCGTAGAGGACGAGGAGAAAATCGCCCGCTTTGTGACGCTCGAGCTGGAGCACGAGGGCTACCAGGTGGAACACGCCGCCGACGGCCGTACCGCCGTGGACCTGGCGTTGGAGCGCGACTACGATCTGATTCTGCTCGACGTGCTGCTGCCGCAGCTCAACGGCATGGAGGTGCTGCGACGCGTCCGCAAGCACAAGGATGTGCCGGTGATTATGGTCACCGCGCGCGATGCCGTGATGGACAAGGTGGCCGGGCTCGATGCCGGCGCCGACGATTACCTGACCAAGCCGTTTGCGATTGAGGAGCTGTTCGCACGGATCCGCGTGGCGCTGAAGCGCTCGGAGGCCGTGCGGGCGGCTTCGGGCGTTGGCGGTGTTGTTGCTGGAGCGGGTGCTGCGGGCGGCGCGGGCGCCGGTACAGCGGCGATGTCCCCGGCTGGCGACTCGGCCCAGACCGCCGCCGCGCCCTCCCCCGCCGCGCTCACCGTGGGCTCGGTCGCGCTCGATCCCGACCGTCGCGAGGTCACGGTCGGCGGGTCGCCCATCGTGCTGACTGCCCGCGAGTTCGACGTCCTCGCCCTGCTTATGGCGCACGCCGGCACCGTGCTCACGCGCGAGCGCATTGCGCACGAGGCGCTGGGCTACGAATACGTGGGCGATACCAACAATGTCGACGTGCACATCGCGCATCTGCGCGCCAAGATCGAGGACGCCGGCGGCGCCCGCATCATCCAGACCGTGCGCGGGGTGGGCTATGTCTGCCGCGCGTAACGCCGAGACCAAGCGCGTCACCTCCATCGCCCGCGCCATCAACTGGAGCTATATGTGGCGCCGCTTGATGAGCCACATCTGGCTCGATCTGTTACTGTTGGTTATTGCGGCGGCGATCCTCGTCTATGGATACAACCAGACGCTGCCCGATGGCGCGTTTACCGCGGGATGGATCCCCGGCGCCGCCGTTCGCAGCATGTCGCTGACGCCCGCGCGCGGCTGGGACCTGACAACGCTCACCTATACCGTCGAGCTTGCGCGTACCACCAAGACTTTCCCCCTCGCGCAGGACCTCGTCGCGCTATGGCCTCTCTACCTTGTCGTTGTGAGTTGGCAGGTCATCAGCGTGCTCAACATGCTCGGCGGCGCCCGCCGCGTGCGCCGCACCATGGCGCCGCTCAACGATCTGGCCCTGCGCGTGGACGAACTCGGCCGCATGCAGCTCTCCGGCGGCAAGATGGAAACACTGGAGCAGGCCATCGAGCGCGCAAGCGTCGACTCGCCGAGCGTCACTACCGGCGACGCCGACCTGGCGAGCATCGAGGTTGCACTCAACCGCCTACTGCGCCAGATGCAAGAGGCCAAGCTGCAGCAGATGCGCTTTGTCAACGATGCGAGCCACGAGCTGCGCACGCCCATCGCGGTGATTCAGGGTTACGTAAACATGCTCGACCGCTGGGGCAAAGACGACCCGGACGTGCTGGAAGAATCCATCGCGTCCCTCAAGGCCGAAAGCGAGCATATGCAGGAGCTCGTGGAGCAGCTGCTGTTTTTGGCGCGCGGCGACGCCGGACGCACGGTCCTGCGGCGTGCGAATACCAACCTGGCCGCGCTGGTCGGCGAGGTATGCGAGGAATCGCAGATGATCGATGCCGCGCACACGTATCGACTGGCGTACGACGCTGCGCTTGTCAGCGACCCGCGCTGCGATGCGTCCGTCGACGTGGCACTCGTGAAGCAGGCCCTGCGCGTGATCGTGCAAAACGCTGCCAAGTATTCGGACGCGGGCACGCCCATCTCGTTTGGCGTAGCGCCGGATGCGGGCGCGGGCACGATCGACATAAGTGTTGAGGACGAGGGCATCGGCATGAACCAGGAATCCGCAGCTCACGCGTTCGAACGGTTCTACCGCGCCGACAACGCGCGCGATGCCGGCGCGCAGGGCTCGGGTCTGGGGCTTGCCATTGCCAAGTGGATCGTCGATAGCCACGGCGGTGTCATTGGCGTGACCTCGGTCGAAGGGGTCGGCAGCCGCTTTACGATTCGCCTGCCGCGGTAGAAAGCTCCTTGGCATAAATAAAGGGATAAGGCCATGCGGCCCTATCCCTTTTTGCTAGCTATAGCAGCTTATGCGCTACTCGCAGCACAGGTGCACAGCGAAGCCGGCGAACTCGCGGTTAAAGTACACGAGCTTGGTGCCGCCGTCGGGCAGCAGCACGCGCGACTCCTCGTTGACCTCGAGCCCGCGCTCGGCAAACCACTTCTCGGCCGCATCGATGTCGTTGACGGCAAAGCCGATGTGGCCCTTGGTGCCACGACCGTTCTGCTTCATGACCTCGATCAGCGAATCGTTAAAGTACGAAACCGGGGTCTCGATAACGGGTAGGCCCATCATCGTCGAGAACAGCTCCGCGATCTCCAGGGCATCGGCCGGGTCGGTGGCGTTAATGCCCACGTGGGCGACGCGCATGCCAAAGAGCTCTACCGGGTTGGCGTTCTGCTCATTCATACAGGCAGCGCCTACTGAGCCATAACGTCGAGAACGGCCTTCTCGGCAGCGACGCGGTTCATGCCGGTCATGAAGGGCACGCCGCTCACGTACGGGCAGGTGAGGCCCTCGGGGGCAACGGTGGTAGCGATCAGCAGGTCAGCGCCCTCGTCGCAGTAATCCTTGGCCTCGGAGATGGCGCACTGCACGATCTCATACTTGTCGGCGTAACCGTTGGCGTCGAGCAGGGTGGCGACCTTCTGGGCAACGAGCGTGGAAGTAGCAGCGCCAGCACCGCAAGCCAAAACGATCTTCTTCATAGGTAATGTCTCCCTTCATGGTTTACTTTAGGTAAGTGTACCGCAGCGAGCGATGGCGCTCGGCCTCGATGAGCTTTTATGCCAGTTTGCTTGCGCGCTGCGTATAATACATCTAGTACGTGTTGTCATACCGCTCGCTTTATGAGCGACTAAGGACCCTAATATGCCCGATTCCCGCACACTCTGGACCGCCGTCGTTATCATCTGCATCGCCGTGTCGGTGTTCTTTAGCGTCAAAAAACGCACCACGTTCAAGCGCCTGCAGCAGTTGATGGCCGCCAAGCAGTGGGATGAGTTCGACCGCCTGCTCGACAGCAAGCTCACCAGCATGCTGTACCCGCGCTACAACCGCGACTACCTGCGCCTGAACTCCTATCTGCTGCGCGAGGACAACGAGCGCGCTAACGAGATGTTCGACCTGCTGCTGGGCCTTAACCTGCCCAAGATGCAGCGCGTCGATCTGGTGATCAAGGCATTTAACTACTACGTGGGCCGCGAGGACCGTAAAAAGGCTAAAGAGCTGCTGCACGAGATCAAGGGCTTTGAGGGCGGTCAGGCCGAGGCGGTCGCACACGAATGTCAGCTGATGTACGACACGATGATTCTCAAGCGCCACAACGACATCCCCGAGCTGGAGCGCATGCTCGAGGAGGCCGGCGACGACAAGGTCAAGGCTTGCCGACTGGAATACCTGCTGGCCCTGCAGTACAAAAACAAGGGCGACGAGGCTAAGTTCCAAGAGTTCCTGGAAAAGTCGGGCCAGCACTCGATGGCCGTCAACGCGTAACGGACGGCTTGTGCTAGACTTTTAGTCTTACGGGGGCGTGGCGGAATTGGCATACGCAGGGGACTTAAAATCCCTCGCCGCAAGGATTGTGGGTTCGAGTCCCACCGCCCCTACCATATGACGCTTACGGGCCCGTGTCCCGTTGGGATGCGGGCCCGTTTCTTTAAGATGCCGGTGGGACTCGAACCCGCAAGGGGGCGAGCGTTAAGCGGACGCGCAGCGTCCGCAGCGAGCCGGCGAGGGCGCCGGCAGGCGACCGAAGCCGGTGCGTATTTGCGCAGCAAATACGCAGACGTCCCACCGCCCCGCGCCGCCACAAAGCAGCTCATTTGGGACAGGGCTAAAAAGACTACTCATATCGAGTCAAGGACCGCCCCAAACTGCCGGCAGAAAAGGAACGTCCCTAAGTGCCGCTTTAGAGCGTGCTGAGGTTTGGGGTCCAGGTGATGGTGGGGGCTTTGCCGTCGAGGACTTCGTTGATGGTGGCGGCCATGCCGGCGAGCAGGCTGTTCTCGCTTACGGTGAGCGCGTTGTAGCCGCCAGCTCGCATGAGCTCGCGGACAACCACGGCGCCGGCAAGAATCACGCCCGCGCGCTTGGGCTGCACGCCCGGCAGTGCGGCGATGCCCTCCACGTCCAGCGCGGACATGCGCTCTATAGCGGCAGAAATCTGCTCCATCGAAAGCTCGCACAGGTGTACAAAGCTCGAGTCGTACGGCTCCAGCTCGTGGACCAGTGCCACGAGCGTGGTGACGGTGCCGCCCACGGCAACCAGGCGCTCGGCGCGCTCAAAGTCGCTGGGCAAGCCCTCAAAATAGGCAGCGAACTGCTCGCCCGCCCAGTCGGCGGCGGCAGCGAGCTCACCGTCCACAGGCGGCAGGGGCGAGAAGAAGCGCTCCGTTACGCGACGGCAACCAATGTCCAGCGAGCGCGTCCCCTCCAGTGCGAAGACCCCGCGCTCCGGAGCGTACACGCCCGTCGCGAGCTCCGTGGACCCGCCGCCCGAATCGGCGACGATGATGCGCTCGCCGGCAAAGTCGTGCGCCACGCCAAAAAACGTCAGGCGCGCCTCGACCTCACCCGGAATCACCTGCGGTTCGAGCCCGAGCTCGCGCAGGCCATCCAGCAGTAGCGCAGCATTGGACGCATCGCGCGCGGCACTCGTGCACGTGGTGCAGATGCACGCTGCCCCAAAGTCGCGTGCCTCGGCCACGAACATGCGACACGCGGCGAGCACGCGCTCCACAGCCGCCTCGCAAAAGCGGCCCGTCGCGTCCACGCCCTCGCCCAGGTCGGTGATCTCGGTATGCTTGGACGACTCCACGATCGCCCCGGCCTCGACCTGCGCCAACACCAGTCGCGACGACACCGTTCCCAGATCGATCGCCGCCACCTTATATCGTTTGCAATTCGCCATTGCGGGCTCCCCTCCGGGCGCTACTCGCCGTTGGACACGACCGTCTGACCCTCGACGCCGTTAAATCCAAACAGCATATCGAGCGTCTGGATGTACCACGGCGCGTCCTTGCCGACTTCCTCAATCTCCTTGGCCACTTCGCTGGCCTTCTTGGCGTTTGAGGACTTTTTGCTCGACGACGAATCCGAATCGTCGTCCAGACCCAGCACGTCAATCTTGGTCTCGCCGGGCATTACCAGGCCCAAGTCCTCAGTCGCCGCGTCTTTAATACCCTCCTCCGAGAGCAGCTTGTCGACGCTTTTTTGCAGCTCGTCGTTATATTGCTGGCGAATCTCGACCTGCTTGGCCAAAATGTCGCTCGAGCGCTTGGCAACGTACAGGTCACGCACAGGAAAATACAGGCTCACGAGCACCAGGGCGACGACGATACCGATGAACAGCCCGCGCTGGGGTCCATGGGTAAAGTCGTAGATCGCCTTGACCACCGCGTTGTCGTTGGCGTAGTGCATAAAGTCCGAGCCCGAAAGGCGGTTTGAGGGCCTGCTCGACTTGTCATGCGTCTGAGCCGAGGAGCGCGATGCATGCGCCGAGCGCGACGGACGCACCGGGCGATCTGCCGAGGTATTCATTTGAGCACTGGGACGCGAGGCACTTGTCGGGCGCTGCGCCGAGCGGTCGGCGCCGGCATAGCTGGACCCGCCAAGCTGAACCGTGCGCGCGCGACGGGACGACGGCTCACGCGAACCGGCGGAATAGTACCTGTTGTCGTAAATCTGATCCATGTGCGCCTTGTGCGGTTGAGGTTTGTTTGCGCTAAGTATTCTAGTTATAGCACGAGCGCGCGCAACGCCTTCGGCGGCCTTCGCTCGACATAAAAAAGGCGCTGAGCCACACGGCCCAGCGCCCAATGGCGGCCATCAAAAGTGGAACGGGGGCCGAGTCACCCCCGCCCCCGCGAGCACCACTTACCTTAGCGGATGTTGTAGAACGCTGCCTTGCCGGCGTAGCGCGCGCTGCCCTCGAGCTCGTCCTCGATACGGATGAGCTGGTTGTACTTGGCGATGCGGTCGCTGCGGCACGGGGCGCCCGACTTGATCTGGCCGGCGTTAACGCCCACGACCAGGTCGGCGATGGTGGAGTCCTCGGTCTCGCCGGAGCGATGGCTCACGATGCAGGCGTAGCCGGCCTCCTTGGCGGTCTCGATGGCCTCGAGCGATTCGGTGAGCGTGCCGATCTGGTTGACCTTGACCAGGATCGCGTTGGCGGCGCCCAGTTCGATGCCCTTCTTGAGGCGCTCGGTGTTGGTGACGAACAGGTCGTCGCCCACCAGCTGCACCTTGTTGCCAATGCGACGGGTCAGCTCGACCCAGCCGTCCCAGTCTTCCTCGGCCATGCCGTCCTCGATGGAGATGATGGGATAGGTGTCGACGAGCTTCTCCCAGTAATCGACCATCTGGGCACTCGTGTACTCAACGCCCTCGCCCTTGAGCTCGTACATGCCGGTCTCGGCGTTGTAGAACTCGGTCGAGGCGGGGTCCATGGCGTACATGAAGTCGACGCCGGGCTTAAAGCCAGCCTTCTCGACGGCCTTGGTAATGTACTCGAACGGCTCGGCATTGGTCTTGAGGTTGGGCGCAAAGCCGCCCTCGTCGCCCACACCGCCGCCCAGGCCCGCCTCGTGCAGCACGCCCTTGAGGGTGTGGTAGACCTCGGCGCACCAACGCAGGCCCTCGGCAAAGCTCGGGGCGCCCACCGGCATGATCATGAACTCCTGGAAGTCGACGTTATTGTCGGCATGCACGCCGCCGTTGAGGATGTTCATCATGGGCGTGGGCAGCAGATGGGCGTTGACGCCGCCCAGGTACTGGTACAGCGACAGGCCCGCCGACTCGGCAGCGGCGCGGGCGACGGCCAGCGACACGCCCAGGATGGCGTTGGCACCGAGCTTGGTCTTGTTGGGGGTACCGTCCGCTGCAATCAGCGCGGCATCGACGGCGCGCTGATCGAAGGCATCGAGGCCCACGACGGCGTTGGCGCACTCGTTATTGACGTGCTCGACGGCCTGAGAGACGCCCTTGCCCAGATAGCGGCCCTTGTCGCCATCGCGCAGCTCGCAGGCCTCAAAGGCGCCGGTCGAAGCACCCGAAGGCACCATTGCGCGGCCAAAGCTGCCGTCCTCGAGCACGACCTCGACCTCGACGGTGGGATTGCCGCGGCTGTCGAGCACCTCGCGACCGTAGACGTCCAAAATATCACTCATGTTGTCTCCCTCTCACTTGGAAACGGGTTGAATGCTTGGCGACCGACTGACCGTGCACCGTCGGTGCGTCTCCGTAAGTTAGCCATGTCGCACTTTTTGCATTATGCCCTAAGTTAGCCGAGGGATACACTTGATTTTCGAAAAATTTAGCGGGAACGATGAGGCGTGTCAGCCCGTCGTTCCCGCAGTCTTACTCCTCCGCCTTTGCAGCATCCCACAGGTCGTTGAGGCCGTGGGTCGAAAGCTCGGCAAGATCCACGTGAGCACCGGCCGCCATCTGCTCCATCGCAGCCCAGCGACGGCGGAACTTGGCCGTGCTCGCGCGCAGGGCGCTCTCGGCGTCAATCCCCTCTTTGCGCGCGACGTTGACTAGGGCAAAGAGCAGGTCGCCAAATTCCATCTCGCGCTCGGGCGAGCCGGGCGCCTCGGCCTCAAACTCGGCACGCTCCTCGGCGACCTCGTCCCACACATCCTGGACCGTCTCCCACTCAAAGCCCACGGCCGCCGCCTTGCGCGACACCTTCTGAGCTTGCATCAGCGCCGGCAGGTGCGTGGGCACGCCGTCGAGCAGGCCTTCGGGCGCAGCCTCGCCCGCCGCCACAGCCTTGTCCTTGGCAGCCTTCTCGGCAAGCTTGACCTCGTCCCAAATCTTGAGCACCTCGTCGGGGTTGTCGGCATCCGCATCGCCAAACACGTGCGGGTGGCGGCGAATGAGCTTGGCGTCGATATCGCGCGCCACGTCGGCCAGCGTAAACTCGCCGGCGTCCGCCGCAATCTGCGCATGCAGCACCACCTGCATGAGCACGTCGCCCAGCTCCTCGCGAAGGTGTGCCGCGTCGTCGGCCTCGATGCAGTCGAGCGCCTCATAGGCCTCCTCGATCATGTTCTTACCAATGCTGCGGTGTGTCTGCTCGCGGTCCCACGGACAGCCGTCGGGCTGACGCAGACGCCAGATGGTCTGCACCAGATGCTGCAGCTCGGCCGACGCGTCGACCAGCGTGGACAGGTCGCGCGAGCCCTCGTCATTTTGCTGAGCCATGTGCTGCGCCATGGTTAGTCCTCCTCCAGGATCACGTGGCGGAACGCGCCGCCCTCGTAGATGCCGTAGCTGTGCGTGCCGTCCTTGGGGATGCTCACGCTGCCGGGGTTGAAGAGCCACAGGCCCGGGTGCGCCTCGCTTACCTCGTTAACCTTGATGTGCGTGTGACCGTAGACGAGCGCGGAACCCTCGGGCAGCGCGGGCGCGTGGTCGACGCTGTTGTGCATGCCGGCGCCAAAGACGTGGCCGTGCGTCAGGAACAGCTCGCGGCCGGCCTCATCAAACAGCGTGGCGTAGTCGGCCATGACGGGAAAGTCGAGGACCATCTGGTCGACCTCGGCGTCACAGTTGCCGCGCACCGCAATGATGCGGTCGGCTAGGGCGTTGAGCAGCGGAATCACACGCTTGGGGGCGTAGTCGCGCGGCAGGTCGTTGCGCGGGCCGTGGTAGAGCAGGTCGCCTAGCAGCACAATACGGTCGGGCTGCTCGGATTCGATGGCAGCGCAGAGGCGCTCGGCCCAGTATGCCGAGCCATGGATGTCGGAAGCGATGAGGTATTTCATGGTGGTCCTTTCGGGTGGGTTTGATGGGGCTGGGCGCGGCGTGCCACCGGCCGTGTTACTCAAATCGAAGCGCCGCACTCTGAGCCGCCTGCATCACGCGTTGGAGCGGCACGCCATGTTCGCGGGCAAGACGGGCGCAGTCCTCGTACTCGGGCGCCGCGCGCTCGCTGCCGTCGGGCAGGGTGGCCACCTTGACGGACACCTCGCCCCAAGGCGTCGCCACCTGCTCAAAGCGACGTGGCAAGCAAACACGCTCCATGACTTGGCGACGAATGCCGTTGGTCGTGGTTTCCAAAAAGATAATCGTCTGCAGGCGCTCGATATCCTCGTGCGAGCAGATCACCTGCAGCTGCCAGCCGGGGCGGCCTTTTTTGCAGTAGAGAGGCAGCCAGTGCACCTCGCGGGCGCCTGCCTCGCGCAGGCGGTCGGCGGCGTAGGCGAGTACCTCGGGCGACGCGTCGTCAATATCGCACTCCAGCTTGACGATGGTTTCGGGCGCATCGGTCTCGCGGGACAGCGGAGATGTACTTCCACGTTGCATACGGTCCGGATCCTTTCCGCACGGGCTCGTTTTGTTCATCCAAACGCTAGCACATCGGACGTGGTACAGGCGTGACTTTCGTCCGTCGTCACCCTCGCCCTCATCCAAACATGTACGTCAGCCTCCAAACATGTCATTTTTTGTCGGTTTTGGAGGCTGACGTACACGTTTTGAGGCAGGGTCGATGTCGTGCGGCAGCCCTTGCGCGCCGCCTGCCCTTTCCAGTCGATTTCGACCCTCGGCGTGCCCAACGCGTCAGGGGTCGCGCCATTACAATGGAGCGGATTCGCCGAATGCAAAGGAGTCGCCATGTCTGCTTGCCCGCTGATCGATTGCCATACTCATACCTCGTTTTCGGATGGCCATGTCTCGTTTGAGGACAACGTCCGCGCTGCTGCCGCCGCCGGCTGCTGCGTTATGGTCTCGACTGACCACCTCACCCTGCCTGCCAGCATGGATGCTAACTGCGAGGTGCAGGTCGTCGAGGGCGACTTGCCGGCACATCGTCTGGCATTTGAGGACGCCCGCAAGCTCGCCGCGCAGATTGCGCCGGAGCTCAACTTTATCTATGGCTTTGAATGCGATTGGTACGAAGGCTGCGAGCCCTTGGTAGAGCGCTGGTCCCAGGGCGCCGTGGTGCGCTTGGGCAGCGTGCATTGGATTGGCGACCCGGGCGATATCATGGCCGGCGCCGCGGGCACGGCGGGAACAGAGAGCGTCGCTCGCCCCGATACGCCCGATTCGCTTTGTGGCTGGATCGACGACGATACCAACCTGCATGTTTGGGAAAACCTGGGCGTGCGCGGCGTGTGGGAGCGCTACGTCGACGACTGGTGCCGTGCTTGCGAAAGCTCACTCAACTTTGATGTAATGGCCCATCCCGACCTGGTCATGCGCTTTTCGAAGGAGGGCTTTGCGCCCGATTTTGACCCGGCTCCGTTTTGGGAGCAGATGGCCGAATGTGTCCACGATACGGGCCACCGCGTTGAGGTCTCGACCGCCGCACCACGCAAGGGTCTCGACGATTACTACCCCGCGACCGGCCTTTTGCGCTGCTTCGCCCACGCCGAGGTGCCGATTACTTTTGGCTCGGACGCACACCGCGCCTGCGACATCTGCTGGAACATCCGCGAGGCTCAGGCCCACGCCTACGGCTGCGGCTACCGGGCCTTCGATATCCCCCACCCCACCGGCGAATGGGAGTCCACGCCCCTCGCCTAACTAGTCGTTTAAGAACGTCCCCGATGACTAGTGGCGGCGGGCGTTGAGTTCGCCGGCCAGTTCGTCGAGGGTGATGCCATAACGCTCAAGGGTTACGAGCAGGTGGTAGACCAGGTCGCCGGCCTCGTAGCGGATGTGGTCGTGGTCGTTGTCCTTGCAGGCCATGATGACCTCGCTCGCCTCCTCGGCAAGCTTCTTGAGCAGTTCGTCCTCGACGTCGGTCAGCAGACGGGCGGTATAGCTCTCCTGCGGCGATGCGTCGCGACGACCGTGAATCACCTCGGCCAGTCCCGTCAGCGTCTCGCCGATGTTTCCCGGCTGCACGTTAGCTGTTCTGACTCCCATGGTTATTTCCTCTCGTTACTGCAGCGTAAAGTAGGTACCGGTCTCATCGAACCGAGGCTTTGCGCCCTTTTTCTCAAAGAACTCGACGATGACGGCATGGGCCTCATCGAGCCTTTCCTTCTCGGCCTCGAGCCAAAGCGACTGCGCCCCGCAGGCATCAGTCAGGTGCACGCGGCATGGCACGCCCGCGCGGAGGAGCTCGGTGTTGCAGTCGGCGACCTCGAACGGCGTCACGACTTTCATCGCACTCCCCCTTCCACGCGCTTAAAGAAGCAGGTACGGTTGCCGGTATGGCAGGCCGGACCCGGCGAGTCCACCTTGACCAGCAGCGTATCGCTATCGCAGTCGGTCCAGAGTTCCTTAACCTCCTGCATATTGCCACTCGTCGCGCCCTTGTTCCAGAGCTCCTGGCGGCTGCGGCTCCAAAACCACGTGGTACCGGTCTTGAGCGTCAGCCCCACCGATTCCTCGTTCATCCAAGCAACCATAAGCACCTCGCCGGTGTCATACTGCTGAACCACACAAGGAATCAGCCCGCGGGCGTCGTATTTAAGATCAGCCGCTTCTACTACCTCAGTCATCATTTCTCCCAAGTAACAAACGAAACCCCACAGGTCGGCGAGGGTTGTCCAGGTGCCGCAGGTTGCCGCGAAAGAGGAGCGACGCGTACTTTGGTACGCGAGCGACGGTTTGAGCGGCAAGATGCGGTGCCTGGACAAGCCGCAGCACTAGAAGTCCAGCCTCACAGGGATGCCCTGGCTGGCCATATACTCCTTCACCTGGCGAATGCTGAAGGTTCCAAAGTGAAAGACGCTGGCCGCCAGCACGGCGTCGGCCTCGCCCTCGATCACGCCTTCGGCAAAATGCTCGAGCGTGCCCACGCCGCCGCTCGCGATGACGGGGATTGGCACCGCGCGGGCCACGGCGCGGGTGAGCGCCAGGTCAAAGCCGGCCTTGGTGCCGTCGCGGTCCATACTGGTAAGCAGGATCTCGCCAGCGCCGCGACGAGCCGCCTCCTCGGCCCACGCCACCGCATCGATACCCGTAGCGTTGCGACCGCCCGCCGTGAAGACCTCCCACTTGTCGGCTCCGGATGCGCCGGGCAGGCCGACACGCTTGGCATCAATCGCCACGACCACGGCCTGGCTGCCAAACGCCGCGGCAGCTTGGCTGATCAGCGACGGATCGCGCACGGCGGCAGAGTTGAGCGACACCTTGTCGGCACCGGCGGCAACCATGGTCCGCATGCCCGCCAGGTCGCGGAAGCCGCCGCCCACGGTATAGGGAATGGCGAGCTCCTCGGCCGCGTGCGCCGCCATCTCGATGGTCGTCGCGCGGTTGTCGCTCGTCGCGGTAATGTCCAAAAATACGACCTCGTCCGCGCCCTCGCGGTCGTAGGCGCGGGCCAGCTCCACCGGATCGCCCGCATCGCGCAGGCTCACAAAGTTAACGCCCTTGACCACGCGGCCGTCCTTGACGTCCAGGCAGGGAATCACGCGTTTGGTAAGCATGGGCTACTCCTCCCCTCGGGCAGCGGCCAGCGCCTGGGCCAGCGTAAAGTTGCCCTCGTAGAGCGCACGACCGGTAATGGCGCCCTCGATGGCGTCCTCACTCACCGCGGCGAGCGCGCGGATGTCATCGAGCGTCGAGATGCCGCCCGACGCCACGACGGAAAAGCCCGCGACCTGCGCCACGTGGCGATACGCCGCCACATCGATGCCCGTCTGCATGCCGTCGCGCGCGATATCGGTATAGACCAGATGCTTAAAGCCCAGCTCGGTGAGCTGCGCCACGGCATCGTCGAGCGCCACGCCCGCGCCATCGCGCCAGCCGTTCACCTTGACCTGGCCATCGCGCGCGGCGATGTCTGCCACGAGCAGCTCGCCAAAGCCGCGAGCCGCTACCTCGGCAAAGCCCGGCTCGGTCACGAGCACGGTGCCCAGCGCGATGCGGCGCGCGCCGTAGCCGGCCAGCTCGTCGATGCGGGCGAGCGAGCGAACGCCGCCGCCCACGTCCACGGACAGGCCGTCGACGCCGCAGATAGCCTTAATCGCCGCCGAGTTGGCCGCGCACGCATCCTCGTCCTCGCCAAAGGCAGCGGACAGGTCGACGACGTGCACCCAGCTTGCGCCCTGCTCGGCAAAGGAGCGGGCAACCGCCACGGGGTCGTCGGAATATACCTTGCAGCGGCTGCGGTCGCCGCGCTCCAGGCGCACGACCTTGCCGCCGATCAAATCGATTGCGGGAAACAGGATCATCGGCCGGCCTCCTCGACGATGTTCACGAAGTTCTTCAGGATGCGCTGACCCAGCGCGGAGGATTTCTCGGGATGGAACTGGCAGCCCCACACGTTGCCGTGGCGCACGATGCACGGGAAGCTTCGCGTGTAGTGCGTGCGCGCCAGAACGTCGGCGGCATCGGCGTCATCGGCCACCGCATAGCTGTGGGTGAAGTACATGTTGGCGCCCTCGGCAAAGCCAGCGAGCAGCGGATCGGCCGCACCGGCGGGCGTCATGTGTACCTGGTCCCAACCCACATGCGGCACCTTCAGACGGCTCGACTCCAGGCGCGTGCACGAGCCGCGCATGATGCCCAGACCATCGACCCAGGGACCACCGACCTGCTCGGAGGCATCGCCGTCCGCGACCGCGCCCTCGTCCGCCGGCACGCCCTCGTTGCCACGCTCAAAAAACAGCTGAAGGCCCAAGCAGATACCGAGCAGCGGAGTTCCGGCGGCAACGGCGTCGAGCACCGCGTCCGCCTCGCCGCTCTGGCGCATAAAGGCGATCGCGTCGTAGAACGCGCCCACGCCCGGGATGACCAAGCCGTCGGCGTTACGGATCTGCTCCGGGTCGTCCGACGTACAGGCGACGGCACCGGCACGCGCAAGCCCGCGCACGACGCTCGACAAGTTGCCCTTGTGGTAGTCGACCACCACGATCTTCGGTTCGCCCACGCGACCCTCCCTTTTCTCATCATCCAAAACCACCACAGACGATATGAGCAGGACATAAAAACATTGAGAGCCCCTGCCACATGAAAAACCGCGGATTAGGCCGACAATGGTGAGTGTCTAATTCAGCCGCGGCGGCCACGCC
>CABUHO010000003.1 GCA_902491395.1 uncultured Collinsella sp.
GGTCAGCCCGTGGGAGGCCAGGGCGCCGCTGACCGGTGGACGGCACCGAGCCGTCGCAAGACTTGAAGAAGGGGGAGGCCTCGCGGCCTCCCCCTTTTTTGCGTTTACGGGGCGTAAATGACTCAATTACACCAGACGATCTTGTTGTTTTTGGTATTGAGCCTTTATTTAAAGAAAATTAATCGTATAACAAGGGCAACTGCTATGGCTGCAATGATCAAAAGCAGAATTCTCAGCTGATGCTGCTTGTGTCGTTTACTTGACGAAACGAAGATTGATTTTCCCTGTTTTGGCGTTTCGAGATAGCGAGCTGAATGCGTCAAGGTTTGCTTGGGTCGAGGCCCTCTTTGTTGATGAGCGGCGGATGCTTTCATGGGCTCATCACTGGCTACGCTGTTTTTAGATAATGGTGCGTCTTTCAGATATACAGGGTCTCCCGAGGCGACGCCCATATGTTTGCGCCCCGTTTGTGCCTCTTCGAGTGTTTGATATCGGTTTCTTGTCACATATTTGGGCTCTGGATCATTGATGGGCTCTTGCGGGATGTGGGGGCGATGGAACCGAATCGGTTGCGGGCTGGATGCTTCGTCCTGCTCCGGCATAAACGTGTTGTCCTGTTTTTGATCGTCCATGATGCCCTTAGTTCGTCATCAATATCGTGTATGCGCCCATTGTAAGCCAGCCGTCTAGTTTTGATGGGATTGCATACATTATTTAAGCCTTCGTTCAAATTCCGTTTATTAAACAAAACCTTAGTCAGCAAGACTTAGATATGCTTATATCGATAGACTCAAAAAACTTTATAGTCGATGTATATATAAGAAGCGGCTGGGCATATATATGAGCGTCAAAAGAAGTCCCAGTCACCTAGAAGATGACTCGGCAGTCCTTACAAGGAGTGGTAAACATGGCAAGCATGGTTCCTTATCGTTCGGTTTTTGGCGTCCGTCCTTCTGCAAGTTCGCTGTTCGATTTGTTTGATGACATGACCGACCTGGCGAATAGCTCGATTGCCTCCAAGGCGTTCCCCGTTGACGTTGAGGACAAGGGCGATGGCTACGAGGTCAAGGCGTATCTTACCGGTGTCGCCAAGGATGACATCGACGTCGAGCTCAATGAGGGTCGCCTGTCGATCAGTGTGAACGTCGAGGAGAGCGCCGAAAACGAGGGCAAGAACTTCCTCCAGAAGGAGTTCGGCTCGTATAGCGCGACGCGCGGCGTGTATCTGAAGGACGCTTCGAGCGAGGGCCTTTCGGCTAAGTATGCTGACGGCATCCTGACCGTTACGGTTCCCAAGATTGTCGAGAAGAAGAACGTCACGAAGATTTCTATCGACTAACTTCGTTGGCGTTCTGTGCTATTAAGAGATAACAAAAGGGGCTGGGAAGCGATTCCCGGCCCCTTTTGCTGTCTAGGACAGTCTATTGAATGGTTGCTGGCCTATGCTGGCTTGCGGGGCGTATCGAGAGTTTTCGCGATCCTTGGAGAAGGGTGGCGGAGCTGCCGATCTCGTCATCCAGGGTTGCGGCTAGAGCTTTGGCATAGCTTTTGACGGTAAGGCTCGGGCGATTGTTATCTTGGCTGATATGCATGGCAATGAGCTGTTCGGTGCGATCGGTAACAAGTTCGCGCGCGGCTTCGGCGGCTTGGTCGTTGGAGAGGTGTCCCCTTGCAGACAGGATGCGCTCTTGAAGAAAGCGGGGATATTCTCCCTCGCGCAGCATGGTCACATCGTGGTTGCTTTCGAGCGCGAGGACTCGACAATCTTTGAGGGTGTTCATGGCTTGGCTCGATAGCTCTCCGGTGTCGGTGGCAAAGCCGATGGAATCATCGAGGGCGTCGAATCGATAGCCGACTGGATTGATGACATCGTGCGATGTTGAGTAGGTTTGCACGTGGATGCCGGCAATGGATAGGGTGTCACCGGGATCGAATTCCTCGACAGGCAGATGCGAAAGAATTTCTTTGCTCGAAAGTGTGCCCCTGCTGGCATAGAGGGGGCCGTGCCAGTGCTTGCACCAGACATCGAGACCCTTGATGTGGTCGCTGTGCTCATGCGTAATGAGAAGAGCCGAGACGTTGTCTGCCGAGAGCCCCAGTTCTGCCATGCGCTTTAATGTCTCGCGGCGAGAAAGACCGTCGTCAATCATGATGAGCCCCCGGGGGCCTTCGATGAGCGCGCAGTTGCCTTTTGAGCCGCTGCCAAGGATATGAAGGTGCAGACGAGACATAAGATTCCAAAGGATACAATGGGTGCGGACGAATAGAGGAGGAAGCAAATGCCAACGGTATCTCAGCATTATGGACACCATGCTGCATCGTGGGCCGATGATAAAGCCCTGGCAACGCGGCAGACGGCTGCCCCCGTGGTGCTCATGGTATCAGGTGGTGCGGACTCGACGGCTTTGCTCCTTATGGCATGCACATCAAAGTTGGATATTCTGGATGGGCGTGGTGTAGCCCCCATCGCGCGCGAGCGACTGCACGTGCTGCATGTGAACCATCATCTGCGCGGCGAGGCATCCGATGGCGACGAGGCCTTCGTGCGCGGCCTATGCGCACAATATGGCTTGCCGCTGTATGTTGAGCATGCCTATTTTGATGATGAATCGGGCAATATCGAGGCGGCCGCCCGCGAGGTGCGCTATGCCGCGGCGCGGAGGTATGTTCGCGAGCTCTGCGCCCAGACGGGGGCACCGCGAACGGCGGCTCGCATCTGCACTGCGCACACGTCTTCGGATCGCGCGGAAACGTTTTTGATGAACGCGATTAAGGGTTCGGGGCCCGCTGGCCTATCGAGCATTCCTCGCCGGAGGAATATCGTGGTGCGTCCCTTGCTCGACATGACTCATGATGAGCTCGTTGGCTATCTGCAGGTGCATGGTCAGCCGTGGCGAGAGGACGAGAGCAACGAGGACGTGTCGTACTTGCGTAACTACGTGCGCCATCGAGTAATGCCGGTGGTAGCGCAGCGCAACGCGAGCGTCTGCAAGACGATTGGCGCCGCCTGCGAGATCTTAGGCGATGAGGACGCCTTTCTTTCCCAGCTGTCGGCACAGGCGTTTCGAAGCTGTTTGCGTAAAGAGACGGCGGGCGCACTGGTGCTCGATGCCAGGCGCCTTGCTGCGGCCGAGGTGGTAATCGCGCGGCGCATCGTGCGACTGGCGATCAAGCGCATCGATCCGGACGCTCGTCCCGAGATGCGGCATGTGGAGCGCGTGCTCGCTTGTGTCGCCGAAGGCTCGGGTTCGGTCACACTGCCGGCGGGAATTGACGCGCGCGTTGAGTTTGGCATGCTGGCGTTTAAGGCGCCGGCGGCGCGCGAGGGGTTAGTTGCCGATTGGGTCACCATTCCCGGTCGATTGCCGCTGGGGGCGGGCCGTATCCTGGTGGCAGAGCCGATGGCCGTCGAGCCGGGGTGTGATATTGTGCGCCGTGCCCGCGAACTCGCGGGTGCCGGAGGGGTGACCGCTATGGTGGATGCCGCGACGCTGGGCTTTGCCGATCGCGATAGCGAACGGATGCTCGCCGGCTCACGCGGGGAGATTCCCGCCGAGGCGCGTTTGGCGCGACTGTGGGTAGACGGTCCCGCGCCGGGGGATGTGATGTGTCCGTTGGGCATGAGTGGCCGAAGTAAGAAGGTATCCGACCTGCTCAACGAGGCTCGTATTCCCGTTTCTGAGCGCGCAGGCGTTCCCGTGGTGAGAACGGCTCCGGGAGGTGCCGTGGTATGGGTCGCAGGCGTTCGCACGGACGAGCGATTTAAATGCACGGCCGCAACGCGCGTGGCGTATCTGCTTCGTGTGGTCGATGCGGAATAGTGTCTTGCGCCTACTATTCTGTGCGACGTTGACGGTATTCCCGCGCTGATGGCGCACGGGCTGGTAAATATACCCCGTGCGCTGCTAGAATGTGTAGTTCGCGTCCATACGGCGGTGTGTGGGCGATAAGCACAAGAAAGGGTTGTCATGGCTTCTCAACATCCGGATATCGAGAAGGTTCTGTTTACGCAGGAGGATATCGACGGTATCGTCTCTCGCCTAGGCGAGCAGATTACTCGCGACTACGCGGGTAAGGATCTGGTGCTGATTGCGGTCCTGCGTGGCGCCGTGGTCTTTATGGGCGACCTGATGCGCAAGATCGAGCTGCCGACCAACATCGATTTCATGGCTGTTTCGAGCTATGGCGACGGTGTGAAGTCCTCGGGTATCGTGCGTATCATTAAGGACCTGGATATCGACATCCGCGGTCGCGACGTGCTGATCGTCGAGGACATTCTGGACTCGGGCCTGACGCTCAAGTACCTGATGAAGAACCTCGAGAGCCGCAAGCCCGCTTCTCTGGAGGTTGCCGCCTTCCTGTGGAAGGACGTTGAGGACCGTACCTCGGCCGTCACGCCCAAGTATGTTGGAACCCATTGCCCCGATGCCTTTGTGGTGGGCTACGGCCTCGACTATGCCGAGCGCTATCGTAACCTTCCGTATCTGGGCATTTTGAAACCGGAGGTTTATTCGTAAGATGCCCGACGACCGTAACGACAACAATTCCCAGACTCCCCGGGAGCCCAAGATCCCGGGGATGCCCGGAGGCAAGAAGCCCACGCGTACGGGCTGGCTGTATTTTATTTTGGCTTGCGCGCTTCTGGGCTATGCCTTCTTTAACATGGGCTCCGGCTTTGCCAATTCCAGCAATACCGTAAAGCTCGCGACGAGCGAGATGGTCAACGCCATTAAGCAGGATCGCGTCGAAGATTTGACCTATACGGTTCAAGACGGAAGCGTGGCGGGTCATTACTGGAAGACAAAAAAGGACAAGGGCGATACGAGCGAGCTCAAGAGCTTCTCCTCGACCTATGTCGGCTCCGATTCGCTTGCCGAGCTTATGGCGGAGCACCCCGATACCAAGTACATCGTCAACACCAACGATCCCGATTTTTGGGGCGACCTGGCGATGAGCGTGCTGCCGACGATTGCCTTGATCGCCATCATGTTCTACTTTATGCGTCAGATGATGGGCGCCAATAATAGGAACATGCAGTTTGGCAAGACCAATGCCAAGACCAACGAGGCTACGCGTCCCAAGGTCAAGTTTGAGGATGTTGCCGGCGTGGACGAGGCCGTCGAGGAACTCGAGGAGATCCGCGACTTCCTGAGCGATCCGGACCGCTATCGCAAGCTGGGTGCCAAGATTCCGCGCGGCGTTTTGCTGGTGGGCCCTCCGGGTACCGGTAAGACCCTGCTGGCTAAGGCCGTTGCCGGCGAGGCGGGCGTGCCGTTTTTTAGCATCTCGGGTTCTGACTTTGTCGAGATGTTCGTGGGCGTTGGCGCCAGCCGCGTGCGCGACCTTTTTAAGGAGGCCAAGTCCCAGGCTCCGTCAATCATCTTTATTGACGAGATCGATGCCGTGGGACGTCAGCGCGGAGCCGGTTTGGGCGGCGGCCACGACGAGCGCGAGCAGACGCTCAACCAGCTGCTGGTCGAGATGGACGGTTTTGAGGAAAGCGAGTCGGTCATCCTGATCGCCGCGACCAACCGCCCCGATATTCTGGACCCGGCATTGCTGCGCCCCGGTCGTTTTGATCGTCAAGTTACGGTCGACCGTCCGGACGTGAAGGGCCGCGAGCAGATCTTGCGCGTGCATGCTGAGAACAAGCCAATGGACGAGGACGTTAAGTTTGAGAAGCTCGCCCAGATGACCGTTGGCTTTACTGGTGCCGATTTGGCGAACCTGCTCAACGAGTCTGCGCTGCTGGCCGCTCGCCGTCATCGTTCTGTGATCTCGATGGACGAGGTCGAGGAGTCGATGGAGCGCGTGATTGCCGGACCGCAACGCAAGGGTCGCGTGATGACCGAAGCCGAGCGCACCACGATTGCCTACCATGAGAGCGGTCACGCTTTGGTGGGCCACATCCTGGAGCATTCCGATCCGGTTCATAAGATTTCGATTGTCAGCCGCGGCCAGGCTCTGGGCTACACGTTGCAGCTTCCGCAGGAGGATCACTTCCTCAAGACCAAGAACGAGATGCTCGACGAGCTTGCCGTGTTCTTGGGCGGTCGCGTCGCCGAGGAGCTCATGTGCGATGACATCACGTCGGGTGCGAGCAACGACCTGGAACGCGCGACCAAGATGGCGCGCGAGATGGTTACGCGTCTGGGCATGAGCGAGGAGCTGGGCACGCAAGTGTTTGGCGAGGCGCAGCATCAGGTGTTCCTGGGTCGCGACTATGCCGATCACCAGGATTACTCCGAGGAGACGGCGCGTCGCATCGACATCGAGGTCCAGCGCATTATGCGTGAGGCCCATCGCCGTGCGGTCGAGATTTTGGATGCCCGCCGCGATCAACTCGATCTGATGGCCAAGGTGCTGCTTGAGCGCGAGACCGTCGAGGGTGACGCCGTGAACGCCCTGCTCGACAACGAGTGGGACGCTTACCTTGAGCGCGAGGGCGATATCCTGGCGGCCAAGGAGGAGCGCAACGCCAAGGCGGCTGGCATGCCGACCAAGAAGTGCTCGCCTCGCATGAGCGAGGAGGAGCTGGCGGCTGATGCCGCGGCCTTTGCACAGGCGGCTATGCAGGAGGATGCCGACGTCGCATCCGAGGATGCCGGTGATGGCAATGCTGTCAACGCTGACGGCAACACCGACGCCGACAAATAGTTCTTGTAGCGAAAGCCTCCGCGGGGAAACCCGTGGAGGCTTTTTTTGAGCGATATGGGACCGTCTGTTGATTGGGGACAGACTTAAATGAGCGTTTTCACGCATTTAAGTCTGTCCCCAATCAACATTGCTGCGGCACTTTGCTCAGCTAAAGCGTACAATAGCGCCTATGTGAAAGGGGAACAGATGATCAACGAAACTATGTATGCTCGCGGTGCGGAAAGCTCCATCATCCGTGAGATCTTTAGCTACGGCCTTGATCGCAAGGCACAGATCGGCGCGGAAAACGTGTTCGATTTCTCACTGGGTAACCCGAGCGTTCCGGCACCTGCCGCCGTGGCTGAGTCCATTAAGAAGGCCTTGGAGCTGCCGAGCGACCAGCTGCATGGATACACGCCTGCACCGGGTCTGCCGCAGTGCCGTACCGCCGTGGCCGACTCGCTCAACCGCCGCTTTGGCACGAGCTATGAGGGCAAGGACGTCTTTATGACCGTGGGCGCGGCGGCTTCGCTCACCTGCACGCTCAATGCCGTTACCAATCCGGGCGACGAGGTCATCGTTATCGCTCCGTACTTCCCGGAGTATCGCGTGTGGATCGAGAAAGCTGGTTGCACGTGCGTCGAGGCGCTCGCCGATGAAGATACGTTCCAGCTGAGCGTGAGTAACGTGCTCAAGGCGATTACCGATAAGACCGCTGCCGTCATCATCGACTCGCCCAACAATCCGACCGGTGCCGTATATACACGCGACACGCTGACGCGACTGGCCAATGTTCTGCGCGAGGCCAACGCTCAGCGCGATCCCGAGAATCCGATCATGCTGATCTCGGATGAGCCGTACCGCGAGATCGTCTATGGTGCCGAGGTGCCTTGGGTGCCCTCGATCTACGAGAACGCCGTGGTGTGCTACTCGTATTCCAAGTCGCTTTCGCTACCGGGCGAGCGCGTGGGCTGGATTTTGGTTCCCAATACCAATCCGCAGGCTGCTCGCCTGATGCCGGCCGTTGCCGGTGCCGCCCGCACGCTGGGCTTCGTGTGCGCACCGGCCCTCTTCCAGCGTGTAATCATCGACTGCAGTGATGAACCGAGCGATGTCGAGGCCTATGCGCGCAACCGCACCGCGCTTACCGACGCACTAGCGGAGTACGGCTACACCTATGTTGAGCCGGATGGCGCGTTCTACCTGTGGGTGAAAGCGCTGGAGCCCGATGCAAACGCCTTCTGCGAGCGCGCGAAGAAGTATGAGCTGCTCGCGGTGCCTTCGGATAGCTTTGGCATGCCGGGCTGGTTCCGCCTGGGCTACTGCGTGAGCTATGAGACAATCGTCAACTCGCTGCCTGCCTGGAAGCAGCTGGCCGACGAATATCGTCGAAAGTAAAGCGCTCTGCTTACAATGTTTTACGTGAAACGGGGTTTGGTTTTAAGCCAGACCCCGTTGTCTATGCCGTTGTGTGATTGGGATGAAGCAGTTTTACGACTGCCGAAAGCTATGCGTACAATGAATATACGCGACGGCCACACCGGATAAGGAGACCCGATGCCCTACCTTCTTTCTTGTGACATTCATACTCATACGATGTTCTCTGCGCATGCATATTCGACCATTGAGGAGAATGTGTACTGGGCGGCGGAGCGCGGCTTGCAGGTGCTCGGATCTGCCGACCACCTGAGCTCCATGGTTACACCCTGCCCCGATGACCTGCGCAGTTACCAGTTTTTTATTAACCAGGATATCTGGCCGCGCATTTGGAGCGGCGTGCTGGTGTTGCGTGGTGCTGAGGCTGATATCGTTTCGCTGGACGGAAGCCTGTTTGGCGAGGATACTCCTGTCACGCTCGATATCGCCGGCGATTCGTACAGCCGTCAGCATTCGCTGTTCGATTTGGCTACGCATAATTTGGATTATTTGGTTGCAAGCGTGCATAATCCGCAGATTGCTGAGGGCGCGACGCTGGTCCGGACGACCGAAATGTATATCAATGCCCTGGAGCACCCCAAGGTGTTCATGCTGGGCCACACGGGGCGCTCGGGCGTGCCGTTCGATATCGACGAGGTGCTGTTGGCGGCTAAGGCCAAGCACAAGATTATCGAGATCAATAACCATAGTCTTGAACACGGTGTCGGCACTGAGCATTGGGCCGTATGCCGCAAGATCGCCGAGCGCTGCGCCGAGCTGGGCGTGGGCATTGGCGTGTCGACCGATGCCCACATTGGCATGGCCATTGGCAAGCTCGATCACGCGCGCAAGATGCTCGACGAGATTCACTTCCCGCTGGATTTGATCGTGACGCGCGACCGTGAGACACTGCTGCGCGAGATGGCGGCGGCAGGCGTGTGCGACCTGCGCAAGAGTATGTAGCGAGGCTCAATGTGCAACAAGAAGGGGGGCGGTCCAGACGGGCTGCCCCCTTCTTGTGCCGGTGGATTAGCGACGCTCGAGGACCGCGACGGTCTCGGTGTGGTCGGTATGGGGAAACATGTCGACCGGCGTGATCTTGAGCAGGCGGTAGCCGCCATCGAGGAGCTGATGCAAGTCTCGCTCTTGGGTGACGGGATTGCAGCTGATGTAGGTGATGCGGCGTGGCTTGAGCGCGCAAGCGGCTTCGAGGAACTCGGGTGTGGAGCCGGCGCGTGGCGGGTCGATGGAGAGAACGTCAACGCGCTCGTTGTTATCGGCGGCATCGAGGATGTAGCCAGTGGCATCGTCAGCCATAAACCACGCGTTACGGGTAAGACCGTTGAGCTCGGCGTTGCGACGTGCGTCGGCAATGCCGGCGGGGTTGCGCTCTACACCGAGCAGCATAATGCCGGCGCCTTTGTCCTGGGCATCTTTTGCGGCGCACAGACCGATGGTTCCGCTGCCGCAGTAGGCATCCATGAGTACGTCGCCCTGCTGCAAATCCATGCCGTCGATAGCGAGCTGATAGAGCAGCTCGGTCTGCTGCGGATTGGTCTGATAGAACGCGGTAGGGGAGATATCGAATTCGCAGCCGAGCAGCTGGTCGCGCATGCATTCGGCGCCATAGACGATACGGGTTTCCTCGCCCAAGATGGCATTGCCAGGGCGCCCGTTGATGTTTTGAGCGACGGTGACGATATGCGGATCAAGCGCCGCGACGGCTTCAAAGAACTCCTGCGCATGCGGCAGGTCGCGCTGAGCGGTCACGAGGGTGACCATGATCTGGTCGGTGCGCCAGCCACAGCGAACGACGGCATAGCGAAGCAGCCCCAGATGCTTATCTTCGTTAAAGGCGGGAATGTGCAGACGTTCGGCCTCGCGCGCGATGCCGTTGAGAATCTGACGAGCGCCCGGCGCCTCAACGGGGCATTTGGGAACGGCAACGATCTTGTGCGTGCCGCGCTCAAAAAAGCCGCAGCGGACAGCGCCCTCCTTGCCGGGAGCAAAGGGGGTGGCAGCCTTATGACGAAAACCGCGCGGAGCAGGATACTTGCCCGGGTCGCCCAGGGTAACACCCATACCGCGAATGGGATCCACGGCAACACCCTCGCGCTCACAGAGCTCAGCAAACAGCTCCTCCATAGCAGCCTGCTTGGCCGCCAACTGCTTCTTATAAGGACGATTGAGCGCCGTGCACCCACCGCAAGCTTTCATGATCGAACAGGGAGACTTGGGGTCCACAACCTTACGCGCAGACGAAACCGGATCTTTATGCGAGCGCTTGGAGCGAGTCTGAGATGCCTTATCCTCGCTCCGACGAGAACTGGAGCGCTTGGCCTTAGCCTTGCCCTTGGCCGACTTACCCTTCGCATCCTGAGACGACTTGGATTTCGTAGAAGATTTTTTCTCCTCCGACCCCTCAGCCGCCTCGATCAAAGCACGACGAGCCTTACGCTCCGCACGAGATTCTGCCATGAATTAACTCCACTATTAAAGAAAAAGAAAAGTCCGAAGCAATTGTACCGTGCCAAGCTAGTGGACGATATACAAGCGGCCATTTCATGTCAGCGATAAGTCCAACGACGTTTGCCCGGCGCGGGCGGGGAGCGGCGCGGAATTAAGTTTATCGCGAGTTCCGCACGCAAAGGAAAGCACTAAATGTGCTTTCCGTCTTGCGCAGGACTGTAGAGCAGGAAACTTAATTCCGCGCCGCTCCCCGCCCGCGCCGGGCAAGCCCTCCCTTGTACTCTATCCCACTAAAGTGTATGATTCTGAACGTTACATGACTCACTTTACTTAACTAAAGTGCCATCAAGGGGGAATACCATGAATACCGATATGTCTCGTCGTCAGTTTGTTGGTCTAGCCGGCTCGCTTGCCACGGTGCTTGGCCTTGGTCTTGTCGGCTGCGGCGGTGGTGCCGGCAAGGGCTCCGCTGCTGGCTCTGCCGCGGCCAAGGATGTGAAGGGCGCTGCGGAGTCCAAGAAGCTCGTCGTGGGCTTTGACAAGTCCTATCCTCCGTATGGCTTTGTGGGCGACGATGGCGAGTACACCGGCTTTGATCTCGATCTGGCCAAGGCTGTTGCCAATAAGCAGGGCTGGGAGGTCAAATACGAGGCTATCGACTGGGATGCCAAGGACACGCTGCTCAACTCGGGCGCCATCAACTGCATCTGGAACGGCTTTACCATGGAGGGCCGCGAGGATGACTACACGTTCTCCGATCCGTACATGCTTAACGAGCAGGTGCTCGTGGTCAAGAAGGACGCGGGCATCAAGAGCTGGGATGACCTTGCCGGCAAGACCGTGATTACCCAGACCGATTCCGCCGCTCAGGACGTGCTCGAGGGCGACCAGAAGGATCTGGCCGCGACGTTTGCCACGCTCGATACCATTGGCGAGTACAACACGGCCTTTATGCAGCTCGAGAGCGGCGCGGTCGACGCCGTGGCTTGCGACCTTTCGATTGCTCAGTATCAGCTTGCCGCTAAGCCAGATGCCTATACGCAGCTTGACGAGCCGCTGTCCAGCGAGCACTACGCCGTCGGCTTTAAGAAGGGCGACACCAAGTCGGCCGATGCTGTAACCGAGTCGCTCAGGGCACTCTACGAGGACGGTACGGTCAAGGACCTGTGCGATAAATACGCAAGCTATGGCCTATCCTTCGACAACTGGGTTTTGAAATAGCCACAGCACCCAACCTTGCGGCTCCAACCCTCCTCGCGTACCAAAGTACGCATCGTCGGGCTTGTCGCTCGCAATCTTGGGCACTGTGCCTATTTCAATTAACGCCCGCTGTTCTGTTGTCGTGAAAGAGAGCTTAGGTTGACTATTCAGGTCATGATGCAGATGCTTGGCCAGGGATTCTTGGTCAGTTTGCAGCTGTTTGTGCTGACGCTGCTCGGGTCGATTCCGCTGGGGATCCCCGTGGCGTTCATGCGCATGAGCAAAATTGCGCCGCTGCGTTGGATTGCGCGCATCTATATTTCGGTGATGCGCGGCACGCCGCTTATGCTGCAGATGTTTGCGATCTACTTTGCCCCGTACTACGTGTTTGGCATCTCGCTCACGCCCGATTCCAAATGGACGGCGTGCGTCGTGGCGTTCATCATCAACTACGCCGGCTACTTTGCCGAGATCTATCGCTCGGGCCTGCAGTCGATTCCGCGCGGTCAATATGAGGCCGCCGAGGTGCTGGGCTACTCGCGTCTGCAGACGTTTCTGTATATCGTGATGCCGCAGGTCGCCAAGCGCATTTTGCCGGCGATGGGCAACGAGATCATCACACTGGTCAAGGACACGTCGCTGGCGTTCGCCATCGGCGTGGGCGAGATGTTCTCGACGGCCAAGGCGCTGGTCGCCTCGCAGGTGAGCATGGTGCCGTTTGCGATTGCGGCGCTGATCTACTGGGTCTTTAACTTTGTGGTCGAGATGCTGCTGGGTGCCGCCGAAAAGAAGCTGGACTATTACCATGACTAACTCAGTGATGAAAATCGAAAGCGCGCGCAAGGCGTTTGGCGGCAATGAGGTGCTCAAGGATATTTCGCTCGAGATCAAGCGCGGCGAGGTCGTGGCGATTATCGGGCTTTCGGGCGGCGGTAAGTCCACGCTGCTGCGCTGCGCCACGCTGCTCGAGACGCTCGACGGAGGCTCGCTCTCGTTTGGCGACCTTGCCGTTGCGACGGATGCGGGTTCGGTCGCGGTCTATGCGAAGGGCGATGTGCCCAGGCAGGCGCGCTCGCGATTTGGCCTGGTGTTTCAGAACTACAATCTGTTCCCGCACTATACCGTGATGAAAAACATCACCGATGCGCCGATCCGTGTTCTTAAGCGCCCGCGCGAGCAGGCGGAAGCTCGTGCGCATGAATTGATTGCTCAGATGGGGCTTGTGGGCAACGAGAACAAGGTTCCGTGTGAGCTTTCGGGCGGTCAGCAACAGCGCGTGAGTATCGCCCGCGCCTTGGCGCTCGACCCGGAAATCTTGTTCTTTGACGAGCCGACCTCGGCGCTCGATCCCGAGCTAACGGCCGAGGTGCTGCGTGTCATTAAAGACCTTGCCGCGCAGAATATGACGATGGTGATCGTGACCCACGCGATGCAGTTTGCGCGCGATGTTGCCGATCGCGTGGTCTTTATGGACGGAGGCCGCATTGTCGAGGAGGGTCCGGCCGAGCAGGTTATCGACCATCCGCGCGAGCAGCGCACGCGTGAGTTTTTGAGCCGTATCGAGGGATAGGCTCAGGTATTTGCTCAACTATTAATTGAGGCGAAGCCGCCGCAGGTCTTACGGTCTGTGGCGGCTTTTTGTTTGCATCGGCGGGGTTCAATAATCGCCTCACAAGCTTGTCTCTTCCTCTCGCCGCCTGTATCCATACGTGTGCCGAAAGGTGTGCATGGACGGTCGCCCGTGAGGGTAGGGTGGTGGCATAGGACATTTGGAGGGTGAGTCGGCTCGGCTGCCGACCATGCTGCTCCCGGGATGGCACCGACCGCGAACTCTCCCCGTTGGCGTCGCGCAATGCGCGCGGCCCCGCAAGGAGGTCATCATGGGTGCTCCCAAGACCGGCAATGTAAGGAACGTGGTGCTCGTAGGCCAAGGCGGGGTGGGCAAGACTTCACTCGCCGAGGCCATGCTCCACCTTTCTGGCAAGACCGCCCGCCTGGGCGGCCACGACGGCACCAAGCCCACGCTCGACTATGACCCCGAAGAGGTCAAGCGTGCATTTTCCATCTCG
Source organism: uncultured Collinsella sp. (assembly GCA_902491395.1). Classification (GTDB taxonomy): domain Bacteria; phylum Actinomycetota; class Coriobacteriia; order Coriobacteriales; family Coriobacteriaceae; genus Collinsella. The sequence goes on from CABUHO010000003.1 coordinate 13,791, forward strand.
ACGACCATTGCACCGATCGACTGGAAGGGCGCGCGCATCAATGTGCTCGATGCCCCGTGTTACCCCGATTTTATCGGCGACGCCTTTGCCGCGATGAGCGTCTGCGAGACGGCTCTGTTTGTGGTCGACGCCGAGGCCGGCCCGCAGCCTACGACGGTTAAGCTCTGGTATGCCGCCGAGGACCTGCGTCTGGCGCGTGCGGTGTTCGTAAACCGCCTGTCGCGCTCCGAGGCCAGCTTTGCGACCACGATGGACCTGCTGCAAGAGCGCTTTGGCACGCGCCTGGGCGCCGTGACCCTTCCCTGGGGCGAGGGCGAGGACTTTGACGGCATCATCGACCTGGTGCGCATGAAGGCGCGCCATTGCAACGGCACCGAAGCCGTTGAGTCGGAGATTCCCGAGGAGTATCGTGCCCAGGCCGAGGAGGCCCATGACCATCTGTGCGAGTTGGTGGCCGAGGCCGACGATGAGCTGATGATGAAGTACCTGGAAGGCGAGGAGACGCTGACGCAGGAGGAGCTTGAGGGCCTGCTGTCGAAGGCGATCGCCGAGCGCATCTTTGTGCCGGTCTTTGCGGGCGATTGCATTAAGGAGCAGGGCGTCAACTCGCTGATGGACGACATTGCCACGTATTTCCCGGCGCCGACTGACTACGGCGAGATGCCGCTCATCGATGGCGATTCGCTCAAGATCTCGAGTGACGATGACCGTCCGGTGGCATTTGTGTTTAAGACGCTGGCCGACCCGCAGCAGGGCCGCATCAGCTTTATTAAGGTACTGACGGGTACGCTTGAGCCGGGCCTTGAGCTGATCAATGCGCGAACGCGCAAGGGCGAACGTCTGGCTCACCTGTATGTGATGTGCGGCCGCGACATGACCGAGGTCGGTCACGCCTATGCCGGCGACATCATCGTGGCGCCCAAGCTGGCTGCCGAGACGGGCGATACGCTCTCGATTACCGGCAAGGTCGAGGCCGCGGCGTTTAAGTTCCCCAACTCGCAGTACCGCATCGCCATTGAGGCCGAGAATCGCGGCGATGAAGAGAAGCTTTACACGTTTATCGAGAAGGCCTGCAAGGCCGATCCGACCATGAGCATCGACCGCGACGAGGAGACCGGGCAGACCATCATCTCGGCGGTGGGTGAGGCGCAGGTTTCGGTGCTGCTCAACCGTTTGGAAGACCGTACCAAGGTTGTGGCAAAGAGCGTGCCGATCCGCATTCCGTATCGCGAGACCATCCGCCGCACGGCAAGCGCCCAAGGTCGCCACAAGAAGCAGACTGGCGGCGCCGGTCAGTACGGCGACTGCTGGCTGCGTGTTGAGCCGCTCATTGGGCCCGACGGCACGAGCGACGGCTATGAGTTTGTTGACGAGGTCGTGGGTGGCCGCATCCCGCGCTCGCTCATCCCCGCCGTGGACAAGGGCGTCCAGGAGACCATGAAGGACGGTATTATTGCCGGCTACCCGCTCACGGGCATTCGCGTGGCTGTGTACGACGGCTCGTATCATAGCGTCGACTCCAACGAGATGGCGTTCCGCGCGGCGGCTCGCATCGGTCTGCGCAAGGCATGCGCCGATGCCGACCCGGTGGTGCTGGAGCCCATCGAGGAAATTACGGTGACTATCCCCGAGAGCTACGCCGGCGCCGTGATGGGCGACATCTCGGCATCGCGCGGTCGCGTGACGGGCATGGAGACCGATGAGCGCGGTGACACCGTGGTCATCGCTCAAGCCCCGCTGGCTGAGCTGACGGATTATTCGACGCGTCTGCGCTCCATCACGCGCGGCACGGGCGACTTTACCATGAAGCCCGCAGGCTATGAGCAGGTGCCTTATGACGTTCAGGCCAAGCTGGTCGAGCGCTATGAGGAAGGCCGCGCCAAGTAACGTGTGGCGTTGCCTGTAACATACGCGCCGATGCAAGGGCCGCTCTGGGCGCTCCAGGGCGGCCCTTTTTGATCCCTGGGGTTGCAAATCGATTCATGTCGCGGTTGGGGGCTAGTCCCCCGAGGCCTGGTTGCGGCCGGTGGCGTAGTCGATCTGCACGTGCGGCTGCAGGTTATAGCAGTACACATGGAAACAGAGGGTCTTGCCGTGGTCCTCGATCGATTGTGCTTCCAGACGAATGCCGCGACAGACGAGTTCCTCTTCGTTATACATGGGCGTGACGCGGTAGAGCACATGGTTGCCTGTGTCGTGGATGTAGTCGAGGATCTGCTCTTCAAACGGCAGCATACCCGTTTCGTTGAGATAGCGCGTGCCGGTGAGGAGATTCTTGCGATTGGCGTTTTCGCCGCAGAGCGACCAGGCGATAAGGTGGCAGCGGTTGTAGAGGCTCTGGCCTGGAATAAAGCCGTAGCGCTGCTGGTGCCAACCGGCAGGATGGATACGCGAGATATCGCCGCGCTTGCCTTGACCGAGCGATTCGGGGCCCACGCAGGCGAGCGCTTTGCGGGTGCGGCCAAGGCTGTCGAGCTTGGAGAATTTCTTAAAGCAGCCCTCTTCGGTGGCACGATCGTATTCATCGAGCGTGAACGACGGCGTGCCCAACGGGTGCGTGCTGTCGGCGCGAAGGGCTACGTAGGGGTTGCCGGCGTAGTCGGGAATGCTGCTGAGGTAAACACCGCGGGCGCGGTTGAGGTCAGGGTTTTCCACCTCGTCGATGGGGGTGGCGGCACTGTCCGCGGAGGCGTCGTCACCGGTGTTGGTCGTGGCGGATTCGGGGCCATCGCCAGAGTCTTGGCTATTTTGAGAGTCCGAGGAGCTCGCTGTTCCCGATTCGAGCCGGGCAACCAGGTCCGCCTCGTCGTCGGTGCGGCTGGGACTCTCGTTTTGCTTCTCGGCCAGAGCCGCCGCCTGCTCATCACTTTGCGGCGACAACAGCTTGGGCGCCCCATCGAGCGATCCCGTAAACAGCGCAAACCCCAGCACCACGGCGGTACCGATGGAAAGTACTTGCTTGTAGGCGGACTTGCGCGACATTGGGGCTCCTGGATGGACGGTTGGGAATCTACCAGTCTAGCAGGAGCCGGCAGGGGCCGTTCTGTCGAACAAATACTTAAGATTTGGGACAAACACTACTGATTCATTTGCTTCATATTTGGCGTATGGCTAGATCGAGGTGGAATCGAGCCAATTGAGTTTGCACTCGAGAATACGCTGCTCGCCGGGTTCGCTGCTGCCGTCAAGTAGGGCGAGGAGCATCTCGGCTGCTTCGCGACCTTCCTGGTCGACGGGCTCGATGATGGTGGAGACGGTCGGCGTGGTGAGGTTGGTCCAGTCTTCGCAGTTGAGTCCCAAAAGGCCGATTTGCTGTGGGAGCAGATGGACCATGGGCTGAAGCGCCTTATAGACGCGCGGAAGTGCCCATTGGTTTTGCACGAAGATGAGCGTGCGCTTGGCGGGGTTGAACTTGTATTTAAAGTATTCGGTGAGCTCGTTGATTGACGGCTTGTTGTGGTCGATGGGGATGGCTTTGTAGAGCTGCCCATTCGCGGCCAGTGCCTCGGCATATCCCTGGAAACGCTCCATGCGGGTGCGCATTTCGGTCATATTGGCGGCAATGGAGAAAAAGTCCTCGTAGCCGGCGTCGAGAAGCGCCTGCGTGGCATTGTACACGCCGTCGTAGAGGTTGGTCTTGATCCAGCTCGTGCCCGGGCTGTAGATGGCCGCGTCAAAAAAGACGACGGGCTTGCCGGCGCGCCTGATGCGGTCGTGGACGGCTTTGAAATTTGCCGTGGGTTGGATGATAAAGCCATCGACGCCCAGCGAGAGCATCTTGTCGACGTACATGAGCTCGGTATCGGGGTCGAAGTTGCTCGTGCAAACGACCGTCTGGTAGCCCGCGGGGAGCATGACCTGTTCCATGCCGTTGAGGACGAGGCCCGCCCACTTGTTGGTGTTATCCAAAATGATAATGGCAATGACGTGGGTCTGCTTGCCGGTGAGCGTTTGCGCTTGGGCGTTGGGAACGTATCCGAGTTCCTTGATGACGCGCGCAATCTTTGCCTGCGTCTTCTCGCTAAGCTTTTCTCGTTTGTCGTTGAGGTAGTACGAGACGCTTGCCGTCGAGGTTCCCGCCTCTCGAGCGACGTCTGCGATCGTAACGCGCTGTTTTGCCACAGCGACTCCTTCCGACAGATGAGCATTTTCCAACATGATGACTTTGAGTCTTGGTGAGGGATGCGCTTCGGTGAGCGACCTTTTCCTTTCATATGAGTATGCAACAAATGCGGTATACGGGTAGGGTCGAAATTTGCGGCCGGCATGCGCATCTGCCGTCCACCGAGAAAATCAAATACTTCTTGACTTTTGAAATCGAGGGTAAAATCGCAGGATTCATTTTTGGTTAAACGCATAACCAAATAGCATAACCAACGCTCTGACCTGCGCGTTTACCGAAATAAGCTAGCATTAAGAAAAACGAGCACCTATATTGGTCTTGTCGAAAAGACAGCAAGTCCAAACGGCAGGGGATGCTCCGGAGGCCTCCGCAAACGGTGTCTTGCGCACGCAACTCTATGAAAAGAGGGAAGCAATGAAGATCGTAGGCGTTGCCGCCTGTACCGTGGGTATTGCCCACACGTATATGGCCCAGAAGGCGATTCAGGATGAATGCGCCGCCCGTGGCATCGAGTGCAAAGTCGAGGCTCAGGGTGGCCTGGGTATCGAGAACGAGCTGACGCAGGAAGACGTGGATTCCGCCGACCTGGTGCTCGAGTCCGTCGACGTGGGTGTCGAGAACGAGGATCGTTTTGAGCAGAAGATGGCCGAGGGCAAGTTCCTGAAGGTCGGCACCTCGGATGTAATCGCCGATCCGGTAAAGATCATCGACCAGGCCGTTGAGATCATCAAGGCGACGGGTGGCGCCGTTGACGCGCCCAAGGCCGAGGCCAAGGCAGAGAAGAAGGCCGTCTCCGCTGCCCCGCAGGCCCCGACACCGGCGTCCAAGCAGTCTATCTTTGCCGATCCTGGCAAGACGCTGCTCAATGCATTCAATACCGGCGTTTCCTATTTTATCCCCATTGTCGTTATCGGTGGCGTGTTCCTCGCCTTCTCGTTGGCATCCGGTACTGCCGGTGCTAACGGCATGGAGGTCACCAACCCGTTGATGGTGAGCCTTAACACCATCGGCATGGCCGGCATCTCTATGATGATCCCGGTGCTTGCGGCATACATCTCCTACTCGATGGCCGGCAAGCCCGCGCTTGCCCCTGGCTTCGTCCTGGGCTACTTGGTTAACAACGCCGTCGTCACCCCGAGCGGCAACAGCGTTTCGACCGGCTTCTTGGGTGCCATGATCATGGCGGTTATCTGCGGCTACTTTGTCCGCTGGATGAAGACCTGGAAGGTCAACAACACCATTCAGACCATCATGCCGATTTTGATCATCCCGATTCTGACCTCGCTCGTCCTGGGCATGGCCTACATCTACATCCTGGCCACGCCGCTTGGCTTTGTGATGGATTGGCTCACCAGCGTGCTCGGTAGCCTGCAGGGCGGCTCCGCCGTCGTCCTGGGCCTGGTCATTGGTGTTATGACCGCCTTCGATATGGGTGGCCCCATCAACAAGACCGCTTCGACCTTTACCATGGCCATCATGGCCTCCGGCATCTACGGCCCCAACGGTATGTTCCGCGTCGCCGTCGCCATTCCCCCGATCGCCTGTGGTCTCGCCGCGCTCATCGCCAAGAACAAGTTCGATGACGCTGACCGTCAGATGGGCATCTCCGCGCTGTTCATGGGCTGCATCGGCATTACCGAGGGCGCTATCCCCTTCGCGGTCAAGGATCTTGGCCACACCCTGCCCGGCATCTGCATCGGCTCTGCCGTGGGCGCGGCGCTTGCCGCTTTCCAGGGCATCGACTGCTACGTTCCGCATGGTGGCTTTATTGTCGCCCTGGCCACCAACAACGTCGCGCTGTTCTGCCTGGACATCGTGATTGGCTCCTTGGTCGCCGCTGCAATCCTGATTGCCATGAAGCCCACGCTCGATAAGCAGGCCAAGTAAACCTTTAAGGACTCCGGTTGTGCGGAGGGATGGATTTGACTCCGCACAACCGCCCCTACACAACAAAATCCATCCGTACTGATAGGGCCCACATCTGGGTCCCAGGGAACTTTTGTCAAAAATCCTCTGGAGAAGGAGAACAAAATGTCCAACCTCACCATCCGCCAGGCCGTTCAGGGCATGCTCAAGCTGCAGGATAGCGGCGACCACGCAACCATGGTCGGCATTGGCCCCATGAGCCCCAACCTGATTCAGGCCGTGTTCGAGCTTGCCAAGGACGAGGATTTCCCGCCCATGTTTATCGCCAGCCGCAACCAGGTCGATATGGACGAGATGGGCGCCGGCTACGTCAACGGTTGGGACCAGACGCGCTTTGCCGCCGACATCAAGAAGGTTGCCGACGAGGTGGGTTACACCGGTCCGTACTACCTGTGCCGCGATCACGGCGGTCCGTGGCAGCGCGACGAGGAGCGTAACGCCCACCTGCCCGAGGACGAGGCCATGGAGCTCGCCCGCAAGTCCTTTGTCGCCGACATGGAGGCAGGCTTTGACCTGCTGATGGTCGACCCCACCAAGGACCCCTATCAGATCGGCAAGGTCATTCCACTCGACGTGGTGCTTCGCCGCACGATTGATCTTATCGACTACCTTGAGCAGTACCGTCGCGAGCATAACCTGCCCGAGGTTGCCTATGAGGTCGGTACCGAGGAGACCAATGGCGGCCTGACCTCCACCGACAAGTACGAGGAGTTCATTTCTCAGCTGCAGCCCGAGCTCGAGAAGCGCGGCTGCCCCATGCCCACCTTTATCGTCGGCCAGACCGGTACGCTCACCCGTTGGACTGAGCAGGTCGGTCATTACAACTTTAAGAATGCCCGCGAGCTCGCCGACATGGCCAAGCGCTACGGCGTTGGCCTGAAGGAGCACAACGCCGACTACCTGGACGATGCGACGCTGCTCGAGCACATCCCGGCACACGTGACCGCTTCCAATGTCGCCCCTCAGTACGGCACCGAGGAGACCCGCGCTTACCTCAAGCTCTGCGCTACCGAGCAGATTCTGGTCGACAACGGCCTGTGCGATGATCCTTCCGACCTGTACCACACGCTGTTGGTCAAGGCTATCAAGACCGAGCGCTGGCGCAAGTGGATGACCGGCGATGACGTTAACCTGCAGGTTGATGACATCCTGGCAGACGACGAGCTCAGCCTGAAGATTCTGGATGTCTCCGGTCACTACGCCTTCAACGACCCCGAGGTCAAGGAGCAGGTCGAGAAGCTCTACCGCAACCTCGCTGCCCAGGACATCGATGGCAAGCGCTTTGTGATCGAGCACATCAAGCGCCCGATCAAGCAGTACGTCGTCGGTCTTAACCTCAAGGGCGTCACGAGCCGCATCGAGAAGGCTCTCTAAGTAGCTTTTCCTACACGACGCCGGGCCCGGGGCATGTCCCAGCTGCGGGCCCGGCACATAGGACAAAGGGACATCCCCTTTGTCCTATTTTTTGAGTTTTGGATTCCTTAGAAGGAGTTTGCACCATGAAGTTCTTTATCGATACCGCCAACCTTGACGAGATTGCCGAGGCCAAGAGCTGGGGCTGCCTGGCCGGTGTTACCACCAATCCGTCCCTGTACGCCAAGACCGGCGGTAAGCTCGCCGACTTTGAGCCCCATATGCTCAAGATTGCCGAGCTCTGCGAGGGTCTGCCCGTGTCTGCCGAGTCTACCGCCACCACGGCCGAGGGCATGATCGAGGAGGGCAAGCGCCTTGCCGCCCTCGCCCCCAACATTGTGGTCAAGCTCCCCGTCTGCGAGGCCGGCCTCGCCGCCTGCCGCGCGCTGGCCGATGCAGGCGTGCGTGTCAACATGACGCTCGTCTTCTCGCCGACGCAGGCCCTTATGGCCGCCAACGCCGGCGCCCGCTACATCAGCCCGTTTGTCGGCCGCTTTGACGACATCGCCGAGGACGGCATCTCGCAGCTCGACAATGTCGTGACCTGCATCAAGAACTATGACTGGACCGGCAAGAACGTCGACGACACCGTCGAGATCATCACTGCTTCGGTCCGCACGCCCAACCACGTGACCCAGGCGGCTCTTCTTGGTGCCGACATCGCGACCGTGCCCATGGCCGCTCTCAAGAAGTGCCTGCATCACCCGCTGACCGACCAGGGCCTCGCCTCTTTTGAGGCTGACTGGCAGAAGGTCGTCGCTCAGGCTTAACGAGTGGATTGCCCCGGCATCGCGTCATCCGGTGCCGGGGTTGTTCTCAAGAGAGGAATTCGTATGACCAACCAGGAGCTGGCGAAGGTCGCCAATGAGGTCAGGAAGGGTGTCGTGACCGCGGTTCACGCGGCTAAGTCGGGACATCCGGGTGGATCGCTCGGCGCTGCCGACATCATGACCTATCTGTACTTTGAGGAAATGAATATCGATCCTGCCGACCCTCACAGGGCCGATCGCGACCGCTTTGTGCTCTCCAAGGGTCACGCGGCGCCGGGCCTGTATTCGGTGTTGGCAAATCGCGGCTATTTTCCCGTCGAAGAGCTCGAGACGCTCCGCCATATTGGCAGCCGACTGCAGGGCCATCCCAACATGAACGACACCCCGGGCATCGATATGTCCACCGGCTCGCTCGGTCAGGGCATCTCTGCTGCAGTTGGAATGGCGCTTGCCGCTAAGCACTGGGGCGACAGCTACCGTGTCTACACGTTGCTGGGCGACGGTGAGTGCGAGGAAGGCCAGGTGTGGGAGGCGGCCATGTTTGCCGGCAACCATGCGCTCGACAATCTTGTTGCCGTCGTCGACCACAACGGCTTGCAGATTGACGGCACGATCGATGAAGTCAACTCGGCCATGCCGCTCGCGGACAAGTTCCGTGCCTTTAAGTGGCATGTGATAGAGCTAGCCGATGGCAACGACATGGCGCAGATTGAGGCGGCTTTCGCCGAGGCCCGCGAGGTGACCGGCGCGCCCGTCGCTATCATCGCCGAGACGGTGAAGGGCAAAGGCGTCTCCTTTATGGAGAACCAGGTTGGCTGGCATGGCAAGGCGCCCAATGACGAACAGTTTGAGCAGGCCATGGCCGAGCTCGCGGCAGCAGGAGAGGAGCTCTAATGGCAGAGGTCAAGAAAGTCGCCACGCGCGTTAGCTATGGCGAGGCACTTGTCGAGCTGGGCAATGAGCACGATGACTTTGTGGTGCTCGATGCCGACCTGGCTGCCGCTACGCAGACGGGTAAGTTTAAGGCTGCCCGCCCTGAGCGCTTTTACGATGCCGGTATCGCCGAGAGCAACTTGATGGGACTCGCCGCCGGTATCGCGACCACGGGCCGCGTTGCTTTTGCGAGCACCTTTGCGATGTTCGCCGCCGGCCGTGCGTACGAGCAAGTGCGTAATTCCATCGGCTATCCGCACCTCAACGTCAAAATCGGAGCCACGCACGCGGGCATCTCGGTCGGTGAAGACGGCGCCACGCATCAGTGCTGTGAGGACATCGCGCTCATGCGCACGATTCCGGGTATGACGGTGGTCGTTCCCGCCGATGACATCGAGGCTCGTGCTTGCGTGCGCGCCGCGTATGAATTTGAGGGACCGGTCTACATGCGTTTTGGCCGCCTGGCTACGCCGGTTATCAACGATCACGAGGACTATGAGTTCAAGATTGGTCGCGGCGTGGTCGTGCGCGAGGGTTCCGATGTCACGATCGTCGCGTGTGGCCTTATGGTTGCCGAGGCGCTCGAGGCAGCCGAGGCGCTCGCTGCCGATGGCATCAACGCCGAGGTCATCAACATGCACACGATCAAGCCGCTTGATGAGCGTCTGGTGGTTGCCAGCGCCAAGAAGACCGGCCGTGTGGTCACCGCAGAGGAGCATTCGATTATCGGCGGTCTTGGTGAGGCTGTGGCCACGGTGCTCGCGGAGCAGCACCCGGTGCCCATGCGCCGCGTCGGCGTGCGCGATGTGTACGGCGAGTCCGGCCCTGCGGTCGATTTGCTGCACAAGTACGGTTTGGACGCCGAGGGTATCGAGGCCGCGGTCAGGCCCGTGTTGTAAGGAGTGTTTTCCATGGGATTTGTATCTGCCAACCAGGTAACGATTGGGCATGCTGCCGCAACGCGCGAGGATGCGCTGCGCTATTTGTCTGAGCAGGCTGTTGAGCTTGGCTTTGCCGACGATGCCTCTGCCGTCGAGGCTGCCTTTATCGCTCGCGAAAACGAGGCCGAGACGGGCCTTGTCGCCGGTTTTGCCGTCCCGCATGCCAAGAGTGACGCGATCCATACGCCGGGCGTTGCCGTGCTCAAGCTGGCCGAGCCTGTCGAGTGGCCGAGCTTTGACGGCGTGCCCGTTGATGTCGCGCTTGCGTTGTACGTGCCCGCCGGCGAAGCTGGAACCACGCATCTGCGTCTGCTTTCCAAGGCTGCCGTGATGCTGATGGACGCCGGCTTCCGCGATAAGGTACGCGCGAGCACCGATCCTGTTGAGATTGCGGAGCTTATTAACGCCGGGCTCGAGGGGTAGGTATAACCCTCCCGCTCAATCAATCGATCCTTCTCCAAGGAAAAGGGCCGCAACGCCATACGACGTTGCGGCCCTGCTTGCGTTTCCCCAGATAAAACCTGCCAAAATAAACCTATCTCCATTTGGAAGGTGGCAATTTATGTGGTTCAGGTCGAGCATACGCGAGCGAGCAGGTTCCGGGTGCGGCAAGGTGACGTGAAACAAGCGGGCGCTGACCTTTTGGTCGCGCCCGCGCAGTTGAACGTCAGATTGCCGTGCCCGGGGCCTGCGCAGCGCCGAGCGGTTACGCCGTTTGTAAAACGGCGTAACTTAAAGATTCATGTTGCCGTGGATGTAGGGGGTGACCTCGGGGGAGATGTGGTCGCAGCCCAGCTCGCGCAGCGCGGACTCGATGGCGGCGGGCAGCGGGGTCTTGCCTTCAGCGTCGACGGCGGTACCGCCGAGAGCGGCAATCTTAGTGACATCTGCAGGAGCGGCTTCGATATGCATGCAGCCGCCGAGCAGGCGTGCGCGGACCTGAGCCAGGTCAAGATCGTGTAGGTAATCCTCGCAGGCGCGGATTAAATCGACCTTTTCACGCGTAAGCTCCTCGCCCGTGGGAACGCGCGTGGCAAGACAGGCTCCCGCCGGAAGGTTCCAAACGGGATAGCCCCATGCGCGCAGCAGCTCGCGCTCTTCGTCCTTGGTAAAGCCGACCTCCATAAGCGGCGAGCGTACGCCGAGCTCTTCTGCCGCGCGCATGCCAGGGCGGTAGTCACCGCGATCGCTTGCATTGCTGCCATCGATGACGGTGGGAAAGCCGAGCGACTTGGCGTGGTTGACGATAGCGGTAAAGCCGGCGTGCTTGCAGTGGTAGCAGCGGTCGGCATCGTTGCAGGCTACTTGGGGGAGCTGCAGCTGATCGACCGAAAGGTTGAGCACAGGGAGCTTAAAATGCGGCCCTTCTTCGGCTTGCCCGTCAACGGACCGCTCAAACGAAGCCTGCTCGGGCGTGCCGATGAGCGGCGTGGTGAGGTGAACGAGAAGGGTGCTGGCAGGCATGATGCGGGCGCAGACCGCTGCCAAAAAGCTGCTGTCGACGCCACCGGAAAAGCCGATGGCGACGCGTCCATATGCCAAAAGCAGCTGCTCGAGCGCTGCGAGTTTGCCCTGAAGCTCCTCTGCAGGTGCGGTGGTGTCTGAAAACATGAAACGATCCTTGCCATTGAGTACTCGGTCGAAAACTATAATCCTACCGGGCTGCTTGTCATAAGATTTCTACCTATGTAACGAAAGTGCAATATGCTATATACGTTATATACAAGTTGTAAAGTGCGGTAAAGTTGCGGTGGTACAGCAGCACGAAGCGATGGGGGACCGATATGATTAAGGCTGTTATTTTTGACATGGACGGAACGCTGGTCGATACCGAGCGTCTGGGCATCAAGGCATGGAAAGCGCCCGCTGCTGAGCTGGGCGTTGCGATTGATGACACGCTGATTCATCAGTTTATCGGTCGCACACTGCCCGATGTCATGGACATCCTTGAGGCGCATTACGGCAGCAGAGAAACCGCCGAGGCGCTCTATCATCGCCACAAGGAGATTCGCGACGAGATGGTCAAGACCGATCTGGAGCTTAAGGCCGGCGCTGCCGAGTGCATAGACGACCTGCTGGCTGCGGGCTATCACGTGGGCCTTGCAACGTCGTCGCGCCTCGTTACGGCCGAGCGCAACCTTAAGATGGTCGGCCTCTTTAACAAGTTTGAGACGGTGACTTGCGGCGAGGACGTCGTGCACGGCAAGCCCGATCCCGAGATGTATCTGCTTGCCTGCGAGCGCGCGGGCTTTGCCCCCGAGGAATGCGCTGTGGTCGAGGATTCGCGCAACGGCTGCGTCTCGGGCATCACGGCCGGCTGCCATGTCTTTGCTGTTCCCGATATCGTGCCGCTGCCGCAGGACGTGGTAGATGGCTGCGAGGCCGTGCTCGATTCGTTGTTCGATCTGACGGCGGCGGTCAAGGCCGTGCGCTAGCGTTTGCGCCCGAGCCATTTCAATAGCATTCTAAAGATGCGGCCAACCGCTTAGCCGGGTGGCCGCATCTATATCCAAGATTCTGAACGTGCCCGTGGACGTTGTCTGCCGCTAGCGGTGACGACGACGCCCGCGCGGAAGCGTCGATACAGCCAGCCCCTCTTATCTCGCCTAGACTACAGTTTTGGCCGATAAGAGGGGCTTTGTGCTTTAAGCGACCGAGGCAGCTGCCTTGGCAAGGGGTCGGCGGGGCTTTGGACGTTACGAGTTACTCCAAGAGCCAGTCGATTACGTTGCGCTTGCGAACTCCTTCGTAGTTTGCGTCAGCAAATAGCGTGTCGAGCGTAAGAAGTGTCTTGGGATAGTTGTCTCGGACTTTGTTAAAGGGGGCCAGCTCGCGGTTGAGGGTAGTTTCGTCGAGCGTGGTGGCTGAAACCTGAAAGTAGGCCGTCTCGTCTGAGCCTAGGGCAACAAAATCGATTTCCCCATCATCGATATCGCCCACGTAGACGTCGTATCCGCGGCGTAGGAGCTCGAGATAGACAACATTTTCGAGGATATGACCGATGTCGCTGCTCTGAGTTTTGACGAGAGCGCCTCTAAGTCCAAGGTCGACGGCGTAGTATTTGCCGTTTGTTGTAAGAAGCTGTCGACCGCGTACGTTGTAGCGCGGCGCTGAATACAGCACGAGACTGTCTGTTAGGCCTTTGAGGTACTTGGCGACGGTTTTCTGGTCGGTTTTGTTGCCGTTGGACGAGAGCGTATCGGAGATTTTTTTAACCGAGATTCGACTTCCGACGTTATGGAGTAGGAACTTGGTGATATCGCGCAGGGTCGAGACGTCCGAGACCTTCAGGCGTTCGATAACGTCGCGTATGACTATGGTGTCGTAGAGGCTCATAAGGTAATCGCGCGCCTGGGAGCCCTGGATACCCGTTTCGGCGATAAAGGGAAAGGAGCCCCGGGTGATGTACTCGTCAAACAGCTGGGTAGGAGCCTTTCCGCCATTGGTTTTTGCCGAGCAAAACTCTTTAAAGGAGAGGGGCAGCATCTTGAGCTCTACGTAGCGACCGGATAGTAAGGTTGCCAGCTCGCTCGAGAGCAGATAGGCGTTGGAACCGGTTATGTAGAGATCGACATTGTCTTTGATAAACAGGCTGTCGACGGCTTTTTCGAAGTGCTCGACATGCTGTATCTCGTCCAGAAAAACGTAGTTCATCTTATCGGGGACGAGTCTGGCGGAAACGTAGTCGTAGAGTGCTCTATACGACGTAAGAGACTCGAACTCCAGATCTTCAAAGTTGAGGGATATAACCTGGGCATCTGTGGTTCCATGGTCGCGCAAATGACCACGGTAAATCTCGAATAGCTTCGATTTACCGGACCTACGCACGCCCGAAACGACCTTGATAACATGCGAGTCTTTCCACGAAATGAGCCAGTCGAGGTACTGTTTGCGGTCAATCAAATCCATAAAGCCTCTCCCTGGTTCTGAAAACATTGGAGCAAAATCAATATTCTTATGAAATTACAAAAAATATGGAACCGAATCCATTTTATCAAAATAATTCATGAAAATATGGATTGCATTCCATAAATATCCGTAGCTGTAGCCTTGGCTAATGGGCGTGGGGCCAGTAAAAAGCGCCACAGCGGGGCTGTTTCCGCTGTGGCGCTTTTTACTACAGGTAGGCGCCCAGGTTGATGGCGGTGGCTTCGGCCTGGCTGCTTGCCTGAGTGCTGGCGCGTTCCAGCAGGAACGGCCGCACGAGTTCTTGGCGGTTGATGTCCTCGATGGCCGTGACCGCGGTGACGGTGCGCGCGGCGGAGCCGATGCGGACGCGTTTGGTCTTGGCGGCGGGCTTGTTCTCGATTTGCTCCATGAGGAGCTGCACGCCCTTGCGGCCAATTTCGTAGCCCGGCGGTGCCACCGTGGTGAGTGGGACCGACCCGCTCCAGGCGAGCGGATTGCCGTCGCAGCCGGCCACGCGGACCTGCTCGGGGACGGAGATGCCTTTATCGACCAGCGCCGAGATGACGCCCGAGGCCAGTACGTCGGTGAGGCCGACCACGAAGTCGGGGCGCTCGTCCGCGGGGCGCTCGGCGATTTGGGCACCGATGCCGTAGCCGTCGGCAGCGGTATTCCATTCGCCGGCGTCGATGACTTCGATCTTGATATCGGGGTGCAGGGCAAGGGCCTTGTGAATGCCAAGCACGCGCAGGGTGAGCTGCATAAATCCAGCTCTGCCCACAACGGTGATATGGTGCGCGCCGCGGGCGATGGCGAGCTCGGCGATAATGCGCCCCTGTGCCTCGTTGTCGGCGGCCACGTAATAACCGGGTTCGGAACAGTGGATGTCCAGATAGACGATCGGCACGGGCATCTTGGCCATGGCGGGGTGCCAGTCGGGAGACGCCATGGGCTGGACCATGACGCCGGACATCTGGGTGCCCATAAAATAGCGCAGGTAATGGTCCTGGAGAATATCGTCGTTGTCGGCGTTGGCGATGAGTAAGTCATAGCCGTGCTTGCGCGCCTCGTTGTGGGCACCGCTGGCAATTTGGAGCGAAAAGCCGTGGTCGAGGCGGGGGAGGACGAGGCCAAAGGACTTCGTGGTGCCGCCTGCCAATTGACGAGCGCTTTGGTTGGGCAGGTAGCCCAGGCGATTGATGGTGTCGTTGATGAGCTTAAGGGTTTCGGGGCGCAGCTTTTCGGGGTGGTTGAGCGCGTTGGATACCGTGCCCAGCGAGACTCCTGCCTCGCGCGCGACGTCGCTGATTTTTACCTTTGCCATAGCGGCCCCTTTGATGCGTTTCAAGTACAAGCCAGATTGTAGCATCGCCCGCCCCTAGGGTGTCAAAACCTGCCAATTAGGGACAGGTTTATTTTGGTAGGTTTTATCTGGGCAAACGCTGGAGCCCAAACCGCCACAAAGGTGCCTGTCCCCCCCCGTGGTGGTTTGGGCATGTGTGCATCGAGTGGTATCTAAGTTGAGATACCACTTCTGGTATATCAGCTTGCGCTTGCGTGAGTACAATACTCGAACGTTATACGTCTCAGCGCCCCCTGTGCGTGGACGTCTTGCAGTCACGCGAACGAAGGGATTTATCCTATGTGCGGAATTGTCGGCTACACCGGCTCTGATATTGCAAAGAACATCCTGGTCACAGGCCTTAAGCGCATGGAGTATCGCGGCTATGACTCCTCGGGCGTCGCGCTCGAGGTGGGCGAGGGCGCCGCGGCGCACCTCGACGTTATCCGCCGCGTGGGTAAGGTTGCGGGCCTGGAGAGCGAGCTTTCCAGCATCGACAGCGACGCTACCTGCGGTATCGGTCACACCCGTTGGGCCACCCACGGCAAGCCTTCCGTCGTTAACGCTCATCCCCACACCAGCTGCGACGGTCGCATCGCCATCGTCCACAACGGCATCATCGAGAACTTCGCCGAGCTGCGCGAGGAGCTGGAGGGCCGCGGCCATCACTTTAAGAGCGAGACCGATACCGAGGTCTTCGCGCATCTGATCGAAGAGGCCTATGCCGAGACGCACGACCTGATGGCCTCCGTGCGCGAGGCTTGTACCCACGTGGTGGGCGCCTATGGCTTGGCCGCCGTGTGCGCCGACGAGCCCGGCGTAATCGCCGTCGCCCGCAAGGATTCCCCGATCGTGGTCGGCGTGGGCGAGACCGGCTCCTACGTTGCCTCCGACGTGATCGCGCTTATCGATGCCACCCGCGATGTCGTGGTGCTCGAAGACGGTCAGTTTGCCAAGCTCACGCCTGCGGGTGTCGAGTATACCGATGAGGCCGGCAATGTCATCGAGCCCAAGGTCACTCACATCGATTGGGATCTGGATATGGCCGAAAAGGGCGGCTATCCCGACTTTATGCTCAAGGAGATCCACGAGCAGCCTCGCGTCGTGCGCGATACCCTGGTGGGTCGCATGACGCCCGCCGGCGAGCTCGACATCGACGAGCTGGGCCTTTCGCTCGAGGAGCTCAACGACATCGACCGTGTCTACGTGATCGCCTGCGGCACCAGCTACCATGCTGGACTCATTGCTAAGAATCTCATTGAGGGCTGGGCTCGCATCCCCACCGAGGTTGAGGCGGCCAGCGAGTTCCGCTATCGCAACCCCATCATCACGCCGACGACGCTCGTCGTTGCCGTGTCCCAGTCGGGCGAGACGGCCGATACCCTCGCCGCCATTCGCGACGCGCGTATCAAGGGCGCCAAGGTCTTTGGCATCACCAACGTGGTGGGCAGCCCCGTGGCGCGTGAGAGCGACGGCGTCATCTATACCAAGGCCAACAAGGAGATCGCGGTCGCTTCGACCAAGAGCTTCATCGGTCAGGTTGTGAGCCTGACGCTTTTGGCTCTGCTGCTGGCGCAGGTCAAGTACCGTCTGACCACCAAGCAGACGCGCATGATGTTCCGCGAGCTTTCCGATACGGCCGAGCAGATCCAGTGGATTTTGGATACCCAGACCGAGGCCGTTCATGAGGCCGCCCTGCTGTGCAAGGACGCGCAGTCGGCGCTGTTCGTGGGCCGTGGCATGGGTGCCGCTATTTCCTACGAGGGCGCACTCAAGCTCAAGGAGGTCAGCTACCTGCATGCCGAGGCCTACGCCGCCGGCGAGATGAAGCACGGCCCCATTGCCCTGATCGACCCGGGCTTCCCTGTCATCGCTGTGGCCACCAAGAGTGCCACCTACGACAAGACCGTGTCGAACCTCATGGAGTGCAAGGCGCGTGGCGCCAAGGTCATCGTCGTTGCCACCGAGGGTGACGAGGAGATCAACAAGATTGCCGATTGCATCATCCGCGTGCCGGCCGTCCGCGACGTGTTCAGCCCCATCACCGCGAGCGTCCCGCTGCAGCTGCTCGCCCGCGAGGTCGCCATCCTGCGCGGTTGCGACGTTGACCAACCTCGTAACCTGGCGAAAAGCGTTACTGTCGAGTAGTTGGTTCCGCCGTTCTAACGACCAAGGCCCGGCTCCGCGTCATCAGACGGAGCCGGGCCTTTTTGTACGGAGAAACCAGCACAAAGGTGCCTGTCCCCTTTGTGGTGGTTTTGGCAGGTTAGCGGAGCTTGCTGGTCTCGAAGTACTCGGGGAACTGGTCCAGAACCTCGGTTTGGTTGCGGAACATCATATGCAGGTGCTTGCTGACTAAAAAGCTCGCTTCGATGGGGTCGCGACCGGCGATGGCGCGGCGAATCTGCTTGTGCTCGTTCACGATGTCCTGATTGTCGAGAACCTGCGTGGCGGCGCGCAGCCAGCGGAAGCGCTCCAGGTCGGCATTGGTCTCCTCGAGCCACGACCACACAGTGCTGCGGCATGCGATGCTAAAAATCATGTGATGCATGAGGTTGTCGCTCAAAAAGAAGCCGATGCGATCCTCTTCGGCCATGGCCTTTTCCTGCAGCACGATGGCGCGGTCGAGCTGCTCGATGCCGGCCGACGTGGCGCGCGCACAGCACTCCACAATCACCTGCTTTTCCAGATGCTCGCGGATGTAACAGGCACTCTCGGCAAGGGTGAGGTTGATGGGTGAGACGTAGGTGCCACTCTGGGGCACGGTGCGCACCAGGCCCTCTTGCGCCAGACGCACCAGTGCCTCGCGCACAGGGGTGCGCCCCATATCCAGGTCGTCGCAAAGCTGCTTGACGCCCAGCTTTTCGCCCGGCTTGTAGTCCAGATAGACGATCTTGCGTCGAATGGTGTGGTAGGACTGGTCCTGTAGGCTCGTTTCCTGCTCGCCGACGTGCATCGATTCTTCCATAGCGCCTCGCAACTGTTCTATCAAACTCATATGTCAGTTGTTAATTATGCCGCGAATCAGCTTTCCGCGGTGGGTAATTCGGCTGTCGCCCGAGAACTATTGCGGCATCTTAGTCTGTGTTTGCGCAAGGCTATGCCCAATGTTGCCGTATCATAAGCCGTCGCAAACGTGAAAGAGAAAGAAGGAATCCCATATGCAACTGGCGAATATCGTACGCGAGCGCTGGAAGGGTGTCTTGTTCTGCCTGATCATCGCTATCCCCGCGACGTTGCTCGGCAAACAAATTGAGGTGGTCGGCGGGCCGGTATTTGCCATCCTCTTTGGCATGGTCCTGGCGCTCGTCTTTCCCAAGAATCGCCGCGAACAGCTCGCCGCCGGTGTCACCTATACGTCTAAAAAAGTCTTGCAGTACGCGGTTATCCTGCTTGGCTTTGGCATGAACCTGTCCCAGATCCTGTCCAAGGGCGCCCAGTCGCTGCCGATTATCGTGGCGACGATCTCGACCTCGCTTGTCATCGCCTTTGTGCTCTGCCGCGTTATGAACGTGCCGAGCAAGATCGCGACGCTTGTGGGTGTGGGTTCGTCGATTTGCGGCGGTTCTGCCATCGCCGCGACCGCGCCCGTCATCGATGCCGACGATCGCGAGATTGCCCAGGCTATTTCGGTCATCTTCCTGTTTAACGTTATCGCGGCGCTCGTGTTTCCGACGCTCGGCGGTATGCTCGGGCTGACCAACGAGGGCTTTGGCCTGTTTGCCGGCACCGCCATCAACGACACCTCGTCCGTAACGGCTGCGGCGAGCGCTTGGGACAGCATGCATCCCGGCGCCAATGTGCTCGAGAGCGCTACGGTGGTCAAGCTCACCAGGACGCTGGCCATTATTCCCATCACGTTGGTCCTCGCATGCGGGCAGATGCATCTGGCGCGCAAGGCCGGCGGCGACGCCAAAAGCACGTTCTCGCTTAAACGCGCGTTTCCCATGTTTGTGCTGTTCTTTGTGCTGGCGAGCGTAATCACCACGGTGCTTCAGCTTCCCGTGTCCATCACGGCGCCCATCAAGGAGCTGTCGAAGTTCTTTATCGTGATGGCCATGGCGGCTATTGGCTTTAATACCGATATCGTCGAGCTGGTCAAAAAGGGCGGCAAGCCCATCGCGCTGGGCTTTTGCTGCTGGATTGGCATTGCGTGCATGAGTTTGGGAATGCAGCACGTGCTGGGGATCTGGTAGAGGAGCAGCCGGTCTGTGTGCTGCATGCTGGCGCGCGCAAGCTTGCGGTGGAGCGATAGGAGCTCTTGCGGGTATGGCTTGTCCGCAGGTTTATAAGTCCCGAAGAGCTCTTATCGCCCCGCCAGGATGGCGATGCGGGGCAACACCTATACTCGCAGGACGGCGTTTTCTGCCCTATAGTGTTTGGTGAGCAATATCGTTCAATTTTGAAACACTCGGTCGTGCGACCGTCGGCGGTTGCACGTCGCCGCGGACAGGGGCAAATCATGGATAGCGATGCCAAGCTGAACATCTTGACCGAGGCCCTGGCTGCTGCCGGGGCCTCGGCATTGGCAATCGATGCGCGTGGGGACGTCGCGATTTCGACCATGAATGACGCGGCGCTTGAGCGGGATGTGGCGGCTTTTGTCGCTGAGCGCCTCGACCGTATAGGAGACGGCGCGCGTCTGGTTATGGGGCGTGCGGGTACGCGCCTGAGCCTGACCGTTCGCCCCACCGACAAAGAGGGCGGGGGCCTTTGGGTCGTCGTGGTCCGCGAGGTGCGCGGCGCCGCGGCACATGCGGGCATCGAGTGGCTCAACGCCGACGAAGTTGAGGCCCGCTACGAATCGAGCGCGTACGGCATCGTTGAGGGGGCGGCCTCGGTAGCTGCGCCGGTCGCCGAGAGCTACGCGCGCGGCGTGCCCCTTATGCTCGAGGGCGAGCTGGGAGCGGGTCAGGTCGAGATCGCCAAGCGCCTCTATCTGGACGGTCCTTTTGCCGATCAACCCTTTGTTGCCGTTGCGCTTGATGAGCTTACCGATCGCGGTTGGCGCCACGTGCTCAAAAGCGCCGAATCGCCGTTGTTCCAAACGGGGCTGACACTTTACATTGCGGGCTGGAATGCGGTTGGCCCCCAGCGCCTTCGCGAGCTCGTTTCCACGATGGCCGACACCGCGTTGGCGACGCGCTGCCATGTGGTGCTGACGGCGAATGACATGCCGGGCGGCAGCGAAAGTAATCAAGCCGCCTTTGTGACCGAGCGCTTCGCCTGTGCGGTGAGCGTGGCGCCGGCAATCGTCGAGCAGGGGGCCGCGTCGACGAAGGTTGCGCGCTATTTGGAATATCTCGCTGGTGCATTTGGGACGGCAGCGCCCACGCTGTCTGCCGCGGCGACGAAGGCGCTCGATGCTTACCGCTGGCCGCGCAACTATCTGCAGCTCCGCGAGGTCTCGGAACGACTGTATATATTGGTGGGGGCGGGCACGGTGGATCGCGCTGTGGCGGAGGAAGTGCTAGCCCAAGAGGACGTGATTAAGACTGCAACCTTTGGCGCCCCGACACTCGAAAGCGACCTGTATATCCTGCGACCGTTGATCGATACCGAGCGAGATATCGCGCATCTGGTTGTAGACCATCTCCATGGCAACCGAACCCGTGCGGCGGAGGTGCTGGGCATAAGCCGAACAACGCTGTGGCGCTTGCTGAAGGACGATGACCGTTGAGCGAGGCGCCCGTGACCGCGCGCGACGCGTGTGCTACAGTCCAAAGCGTTATTGTTTCGATTTGGTTACGGCGTGCGGGGGCGTATGGCTGAGACTACAAAACCGAGCCGCAGAAGGCGGAGTGCCGCGCCGGTCAACCGACGCACGACATCGGTGACGTGGGGCAAACACGCCTCGGGGTTTGATGGCTCGTTCAAGCGCACTAAATACGGCTATCCTTCGGCAAGCGCTCGCTTGGCCATGCAGGCCGAGTCCTCGTTGTGGGGCCGCAAACGCGTGGTGGGCTCAAAGCTCAAGCACGACGGAACGCTCGGTTACATCAGCCGCGGGGCGGCTCGTCGCAGCGGACTCAATCCGGCTGGTTGGCATCGTTATGTTCCGATCGCGGTCGTCGTTGCAGTGATCGTCATCGCACTCGCTGCGCTTGGCTACGCCGGCGGCGGTGCCAACTTGGACGCGATGTTTAAATCGCCCGAGCTCGCGCATGCAGGCACAGAAGTTGTCGAGGGCGCTCAGACCCAGACGGGCGTCGCGCCCCAACGCGGTATCGTTGCGGCAGCCTCCACCATCGTCGACGCTCAAAAGGACGAGGGTGAACAGGGCGACGGCGCCGAAACGACTCAAACGAACGAAACGACGACAACTCCATCGGCAAGATAAGTTGCGAGCGGGTCCGCCGTTCGTTAGAACGGCGGAACTAATTACTTTACATACACCACGTTGTCGCGGCGGGGTTTGGGCTCGGGTAACGCGTCATCGGCATAGCCCAGGATGCAGTGACCGACACCGCGCAGGCTGCCGTCGGCGGGCAGGCCCCAGCTGGCCAGCAGCTCCAGGCCCTCGGGCGAGTCAAAGACCTCATGCGCGCGGTGAATCCAGCACGAATCGACACCCAGTGCATAGGCGGCGTTGAGCAAGTTGCCCATGGCGAGCGAGCCGTCTTCCAGATGCGTGGGCACGCTGCGATCGACCAGCACCACCACAACGGTCTTGGCGCCATAGAAGGGGTCACTGCTGCCGCCCATGACCTGGGCGTTGAGCTGTGAGAGACGCTCGACGGTCGCGGGGTCGGTGACGGCGACAAACGTCACCGGCTGGCGGCCCATGCCGCTCGGTGCATATTGGCCGGCTTCGATAATACGTGCAAGCTTTTCGGCCTCGACGGGACGATCGCTGTATTTGCGGCAGCTGCGGCGGTGGATGAGCGCTTCGATAGTCTCCATGGTGTCTCCTTGTAGTGGCGTTGCAGATGCCCCGTTCATACCCGTCGGGCTTAAACGATAGACGGTCAATTGCCCGGCCAAAAGGATAAATTCCAATTGGGAAAGTAGGTTTGCATAAAAGTGCCTTCAGAATGTGACAAACAAATGGGATGGTTAAACGTTTTATCCCGTCTACCCTGCGGTTTTTTACCACTTGCCTAAATGACGAACGCATAACCTCTGATAAAGGTTTTACTAAAGGAGTACCAACGTTTATCAATGCGCCGTGGTGGCGCCGGGCCAGGAGGTAACATCATGTTCCAGGCTGGAGATGTCGTCGAGACCGACTTCGAAGGATTTCTGAAGCTGCTGCGTTCCAAGACGCGCGCTTTTGTGACGATTGATGATCACGAGTACTACATCACGCACACCGATGGCTATTGGCGTGTTCAGGATTGCGAGGCCCTCAACGACAAGGGCCACTTTACTGACTGCTCCGAGCTGGTCAATACGGTCTGCGAGGTCGTCGAGCTGCCGTGGATTGCCGGCAAGAGCCTGCATGACAGCTTCTCGGGCGCTACGGTCTATGAGGCCGTCGCCGCTTAACGGGCAATAAAACCCGATTTTCACGTGACCGCTGGCGCTGCCCCCGCGCCGGCGGTCTTTTTCTGCCGATAGGCCATAAAAGTGCAAGCATTTGCGGAGAGCCTGTTGACGATAGTCAAAACCCGGACTAATCTAGAGATACAAAATTGGTCAAAAATCGGACAATCGAATGGTGGGATAGATGAATAGTGCGGTTACGCTGGTCGACTTCGACCGGTTGCTCAATGGACTCGACCATATCTATTCGGAGTTCTCGCGTGCCTGCGGTCTTTCGGACTGCGCTTACTGGATGCTCGTCGATACCAGCACGGCGGGCGGCAGTATTGCCGTAAGCCGCCTGACAAGCGAATGGTTCTACAGCAAGCAGACCATCAACTCGGCCATTAAAACCTTGACGGCGCGGGACTTTGCAACGTTGGAGTTTGCCGAAGGCAGCCGTAAGAACAAGGTTGTGCGTTTGACCGAAGCGGGCATGCGGTTTGCCGAGCGTTATGCGCTGCCGGCACTCAAGGCCGAGCAGCGAGCCTTTGGCGCGCTTGAGCCGTGTGAGCAACGCGAAATCATGCGCCTAATCGGAAAATTTTCCCATGCGCTCGGCGATGAGTGCGATGCCTTTAAGCAGCATATCGCTGCCGAGAGCCAGACCGAGAATCAAGGTGAGGGGGAGTCGTGCGACTCTTAATGAGGTTTATGAAGCCGTATCGCAGGCTTGTCGCGGTGACGTTGTTGGTGCTGCTAATCGACAACGTTGGCACACTGCTGGTACCCACGATGTTGGCGAACATGGTCAACACCGGTATCACCACGGGCGATGTCGACTACATTTTGCGCAACGGTCTCTACATGCTTATCGCGACCGGCATGGCCAGCGGCGGCGCGGTGTTGGGCTGCTATCTTTCGGCGCGCCTGGCCGCCAACGTGGCCTGCGATATCCGCAATGCCGTCTACGACAAGTCGCTCGAGCTGTCTGCCAGTGACTTTGAGCGCTTTGGCACGGGTTCGATGATCACGCGCTCGCTCAACGACATCAACGTGATTCAGCAGGCGATTCTGCAGACCATTCAGCTGGTGCTGCCGGTGCCGTTCCTGGCGGTGGCAGGCATCATCTTCGCCTGGCTCATCGATCCGGCCATGGGCATGCTTCTGGGCGTCGTGGTTGCGATCGTGCTGGTTGCGGCGGTCTTTACGGTTGCCAACGCGGCTCCGATTTTTATGCGCTTGCAGAGCTTTATCGACCGCATGAACGTGGTGCTGCGCGAAAACATCGTGGGCGTGCGCGTCATCCGTGCGTTTAACAAGGAGCGTCGTGAGGAACAGCGCCTGGACGAGGTGTTTAGCGACTACGCCGCCAACGCCATAAAAGTCAACCATCTGTTTGTGGGCCTCGACAGCTCCACCTTCTTTCTGATGAATATCGCCGAGGTGGCGGTACTGTGGGTGGGCGGCAACCGCGTGGGCGCCCACGCCATGCAGATCGCGAGCATCTCGGCGGTGCTGGAGTACGCGCTTCTGATCCTGTTCTTTGTGATGATGGCCCAGATGGTGGTGCTGACGCTTCCGCGTGCCGCCGCATGTCTGAACCGCGCACAGCAGGTGCTGGAGATTAAGCCGAGCATCGTGGACGGCGAACGTACGCTGGGTGACGGGGCGCCTGCCTCCGAGGGCGATGCGGATGCGGTCGCTGAGTTCGATCACATGTCGTTTCGGTTTGACGATGCCGATGAGGACACCCTGTGCAATTTGAACTTTACTTGTCGTCGCGGTCAGACGACCGCGATTGTGGGCTCGACGGGCTCGGGCAAGTCGACGGTGGCAAAGCTTCTGCTGCGCTTCCACGATGCCACCAGGGGCGCCATTCGCCTGGACGGCGTCGATCTGCGCGAGCTTTCGCAAGGTGAGATTCGCGGGCGCATCGCCTATGTGCCGCAGAAGGCGTGGCTGTTCTCGGGCACCGTGGCAAGCAATCTGCGCTTTGGCAACGAGGACGCGACCGAGGCGGACATGCTTCATGCGCTGCAGGTTGCCCAGAGCACCTTTGTGCTCGATCAACCGCAGGGGCTCGATACCCCGGTTGCCCAGGGCGGTACGAACTTCTCGGGTGGTCAGCGCCAGCGCCTGGCCATTGCCCGTGCGCTCATGAAGCGCGCCGACCTGTATATCTTCGACGACAGTTTTTCTGCTCTGGACTTTAAGACTGATGCGGCCCTGCGTCATGCGCTGCAGGACGAGACGCGCGACGCCGCGGTGCTTATCATCGCGCAGCGCATCTCGACGATTCTGCACGCCGACCAGATCGTTGTACTCAAGGACGGCGAGGTCGTGGGCTTGGGCACGCACGAGGAGCTTATGGAAACCTGCGAGGTGTACCGCGCCATCGCGGAATCGCAGATGAAGGGAGGTGAGTAACATGACCGAGGAGCTCAGGGAGCGCAGCAACGCTATCGATGCCGTCGTTGTGGACGCGGCCGAAGCGGTCGAGCAGGCTGCCGCGTCGACCGAGCTGGATGACGCCGCCAGGGCCGCGGCCGAGCGTGAGGCTCGCCGCCAAGCGCTGTACGAGGAAAACGAGCGTGCCGAGGACGAGCGTGCCCGCGCGGAAGCAGAGCGCATGCGCGATGTGGACGACGAGGATGAGGACGAGAAACCCCGCGATACCTGGTCGACGGTGCGCCGCTTGTGGGGCGAGGCCGCCGGCGACCATTGGCGCTTCTACATCGTGTTTGCGAGCATCGTGTTCTACGTCATCTTTAACACCGCCGCGCCGGCATACAGCGCTCATGTTATCGACGAGCTGTGGGGCCATATACAGGTGGCGTTTGCCAGCGGAACCACCTTCAGCATCACCTGGGACCAATGCGGTAAGACCATCTTTGTCTACTTTTTGATCTGGACGGCCGCCGGATCGTTCTATGCGTTGCAGAGCTTTTTGATGTCGAGCGTCGCCGAGCGCCTCAATCTGCGTCTGCGCAACCGCATCGCGCAGAAGCTCAGCCGCCTGCCGCTCGCCTACTTTGACGCACATCGCCCCGGCGAAGTGGTCAGCCGCGCGACCAACGACTTGGACAAGATGTCCGAGAGCATGCAGCGCGGATTGCTGCAGCTGTTGGTATCGATCGGTACCGTGACGGGCGCCATCATCATGATGTTCGTCTATAGCGTTAGGCTCACGTTGATCTTTTTGGGTTTTACGGCGGTATCGCTGCTGGTGACCAAGGTGGTTTCGCGCCGTACGCATGATGTGACGGGCGAGCGTCAGGAGTGGGTGTCCAAAATCACGAGCGCGGTCGAGGAAGGCTATTCGGGCCGTTTGGTGATTCGCGCATTCAATCGCGAGCACCAGAGCTCTGCCGAAGTGCACGAAGCCTCGGGCGAGCTGGCCCGCGTGAGCACCAAGGCCGACTTTATGATCAACGCCGTCGGACCCGCGGTCCGCTTTATCGGTCGCCTGGCGCAGATCGTGATTGCGCTCGTGGGCTGCAGTATGCTGGTTGCCGGCCACATGACCGTCGGCGTGTTCCAGGCGTTCTTCCAGTTTATCTACGAGGCGTCCGAACCCATGACGCAGCTGTCGTTCACTTTCAACTCGCTGCAGGGCGCGCTGGCGAGTGCGGAGCGCGTGTTCGACCTGCTCGATGAGCCCGAGATGGAAGCCGATCCGCAGCCGGGCGAGGCTGCCAATCTGCCGGGTCGCGTGGAGGGCCGCGTCGCTTTTGAGCATGTGCGCTTTGGCTACACGCCCGAAAAGCCGCTCATGCGCGACGTGTCGTTTACCGCCGAACCGGGTCAGAAGATTGCGGTGGTGGGAACCACGGGTGCGGGTAAGACCACGCTCATCAACCTGCTCATGCGCTTCTACGAGATCGACGGCGGCCGCATTACGCTCGACGGTGTGGATACGCGCCTCATGAACCGCGGTGAGCTACGTCAGCAGTTTGGCATGGTGCTGCAGGACGCCTGGCTGTTCGACGGCACGATTGCCGAAAACATCGCCTACGGCTGCCCCGAGGCAACGCGCGACGAGATCGTGGCTGCCGCCCGCGCCGCGCAGGTCGACTTCTTTGTGCGCACCATGCCGCAGGGCTACGACACGCGCGTGGCCAATGATGCCGAAAGCATCAGCCAGGGCCAGCGTCAGCTGCTGACCATTGCGCGCGTGCTGCTCAACAACCCGGCGATTCTCATCTTGGACGAGGCGACGTCGAGTGTGGACACGCGTACCGAGCTTGCCATCGGCCGTGCCATGGACGCGCTCATGCATGGGCGCACGAGCTTTGTGATCGCGCATCGCCTGTCGACGATCGTGGATGCCGACCTGATTCTGGTCATGGATCACGGCAACATTATCGAGCAAGGCACGCATAAGGAACTGCTGGCTGCCGAGGGTGCTTACGCCGACCTCTATCTGAGTCAGTTCGCATAATGTGACAAAGGGACAGTCCCGCATGTCACATTGGAAACAAGGCGCGCTGGGGATTGATTCCCTGGCGCGCCTTTTGCGTCGGTGCCGATGTTGTTTTGTGCCGCTCGCGTTCCTAGTGCTCGTCCACGAGCTTGGCGACGAGGGCCTTGAGCTCGGCCACCTCTCGCTCGAGTTCCTTGACGCGGCGGGCGTTCTCGGTGATGCCCTGACGGTTGAGCGCGGACTGCTCGGCGGCGTCATCGGGCATGTACTCGCGATGCTGCTTGGCATCGAAGCTCTCCTCGAACACGCGGCAGCCGTTGCGCTTGATGATGCGTCCCGGCACGCCCACGACGGTGCAGTTGTCGGGGACGTCCTTAACGACGACCGAGTTGCCGCCGATCTTGACGTTGTTGCCGATGCGAATGTTGCCGAGCACCTTGGCGCCCGTGCCCACGGTGACGTTGTTGCCCAAGGTGGGGTGGCGCTTGCCGGTCTCGTTGCCGGTACCGCCGAGCGTGACGCCCTGGTAGAGCACGCAGTTGTCGCCCACGATGGTGGTCTCGCCGATGACGACGCCCATGGCGTGGTCGATAAAGAAGTGCTTGCCGATCTTTGCAGCGGGATGAATCTCGACGCCGGTGATATGGCGAGTGATTTGCGAGAGCACACGGGCGAGCGAGCGATGACCGTGCTCCCAGAGCCAGTGCTCGGGCACGTGATTCCACTTGGCGTGAAGACCGGGGTACGAAAGGAAAATGACCAGGCCGTTTTGCGCGGCGGGGTCCTGCGCCTGGACGGTCTTGATGTCCTCGCGAATGGTATTGATAAAGTTCACCGGCCGCCCTCCCTTAGCGCCAAGGCAATGCGATTCAATAAAGTATAGCGATTCGCTAGGGATTAGGAAGAACAATCTTGGCGGCATTGCGCAACAGGTGTCAGTTATGCAAACTTGCTGGTAATGGAGTCATGCTTTTGTGGGGTTGCGCACGAGGGGGCGCTGCGACCGTATACTGGTCAACTTGGACGTATCCGCGCCCACAACTGAGAGGTTTTACTTCATGGGTTTCATCAATTTTATCGCCGAGCTGCTCAAAGACCCGCGCACTGCGATCGCCAGCTGGATTGCCGCCGGCCCGCTCATGGCCTACGGCTGCGTGTTCCTGATCATCTTTATCGAGACGGGCGTGGTGTTCTTCCCGTTCCTTCCCGGCGATTCGCTGCTGTTCGCCTCGGGCTTCTTTGCCCACAACGGTGGCTTTAACATCGTGGCTTTGCTGGCCGTTGCATGGGCCGCTGCCATCTTGGGCGATCAGTGCAACTTTATGATCGGCCATTTCTTTGGCAAAAAGATCATTGCCTCGGGCAAGGTCAAGGCCATGACGCCCGAGCGCATCAAAAAGTCCGAGGACTTCTTGGACAAGTGGGGCCACCTGGCCATCTTCCTGGGCCGCTTCTTCCCGTTTATTCGCACCTTTGTGCCCTTTATCGCCGGCATGGGCGGCATGCACTGGCGTAACTTCGTTATCTTTAACGTGCTGGGCGGCATTACCTGGTCAACGCTCTTTACACTGCTGGGCTACTTCTTTGGTGGCATTCCCTTTGTGCAGGAGCACTTTGAGCTGCTGATTATCGGCATCGTCGCCGTGTCGATCATCCCGACTGTGGTCGGTCTGGTTAAGGCAAAGCTGGGCAAAAAGAACGCGTAGATCGAGCCAGCGCGCAAACCGTGCCGTTGAGGCCCGTCACCGCTTACGGTGGCGGGCCTTTTTGCTTCGGTCAAATGAAAATACTTTACTTAGTTAAAGAAAAGCGTTTTATCAGACGCGTACGGGGAGTACAATCTCGTGCATGCGAATCGACGTGCCATCGGCTTTGATGCCGTTCGCGTGTCCCGTCCGGCTCTACGCTCCGGACGTGCGACGTTGCGACGCGGTCGGCCTCGGTCCTTGCGTGCGAGTTCGCGAGTATGCAACTGTGTATGTAAGGAGCGACATATGACTGTCGAGAAGAAGGATATCGATTGGGGTAGCCTCGGCTTTGGCTACATGAAGACCGATTACAGCTACGAGGCTCATTGGAAGGATGGCGAGTGGGACGAGGGCGGTCTGACTACCGACCACGCCCTGCATGTCTCCGAGTGCGGTGGCATCTTCCATTACTGCCAGGAGGTCTTTGAGGGCCTGAAGGCCTACACCGCCGAGGACGGCAGCATCGTCTGCTTCCGTCCCGACATGAACGCCGAGCGTATGTACAACTCTGCGCAGCGCCTCGAGATGCCCCCGTTCCCCAAGGACAAGTTCGTTGAGGCCGTCAAGCAGGTCGTTTCTGCCAACGCCGCCTGGGTTCCGCCCTTCGGTTCCGGCGCAACCCTGTACGTGCGTCCGTTTATGATCGGCTCCGGTGACGTGATCGGCGTGGCTCCCGCTCCTGAGTACACGTTCCGTATTCTCGTGACCCCGGTCGGTCCGTACTTTAAGGGCGGCCTTAAGCCCGTTAAGCTGCGCGTTTCTGAGTATGACCGTGCGGCACCGCACGGCACCGGCAACATCAAGGCCGGCCTCAACTACGCCATGTCCCTCAAGCCCACGATGGAGGCCCATCGCGAGGGCTATGCCGAGAACCTGTATCTCGACTCCGAGTCCCGCACCTATGTCGAGGAGACCGGTGGCGCTAACGTCCTGTTCGTGAAGGAGGACGGCACGCTTGTCGTTCCGCAGTCGCACACTGACTCCATCCTGCCCTCCATCACCCGTCGCTCGCTCGTTCAGGTTGCTCAGGACCTGGGCATAACCGTCGACCAGCGCCCCGTCGAGTGGGCCGAGGTCAAGGCCGGCACCTTTGTTGAGTGCGGTCTGTGCGGCACCGCTGCCGTTATCTCCCCGGTTGGCGAGATCGACAACAAGGTCTATGGCGCCGACGAGACCGTGACCTTCCCGGCTGGCTACACCGAGATCGGTCCTGTGATGAAGAAGCTCCGCGAGACCCTGACTGGTATTCAGTCCGGTGCTGTCGAGGATAAGCACAACTGGGTTTACACCGTGGCGTAATTTGTCTTACCTATCCGGGCAGAGAGCAAGTTCCCTCCCGGCGCGTCCTCGGACATGCAAGAAGCCCTCGCTGCGCACTTCGTGCGGCGGGGGCTTCTTGCGTCCTGCGGAGTGCGCCGGGAGGGAACTTGCTCTCTGCCCTGCGGGCTCGGCGTTGCCACAACGGGCAACAATTAATCTGAATAAAGATGGCGCGCGGCCTATTGGCCGCGCGTTGTGCGTGGATAAGAAAAGGGCCCAAGGTTTGTGCCTTGGACCCCAAAGGGTTGATGAACTGGCTTAAGACTCGGCCGTGATTGTTAGAACTTGACGGTCGGTGCCTGGCGGGCGGCCTCAGCGGCCTCGAAGCCCTGGCGCTCCTTAAACTGGAAGATGCCGGCAAAGATGACGGCCGGGAACGTCTGGATGGCGTTGTTGTAGCTGAGCACGCAGTCGTTGTAGCTTTGGCGTGCATAGCTAATCTTGTTCTCGGTATCCTCGAGCGATGCCTGCAGCTGCGTAAAGTTGGCGTTTGCCTTAAGATCGGGATAGGCCTCGGCTACGGCGAAGAGCTGGCGCAGCGCACCGGTCAGCACGTTGTCGGCTTCCATCTTGGCCTCGGGCGTGGTGGCCTTGACGGCGGTGTTACGCGCACTGATCACGGCGGAGAGCGTCTCTTGCTCGTGCTTGGCGTAGCCCTTGACGGTCTCGACCAGGTTGGGGATCAGGTCGTTGCGGCGCTGCAGCTGCGTATCGATGTTCTGCCAGGCGTTATCGATGCGGTTACGCTTGGTGACCATGTTGTTGTAGATGCCGGCGATGGCGCAGACAATCACAATGACAACAACGATGCCGATGATGACGGTAATC
Organism: uncultured Collinsella sp.; assembly: GCA_902491395.1. Classification (GTDB taxonomy): domain Bacteria; phylum Actinomycetota; class Coriobacteriia; order Coriobacteriales; family Coriobacteriaceae; genus Collinsella. The sequence goes on from CABUHO010000003.1 coordinate 44,931, forward strand.
ATGATGTCTCCGTTTCGAATGGCCGCGGCGGCATGCGCCAGCTGCCGTTGGTATAACGCTACTAGTATACCCGCAACGTTTTGCCGTGCCGAACTTTCCGGCAAGCGTTATGTTTTCGGCGGGGTCGGCACCGGGGCAAAGCGCGCGAGGTACAGGTGTAAGATATGCGACAGATTGACGAGTGTTGTCTTTGCTCTGAGGATGGCGATACCAGTGGACCTTCGCATTAAGAAAACCTACCGCGCCCTGTTCGATGCCTTCACCGAGCTTCTCGAGGAGCATCGTTTTGAGGACCTGACGGTTGCCATGCTGTGCGACCGCGCCATGATTCGCCGCACGACGTTCTACAAGCACTTTCGCGACAAGAACGATTACTTTGCCTTTTATATCGATGAGCTCATGTCGGGCTTGCCGCAAAAACAGCCCGATGAGGCCGGCGCGGTATCTGCCGAGGACGTGCGCGCGCTTCGGCACGCGATTTTGGACGATGCCATGGATTTGATTCTGGCGCACGAGCAGCTCATGGATAACATTTTGGCAAGCAGCATGTCGGGCATGTTGACCAACGTTATTTGCGACCGCATTGCCCGCTCCATCCGCGAGCGTGTGATGAACGTGCTCGCCGAGGATGCCCTGGCCCCCGTGTCACTCGAGACGACGTCTGAGTTTGTCGCCGGCGGTATTATTCGACTTTTCACGATATGGTGGGAATCGGGCCACGATCTTGAGCGTCGACCTGAGATAGCCGACGTGGTCGATGCGCTGTTTGAGCGAACCATGACGCCGGTGAATCACTAAAAGTGGCGGAGAGAGGGGGATTCGAACCCCCGGAACGCTCTCGCGCTCAACGGTTTTCAAGACCGCCGCATTCAACCGCTCTGCCATCTCTCCGTGAGTCGTAATGATAGCATCGTTTTGAATTTGCAACAGGGAAGGCGAACGATGACGATCACCGAAATCGACGAGAAGTTCATGCGCGAGGCGTTGGTGGAGGCGCGCGCCGCCGCGGCGGTGGGCGAGGTGCCCATTGGCGCTGTGGTGGTGCGCGCGGGTGAGATTGTCGCGCGGGCGCATAATCGTCGCGAGCTCGATCAGGACCCTTCGGCGCATGCAGAGTTCGCGGCCCTGTGCGCTGCCGCTCGGTCGCTCGGTCGCTGGCGCCTTTCCGACTGTACGGTCTACGTGACGCTCGAGCCCTGCTGCATGTGTGCGGGGCTTATGGTCAACGCGCGCGTGGGGCGCTGCGTGTATGGCGCGGCTGATGCCAAGGCGGGCGCGCTGGGATCCCTATACGATCTGAATGCCGACTCGCGCCTGAATCATCGGTTTAACGTGAGCGCCGGCGTGCTGGCAGACGAGTGTCGTGAGGTGCTGAGCAGCTATTTTAGTGGGCTACGTGGCACCGATGGTGCTGGCTGCGGTTGTGGGGCCGATCTTGAGGCGCATACCGCTCATGCTGAGGCGCTCGCGTGTGCCGAAGAGGATGTTGGCGCGGCGGTTGACTTTGGCCCCGCGTGCCGCCGGCCCCGCCGCGTGCTGCTAGCGATCGACTCCTTTAAGGGCAGCGTTTCGAGTGCACAGGCGGAGGCGGCGGTTGCCGAAGGCGTGCGCCGCGTGTGGCCCGATGCCGAGGTGCGCGCATTGCCGCTGGCAGATGGTGGCGAGGGAACGCTCGATGCCGTTGCCGCCTGCGGTGGCGAGCTTGTGACCTGCGAGGTTGCAGGACCCTTTGGCGAGCGTGTGCCTGCCCGGATGCTGGTTGATGTCGAGCATGAGTCGGCTGTTATTGAGATGGCCGAAGCCGCGGGCATCGGGTATTCGCCTTGCACGGAGTCGTCGGCGCTGGCTGCTACAACCTATGGCGTGGGCGAGCTCATGCTTCGCGCGGTTCGCGCGGGCGCAAAGACTATCTATATTGGTTTGGGCGGCAGTGCCACCAACGACGGTGGCGCCGGCATGCTGCAGGCGCTGGGCGCGCGCCTTGTCGATGAGCACGGCCGCGATATCGCTCCCGGTCTCGCGGGTCTCGAACACGTGGTGAGTATCGATTTGGCGCCAGCGCTTCGGGCGCTGAACGGCGCGCGTGTCGTGGTGCTTTCCGATGTCGAGAATCCGCTCGTGGGGCGTCGAGGCGCCCTAGCGGTGTTTGGCGGGCAGAAGGGTTTGCCGACGGGTGACGCCGAGGCGCTGCGCAGGTACGACGGTTGGATGGTCGGCTACGGCCGCCTGCTCGATACGGCGATTGCCGGAGCTCGAGCCCAGGGATTGTTGCGCACACCTGAGAGCGCACGGACATTTGGCTCGGTGCTCGGCGTGCCCGGTGCGGGCGCTGCCGGTGGCTTGGGCGCCGCGCTGCTGGCGCTCGGCGCGGAGTTGCGTTCGGGCGTGGAGACGGTGCTCGATCTCGTGGGATTTGACGAGCGCGTGCGCGATGTTGACCTGGTCATAACGGGTGAGGGCAATATGGATGAGCAGTCCGCCGCTGGAAAGGCACCGGTGGGCGTGGCGCGTCGCGCCAAGCGATATAGCAAGTCGGTAGCCGCCGTCGTGGGCGGTCGTGCGGACAACTTGGATGTAGTGTATGAGCAGGGTGTCGACTTGGTGCTTCCGATCTGCCGCAAGCCCATGGACCTGGAGCAGGCACTCAATCCGCAAGAAGCCACAACCAACCTCATCTGTGCTGGCGAGTCTGCCGCCCGAGCCTACGACCTCGGCCGCCTCTAAAAACCATCCCCCAATAACTTGCGGTGAAATACGGAGTGTTTTTGCCTTCAAGGTGCCAATTCAGTCCGTATTCCATCGCAACTTCGTGAATTGCCATCCGAGGCTGGTCGACATGGGTCTCGAGTCGGACCGTTTGCCACGAAATGCGGCCATCTACTACGTTTGACCGAGCTGCCTCGACCATCCCGGATTTTGTGAAATTAAAACCGCAGGTAGAGAGCTTGCCGATTTCCGAAAAAGTCGGCTATGGTCGACCCCTGCGGTCTAAACGTAGTAGATAGGCCCTTTTCGTGGCGCAGCGTCAGACCAGTCTATTTGGGACGGGGCTATTTTGTGGGTTGTGGGGGATAAAGATTGCCGACGGTTTTATCCCACCGAACCCCTTTGATGGCGCGAATGGTTCGATTTAACGACCGAGTGGCAACCTGACGCGGAATAGTGGGTCGTTTAAATTGCTACAATTTTAAGTATATTGCGATGTCCCGCCTTGCGTTTCTGCGCGGGGGGGGGCGTATATTTGCATCGATGGGGACGACGACACACATATAATGAGCCGCTTCTTGCCGTCCTCATGGATTGGGGAGGCCTTCATGAATCGCGCGTGTGCGAGAGCTCGAGAAATGCTAAAGCCTTTTGGCAAGAAAACCAATACCGCCAAGCGTGCCCTGAGGGTTTTGGCCGTCCCGCTGGCGGCGTGTGCACTCTTGTTTGGTGCGACGAGTGCGTCGGCCGACCAGACAGTTCCCTTTAGCAACCACATCGTGAAGACGGTGAATCCCACCGGCACTACGGTCAATTTGTTCGACTATTGGGTCGTGAACGGCGACAACGATAAGTCCGTCAACATAAACAACAATAATGGCAATAACAACACTGGCATCAACAAAGATCACCAGCTCAAGTTCAATGGTGGTGCCGGCACGGGCATTAACAAGTGGACGGGCAAAAGCGCCATCAATGGCTGTGGACGCCTTTCTTTTGTAAAGAACACGCTGGTAAATGGCTATCCGTCAATCAAAGCCGGCACCTACACCTCCTATAACACGAGTGGTACGTACACCGACGAGTCGCTGGCTTATCTCTTTAATAACGACAGCCAGGTCAACGGCAAGGCCGTTTACAACAAAGTGCAAGGCCTTTTCCAGCTCAAGAATGGGTATTACGTTTACGACTCGTACGGCTCTGACGGCAACTATGCTGTGTATAACTCCACGACTAACTCCTTTGACGTCTACGATAAGGCTGGCGTATATAAGGACAGCGTGTCAGATGCGAATCGGGGTCAGTTCTTCCCCTTTGACTCGGCTGACAAGGTTTTTGAAGAAAAGAACAGCCAGCTCTCTCCTTTAAAAATAACGGACGGAACGAACGATACACTCAACCACCACTTTGGCATGTCCATGACCACGGAGTTTGTCCAGCCTAACGGTGGCAAGACCACCAAAAACGAGGACATGATTTTTGAGTTCTCGGGTGACGACGACGTCTGGGTGTACATCGATGGCGTGCTCGTGGGCGATCTGGGTGGCATTCACGAGAAGGCGACGCTCAAGATCAACTTCGCCACCGGCGACGTGCATGTCGGCCATGTCGACAACGCAAATGATCCCGAAAAGACCATTCAAGACACCACCATCAGGGCGATGTACGAAGCCGCCGGTGCGGATGTCTCCAACTTTTCCATTAACTCCCCTAACACCTTCAGCGACAGCACCAAGCACACGCTGAGTTTCTTCTATCTGGAGCGCGGCGCTGGCGCATCGAACATGTCGCTCAAGTTCAACCTCACCACCCTGCCGTCGTCCGAGGTCGCGAAGGTCGACCAAAACGGCGAGGCAGTCAATGGCGCAACCTTCGAGTTGTACCGGTCCGATGGACCAGATACCGAGTGGAAGAAGGGTGAGCTCGTCGCTCAGGGCACGACGAAAGACGGGGGTCAGCTGATACTTCAAAAGTCGAACGGCTCCGTCCTCTCGTTTGACGAAGAGCATAACACCAATCATTGCGACTACTTTGTACTCAAAGAGGTTGGCCTGCCCGCGGGATATCGCTCGAGTCTGACCTCATCGACCAATGCGACGCCAGGTGAGCTGCACCTGCAGTACAAGGCCGCGGCAAGTGGCACGGGTGGCGTGGTGGTTGCGCCGCAAACAACGGTCACAACAGCCAACAACGAACAATGGACGGGCAGCCGCATGTGGCTGAACGGCGGCTATCTGGCCGCTAAGGAGACCATTTCCCTTAGCAAAGAGACAAAAGACAATAAGGACAAACCCATTAGCTCGGGTACGACCTTTGCTGTCGTGCTCAAGCGCACCGATAAAAACAAGAGTGACACGGACGTAAACGCGTGGACGGCGGTCACGGGCAACCCGCTCAATGGCTATAAGCTGTGCTCCAAACACGGCATTGAGGGCGCGGTCGAGGCTGCCAAATCGGCAGATACGAGCGTCTTTGGCGTCAACACCAAGGGCGACTATGAGGTAACGGTCAGGTCGCTGCCCGGCGATATCGAGAAGTACGCCGCCATGATGACGGACAAGTCACAGTCCGAATATACCGTGGCGGTGTATCACACCACGGCATCGTCTCTGGCGGAGGCAACCATCGGCAACACCTCTATGGTCAAATATCAAACGATAAACAGGCAGTTCTCTACGGTGATCCACCTCACCAACGTTCAGAACCGCCTGTTTGTGCAGAAGGTTGACGACCTGGGCAAGCCCGTGAACGGTGCAACGTTTGAGCTGTACCAGGCCAAGGACGTTACCGGCGACAGTCCCAGCACGTATGCCATTAAATCGGGTGCCGAGCCGTATGACACCGTGCAGGCAAACGGCATGACCTATCCGTATGACATTGAGGGCGCTGCATGCTTCCCGCTCGATTCGGCAAAGCATGAGCCTCTTATCAAGGGTACGTACTACCTGCGTGAGTCTGTAAGTCCAGATGGCCATGAGATCAACAACACTATCACCAAGGTAATCGTGGACGATTCGGGTGTGTACGTGGATGCCGGCGAGGAAGGCGACGGCGTGCTCAGCATGAGCGGCCCGGGTTCGCTGATTGCTTCCCTGGCGCAGTTTGGCTCTCCCGACTCCATCGACAACACGCTTACGCACATTAAGGGTAAGCTGCAGAGCGCGGCCGTTGACACCAACGGAAACCTGACATGGGGCCCGACAAGTCCTACGGACAACTGGATGCATATGCGCTATGACAGGACGACGCAAGGTGCCAAGACCGTCTTGCGCTATGTCGAGGATGGTGGCGATCGCGACGGTCAGCTGGCGACGATCTTTGCCGATACGGGCGTAAACCGCATGGCTCTTTATCAAGAAGACGATTCAGCATATATAGACGATGCCTCCAAGACCCGTACTAAGCTGGGCACACTCCAGCTCAATCATCTCTTTACCACGGCAACGGCCGTGCAGTATGCCGACCGTCGCGCGGCGCGCCTGCAAGTGACCAAGACAGTGACGGCAGATACTGGTCTTACTGCGCCCACTAAGGATGCGAAAGGCAACGACCTGACCTTTACGTTTAAGTTCACCCTGCCGGAGTCCCAGAAGGGCTACGAGGCACGCGTATTCGATGCGAATGGCAAGCCCGTGGGCAACTCCTTTACGCTCAAGAACGGCGACACCCATTCCATCAAGGCCGGCGAGACTATTCGCGTATACGACCTTAAGAAGGGCGACAGCTATAGCGTGAGCGAGCTCACCACCGAGGGCGAAGCGTCCAACGGTGACGTGCTGGCGAGTATCGTCAACGCTGTGACCGGCTCTGCCGATGAGTCGGTGCTTCCGGCTGGCTTTAGCCTCGTGAGCCGCAAGGCCGGCGGCGAGGAGCAGTCCGGAACCGGCAGCACCATCACGGGCAAGATCGTCGCGCTCGAGGACGGAAAGATTCCCGCGAGCAACAAGCTAGAGTTCACCAACAACTACAGTGTCAACCCCGTAAAGAATGGCCTAAGCGCCAAGAAGGTGCTCGAGGGCCGCAATTGGGCCGATGGCGATACCTTTACCGTGCAGCTTACAGCCGACGACGGCGTCCCCATGCCCAATGGCGCCAAGAGCAAGGTGTCGACGGTCGAGCTTACCAAGAATGCCCAGACGCAAACGGTTGGCGACATCACCTATAAGACGGCAACGTTTGGCGACATTACCTATACCAAGCCCGGCACGTACACCTATACCATCAAGGAAGTTATCCCTGGCTCTGATGCCGGTATAGACGGAATAAGCTACTCTGCCGCCTCCTATACGGCGACGGTTGTGGTGAAGGACAATCATGCCGGCGCTCTGGTCGTTACGAGCGTGAAGGTGGTGCAGAAGTGCAACGACGCGGGCGTCGACACCAAGACAGAGGTTGCCGACGCGATCTTCACCAACCGTTACGATACGTACGAACATAGTATCAGTCTCCATGCTCAAAAGAACCTAGTCGACAACGCCGGAGCGTTCCCGCTTACCAGGAATGCCTTTACCTTTGCGCTCGAGGGCGTGGGTGGCTATGCGGATGCCGGCGCGGTATTCAGCCTCGATACGGTCGATAAGAACATGGCGGCCCCCATGCCTCAGGGTACCGAGGGCAACACCGCGACCGTGGGCAACAACGCTGATGATGGCGCGGTGACCTGGCCGGCAATCTCCTATACCGCCAAGGCTGATGCGGGACGTGCCTACGTTTACAAGTTCGCCGAGAATCGCGGCAGCGTTACGGGCATGACCTACGATGGATCGGTCTATTACGCCGTGGTGCGCAACGCCAAGAAGGGTGCCGGCATCCAGACCTCGGTCGAGTACTACAAGGACAAGGCCGCAAAGGACGGCTCGGTAGAGAAACTGGACAACAACGCCACACCTTCCTTTACCAATATATATAGCGTGGAGCCCACGAGTGTGACCCTGCAGGGCCAAAAGACCGTGAGCGGTCGTGACTGGAACCAGGACGAGGGCTATACCTTTAACCTCACCGCCGCTACGGACGACGCTAGCGTGACCGGCTTGGGCAAGACCACTGCTCAGGCGGTAAAGGACGGGGCCGTTGCCATCGGTGTCAACCAGGCTGTCGCTAGCGCGCCCGCGTCGGGACGCGTGGCCTCGTTCTCCTTTGGCACCGAAGCCGCCCCGACCGTGACGTTCAACCGCGCAGGCACCTTTAGCTTCAACATCACCGAGGATGCTGCGCAGGATGGCCAAGCGGGCATGTCCATGGACAAGCACGCCGCCCGCGCGACCGTTGTGGTGACCGATCTGGACGAGTCGGGCAACAACCACACGGGCATGCTGCGCGTGTCGAGCGTGACCTACGCCAACACCGGTGCCTCCGAAGCGGACAAGGTCGTAACCGACAAGGCTGCCTTCACCAACGCGTACCATGCATCGGGCACCTTTGGTGGCGTGACGATCAGCAAGACCCTCGAGGGTCGCGCCTCTACCGCGGGCCAGTTTACCTTTGCCGTGACGGGCCTTTGGTACAACGGCGTTCAGACATCGGTCGACGGCGCCGAGGCCAGCCTGTCCAATAAGGCTGCGGGGGCCGGCGTGTCCGGTGCCGTGGTGGGCGCAAGCGGGCAAGAGAAGCTCTTTGCCCGTGAGCTCACGGAACAGGACCTGGGGCGTACGTTTGCCTATCGCATCCACGAGAACCAGCCTGCGGCTGCCGGCTACACCTATGACACCGGCTACACGGGCGATGCCATCGTGCTCGTCAAGGTTCTTGCACGCGAGAACGACCCCGCTAAGCTCTATACCGTGACGACCGTGCTCAAGGGTGCGGGTGTGACGGAGTTGCTGGGCGACGGCGCCGATGCGAGCGCGCTGACGGACGAAAAGATCGTCGAGCTCAAGCAAAAACCGAATACTTACGTGCAGCAGTACGACGCAAGCGAGGCCGGCGCCACGACGCCCACCGTCTCGTTTGTGAACCGCTATGCGGCAAGCCTCGACTATGGCGCCGCTGGCGGTTTGCAGATCGAGAAGACGTTGACGTATCCCAAGGACGCGACCATTTTTGGCTCGCCCAAGAGCACGTTCCGTTATATCGTCAAGCCTGCTGATGAGACATCTGCCAGCAAGGTTGGCATTTCCACGAATGGCAAGGTCTTTGAGACTGCAAGTGTCGAGGCCGATGCTCCCAAGACCGTGAGTTTGGTACCTGCGGGCGGGCTGACCTTCACTCAGGATGATGCCGGCAAGACGTTCACCTATACGGTGAGCGAGATTGACGACAAAGCGACGGGCTATACGTACGACAAGACGGTCCATACGGTTAAGGCTGTCGTGGCGGATAGCGGCGACGGTACGCTTAGGGTCACGACGTCGGTAAGCAAGCCGGGTGACGGTGGCGACGAGCTTGAGGGTCAGTGGATCTACCCCTCGGATGCAACGTCCACCGGTGTCGCGACGGTCAAATTCAAGAACACCTATACGGTTACCGAGGCGGCGACCTACACTCCGTCTGTGACAAAGGTAGTTGTCGGTGCCAATGCTCCGGACAAGTTCACCTTTGCCATGACCGCGGCTGACGATGCTACCCGGGCTGCTGTCGACAGCAAGCTCATCACCGGCTCTTCGATGAGCGTGGACAACGGCTATGCCGAGAAGAAGCAAACGAAGGAGGGCCTCAAGGACGGGGAGCACTATAAGCTCGACTTCTCGAAGCTCACCTTTAACAAGCCGGGCACGTATAAGTTTGCTATTAACGAACTGGCCCCGAATGGCGGCCTCGGCGAGTGGACGTATGACGCGCACATCTATACCTTGACCATTACCGTAACCGATGAGGGCGGCAAGCTTGTGGCCCGCGCCGATGGCGCGACCGGCTCGGAAGGCTTCATCTTCACCAATAGGTATCGCACCTCGACGAGCTACGAGCTCCAGGGCGGTCTGGAGATCGTCAAGACGCTCAACGGGCACGACCTGCATGCCGGCATGTTTGGCTTTACGGTAACGGGCGAAGACGCCGCCTCGACCGATAAGCTCAACAAGCTGCTGCGCGCAGATGAGGGCAAGCTCACCGTGACAAACGATGAGCCGCAGGCCGATGGCACGTCCCATACCGGCATTTTGGGTGGCCTGACCTTTGCGACGGAAGATGCAGACAAGACGTTCACCTACAAGGTTGTCGAGAATGGCGGCGACAAGGGCGGCTATACATACGACTCCACCTATTGGATGGTAGAGATTACGGTTAAGAAGCGCGATAACGGTTCGCTCTATACCGTGACCACGGCCAAGCACTATGACGCCAAGAACGTCGAGCTTTCCGCTGATGCGAAGACCTTTAGCTCCGAGAGCGGTACCGCCAAGGCCCAGGTGTCCTTTACCAACAGCTACATCGCGACCGGAACCTTTGAGGGTCTTGCTGCCGAGAAGGTAATGGACTCCCGCGACAAGATCGAGGCGGGCCAGTATACGTTTGACCTGTATGCCGAGAAGGCCAACGGCTCGCTCGAAAAGATGGATGAGGGCACGACCCAGGCGGGCGAGAACGGTACCGCAACGGTCGACTTCGGCAAGGTTTACTTTAAGCTTGGCGATGCTACCAGCGAAACTCATGAGCAGACGATTGACCTTGCCGGTGCCGTCAACGATGGCATTGCCACCAAGCGGCACAATGCCGACCACACCACTACCTACAGCTTTAACCTGGTGGCGAAGGAGAGCTTGGTCGACCTGCCCGAGGGCGTGCGTCCCGTGGATACGTCCGCGACGTGTCGCGTGCTGCTCGAGGTGACCGACAACAACGACGGCACGCTGACGCCCAAGGTGACCTATCGCAATGGTACTGAGAACGGCAAGATCGTTTTCCACAACACGCGTGACAAGGTCAAGACGATTGGCACGGTCGCGAAGCCCAATGTGGACATCGACGGGCAGCTACTCTCTGTGGGCGACTCCTACGTCTATACCATCAACTGGGTCAATACCAAGGTCGATGCCGCCGGTAACCTGGTTCCGGCCAGCGTGACCGTGACCGACAAGCTTCCTGCCGGCGTTGTGTTCGAGGCCTTTGAGGGCAAGAACGCCGATAAGGGCGCTGCGAGCGGTCAGTCGCTTACTTGGAACCTGGGTGAGCAACCCGCGGGCAGCCACGGTTCGGTGCGCGTGCGTGTAAAGATTACCGAGGATGCCGTGAAGGACGTCCAAGGCGCGGTCGGCACCGTTGAGAACAAAGCTACCGTAACGGTTGGCAACAAGAGCTATACCGGCACCACGACCAATTACGTGCCCAAGAAGTCCGAGAGCGATGCTCAGGATTCGACGGGGTCGGGTGTGACGCTGGGCGACGAACTCACCTACACCATCGGCTACAAGAACACCGAGGGCGCGTCTGCCACGGTGACGATTACCGATACCGTTCCCGCGGGAACCGAGTTCGTGGAGTTCGCCGGCGACCATAAGGATGCCGGCTCCAAGGACAATGACGGCAACCTCACCTGGACGCTGGCGGACGTTCCCGCCGGCAAGGAGGGCACGGTTCAGTTTAAGGTCCGCGTGACCGAGGACGCGTTTAAGAGCGGAGGCGCTTCGGGCAATATTTCCAACCAGGCGTCGGTGACGGTCGGCAACAACCCTGCCGTCAAGACTAACACCACTACCGATGAGGTCTCTGACGGGCGCCTGACGTTGAGCAAGACGGTCACGGCCGCCGAAGGCATCACCGCGCCCAACAAGGCATTTACCTTTAAGGTGCTGCTCTACCAGGCCGATGGCACAACGCCTCTGGCCGGCACCTTTGCGTACGCCGGTCGCCCCAGTGGCACCAATGGCACTTATGTAAGCGGACAGATCAAGAGCGGCGACACCATCGCGCTCAAGGCCGGTGGCTCCGTCACGGTTACCTTGCCCACGGGTGCGCACTACGAGGTGCAGGAGCTCGACTCCAAGGGTGAGCTCATGACGAGCGAGGACGGCTTTGCGGTTGTCGATAAGGCGAACCCCCAGAAAGGTACCGTCGGACAGGCGACGCAGGTGGGCTTCACCAACGCCTACAGCGTGGAGTCTACGAAGGTGGAAAACGCTTTTAAGGTGCAAAAGAAGATCTCCGGACGCAACTGGACTAAGGCGGATGCCTTTACCATGACGCTGACTGCCCAGGGCGAGGCGCCTATGCCCAAGGGTGCCAAGGACGGCGTGTCGACGATTGAGCTGCACAAGGATGTCCAGGTCGGCAACTTCGGTACCATCGAGTACGCCAAGCCCGGTACCTATACCTATGTGATTACCGAGCAGTCGGGTGACGAGGCGACACTCACGTTCTCGAAGGCCACCTATCGTGCCACCGTCACGGTGACCGACGGCGGCGCCGGTAAGCTGTCTTCCAAGACCAAGATTGCACAGCTGACCGACGATGCGGGCGACGCTGCTGAGCGCACGGTCGAGGCGGCGGTTTTTACCAACACCGCCAAGACCGGCAGCCTCACCGTCAAGAAGACGGTCGTCGCCGGCGACAGCCAGCGCGAGTTCGGCTTTGCGGTCACGCTGACCGACGGGGACGGCGAGCCCGTCTCCGGCACCTTCGGCAAGGGCAAGAACGCCGTGACCTTCACGGACGGCAAAGCGACCTTCACGCTTAAGGACGGCGGGGAGAAGACCGTCGCCGGCCTGCCCGTGGACGCGCGCTACACCGTGACCGAGGATGCCGCCGAGGGCTACGTGACCACGGTCAACGGGGCTGACGGCTCCAAGGCCGAAGGCACCGTGACCGAGGACGGCGCGACCGTCGCGTTCACCAATACGTACGGAACGGCCACCGAGGGCAGAGACGTTTCCACCGCGGGGCTCTTCACCAAGACGCTCAAGGGTCGCGACTGGGCGGAGGGCGACAGCTTCCAGTTCGCGCTCGCGGGCAAGGACGGCGCGCCCATGCCCGAGGGATCTGCTGACGGCTCCAAGATCGTCAGCGTGACGGCCGCCGCCGGCACCAAGGCGGGCGATAGGGTCGCCTTTGACTTCGGCTCCATCCGCTACACGCTCAATGACATCAAAGATGCCGAGTTCGCCGAGGTTGGCGGCAAGCGCGTGCGCGCCAAGACCTACACCTACACGGTGCGCGAGGTCAGGCCCGATGACGGCTCTGCCATCGCCGGCGTGGCCTACGACGGCCACGCCGCCACGATGACGGTGACCGTGACCGACGACGGCTCCGGCAACCTCACGGCCACGACGCCCGCGATCGCGGAGGTGAGCGGCGGCGACTTCGTCAACACCTACACGACCGAGCTTGACTACTCGGCCCGCGCGGGCGTGCGCCTGTCCAAGACGCTCTGTGGCCGCGCCATGGAGGCGGGGCAGTTCGCCTTCACCGTGACCGCGGACGCCGAGACGGCCGCCAAGCTCGGCCTCAAGACCGACAAGGACGCCTATGCCGTGGCCGCGGCTGACGATGGGAAGGCCGACCTGGTCGACCTCATCGGCGGTGCCGCCAAGGGCGACGTGAAGTTCGCCGATGCCGATGCGGGCAAGGTCTACCGCTTCACCGTCACCGAGACCAAGCTCGGCGGCGAGGGCTACACCAACGACACCGTGCCGCGCACGGTGACCGTCGCGCCCGCCTACGATACCGCGACGGGCAAGCTCACGGTCACGACCACGGTTGCCAAGGACGGTGTCGAGGTCGCCCGCAGCGAGGTCTCCACAGCAGATGACGCCATGGCGACGTCTGCGCCCGTGACGGTCGCGTTCCAGAACTCCTACGAGGCCACCGGAACGCTCGGCGGCGAGGGCAACGTGGCAATTAATGCCACCAAGACGCTGACGGGCCGCGCCGCGGCGGCGGGCGAGTTCTCGTTCTCCGTCCGCGATGCCCGGGGCAACGTGGTCGCGACCGCGACCAACCGGGCCTCCGGCGACGGCGAGGCCGCGGGGCTCGCGTTCTCGCCCATTGCCTACACCACCGACGCTCTCGAGCGGATGGTGGCGGACGGCACCGCCACCAGGGCCGCCGACGGCTCCTGGGTCATTCCCTATACCGTTTCCGAGGACGGCACGGACCAGCTGCCCGCGGGCGTGACGGCGACCGCCTCGAGCTTCGATATCACGGTCAAGGTGATCGATAACGGCAAGGGCGGGCTGGATGTGGCCGTGGTCTACCCCGAGGGCTCCGACGGCACGCTGTCGTTTGTGAACGGCTACGGCACCAACGAGGCGACGGTCGACCTCGCGGGCACCAAGACGCTGGCGCTTAGCCAGGCCGGACTCGGCCTCACGCAGGTCGACATTGCGGGCAAGTACGCCTTTAAGATCACGCCGCTGGACGGCGCGCCCGCGCCGGTCGACGCCTCCGGCAAGACAGTGACCGAGGCGACCAACGACGCCGCCGGCAACGTCGAACTGGGCCATGTCACGTTTAAGCAGCCGAGCGACCTCGATGACGTCGAGATCGACGGCGGCGGCCTGCGCACCAAGACGTTCGCCTACCGGGTGAGCGAGTCCGGTTCGGTCGACGGCGTGGTCAACGATGCGACGGCGACCAGGACCTTCACGGTCAGGGTGGTCGAGGACACCAACGCGGGCACGCTCGCCGCGGAGGTCCTGCCCGCAGAGGGCACGCCCGAGGGTAAGGGCGCGTTCGAGTTCACCAACACTTACGGCGTGAGCCCGACGCCGAGCTCCGTCACCGACCAGATCAAGGTGAACAAGAAGCTCAAGGGCCGTGACCTGGCCGAGGGCGAGTTCGAGTTCCAGCTGGTCGAGATTGCCGCCGACGGCACGGTCGCGCTCAGCCCCGTCACCTACACCGCGCCCGGCACGCACAGCTACGAGCTGCGCGAGGTCGCCGGCACGGCGGGCGGCGTGACGTACGACAAGGCGACGTACCGCGTGTGCACGACGGTTGCCGATGCCAAAAACGGCACGCTTACCGTCAAGCACGAGCTGACAGATGCCGAGGGCAATGCCGCGGGCGACACCTCGGTGACCTTTACCAACGGCTACGAGGCCGCGCCCGTCACCCTCAAGCTGGGCGCCGCCAAGGTGCTCAAGGGCGCCGAGCTCAAGGCGGGCCAGTTCAGCTTTGAGCTCAAGAGCCGGGACGGCAAGGTCATGTCGACCGCCAAAAATGCCGCCGATGGCAGCGTCACGTTCGATGCGCTGACCTTCAAGCAGGCCGGCACCTACACCTTCACGGTGAGCGAGGTCGACGACGGCCAGGCGCACGTGACCTACGACAAAGCGGTGCATAAGATCGTCGTCACGGTGAGCGACGAGGCGGCAGACGGCACCAAGACGGGCTATCTGTCGGCGAAGGTCTCCTACGAGGGCGACGCCAACATGCCGCCGGTCTTCACCAACGGCTACGCCGAGGAGCCCGGCACCCCCGAGAACCCCGGCACGCCGGGCGGCGGCTCGGGCGGCGGTTCCGATAACGGCTCCAGTGGCGGCGGCTCCAAGGGCGGCATGCCCGACACCGGCGACCGCAGCCTGCCGGCGGCCGCGCTCGCGGTCATGGCCGGCACCGGCGCGCTTGCCGCCGCGGGCGGCGCGGTCCTGTACCGCAGGCGCCGCTAGCGATATGAACGAGTGGGGCGAATCCATCCGATGGGTTCGCCCCACTTGCCGTGGCGGGCGGGAGCAGGTAAGATATACCGAGCGCCTAGCGCGTTCGATGGGTTCGGATGACGACATGTTCCGAATCTGGTCAGGTCCGGAAGGAAGCAGCCATAAGGAGCCTCTGTCGGGCATCCGAATCCATCGAGCGCACGGGCGCTTTTTGGTGCCGCGACATGGCCCGGCCGGCGGCGAGGTATTTGGTGTCTCGCTGGTCCTCGGCTTTGCCTGCGGGATCGCTCGACTACCAAACACCTCGCCGCCGGCCGGCCCCCGTCGTCCAAAAATCACCCGTAAAGGCGCGTTTATCTGAACAATTCAATCCCGTGCTTAGTGGAACTCGCTGGCGTTGCCAAAACATCGGCTGCTACGTGCCTTGGGCGCTAGTGGCCGTTGCCCTTACATCTGTAACGAGTTGCTTACGCATCTCCAGGGTTCTCCGTACTATCATGAATCAGATTGAATAGAGATGATGATAGGGAGCGCCTTTTTATGATTGAGCTGCTCAGGCGTTTTGGTGGTAAGTTTCGCCGGTATATGGTGATTGGCCCTGCGTGCAAGTTGATTGAAGTGATCTTTGACCTGCTTACGCCGCTCGTGATTGCCCAGATGATCGATCGCGGCATCGGCGCGCACGATGTGAACGCCGTCGTTCGTTACGGCGCGGTGCTCGCCGCCATGGCTGTAATCGGCATCTCGTTTACGCTCGTCTGTCAAAAGATGGCGGCGCTGACCTCGCAGGGCATGGGCACCGACATCCGCGGCGCACTCTACGGGCATATCAACCGCCTGAGCTATGCCGAGCTCGATCGCTTTGGCACGCCGTCGCTCATCACGCGCATCACCAACGACGTCAACCAGGTGCAGCTTGCTGTGGCGCTCGGCGTGCGCATGCTCATCCGCTGGCCCTTCTTGGCCGTGGGTTCCATGGTCGCGGCCCTTGCCATCGACCTTAAGCTCGGCATGATCTTTTTGATTTGCACGCCCGCCATCGGCCTGGTGTTTTGGTTTGTCATGGCGCGCTGCATTCCGTATTACAGGCAGCTGCAGGCAAAGCTCGACCGCATTGCGCTCATTTGCCGCGAGGGACTTTCGGGCGCCCGCGTGGTCCGTGCGTTTGTGCGCGAAGATCACGAGCGTGAGCGCTTCGCCCAAGCCGCCGATGACCAGGCCCATACCGCCATCGCGGTGGGCAAGCTTTCGTCAATCCTTAATCCCGTCACGTTTCTTGTGATGAACCTGGGCGTGTGCGCCATCCTGTGGGTGGGCGGCATCCAGGTCAACGTGGGCGAGCTTACGCAGGGCCAGGTCATGGCGTTCGTCAACTACATGACGCAGACCCTGACCTCCATCGTGTATGTCGCCAACCTGGTCGTGGTCTTTACCAAGGCGAGCGCCAGCGCGTCGCGTCTCAACGAGGTGCTCAATTGCGAGCCGAGCATTACCGACGAGGGCAACCAGCCGGTTGCGCTGCCCGAGCCGAGCGCGATGGGCAACGCTGTTCCGGTTCCCGCGCTGAGCTTCGGCCATGCGAGCTTCTCCTTTGGCGCGGGCGCCGCCAACGCCGTCAATGACGTGACCCTGGAGCTGCCGCTGGGTAAAACGCTCGGCATTATCGGCGGCACGGGCAGCGGCAAGTCCACGCTCGTCTCGCTTATCCCGCGCCTGTACGACACGGGCGCCGGCAGCGTGAGCGTAATGGGTGCCGACGTGCGCGTCTGGCCGCTCAATCAGCTGCGCCATGTGGTCGCGACCGTACCGCAGCGCGCGTCGCTCGTGAGCGGCACGATCCGTAGCAACCTAACCTGGCGCGACGAGTCGGCGACCGACGAGGAGCTTTGGGCGGCGCTCGATATGGCGCAGGCCGGCGAGTTCGTGCGCAACAAGCCGCAGAGGCTCGACGCCCCGGTCGAGGCGGGCGGCAAGAACTTTAGCGGTGGCCAGCGCCAGCGCCTGACCATCGCACGTGCCCTGGTGGGCTCTCCGCAGGTCCTGATCATGGATGACTCCGCCTCGGCGCTCGACTTTAAGACCGATGCGGCGCTTCGTCACGCCATTCGCGAGCGCAGTGTGCGCGGTGCCGCCGAGGGCGGGCTGCCGCTCACGACCGTCATCGTGAGCCAGCGCGTATCGACCGTGCGCGATGCCGACATGATCTGCGTGCTCGACCACGGCTCGGTCGCGGGCCTGGGCGCGCACGACGAGCTCTACGCAAGCTGCCAACTCTACCGCGAGATTTGCCAGTCGCAGCTTCGTCGCGAGGAGCTCGAGGGCCAGCAGGGGAGCGCGACGCCCGCGTTCGCCCCAAGCCCCGTGCCCGCCTCAGGCGCCGCGTGCGCCCCGGCATCCACTTGCGCAAAGGAGGGCTGCTAAATGAACCCGTATACTTCTTCCGGCTCGGTCGCCACGATGACGGCCAACGTGTCCGGCAACGATAGCCTCAACGACTTGGGTGACGGCCCGCGCCAGCCCGGCGACCCCGAGCGCTACCCCGTGGGCGCGGTAACTCGCCGCCTGCTGGGCTACGTCCGTCCGCATCGCATTTCGTTTACGGCGTCGTTTGTGAGCGCCGCCATCTCGGTGATCTTACAACTCTATACGCCCATCCTTATCGGCGAGGGCATCGACCTCATCGTTGCCGCCGGGCAGGTGGACTTTGACGCGCTGCTGCCGCTCGTTACCAAGCTCGCGATTGTCGTGGTGGGCGCGGCGGCCTTCCAGTGGCTGCAGGGCTACTGCGTCAATCGCCTGTCCTACGAGACGGTGCGCGACATGCGCGTGGAGGCAAGCGACAAGCTCAGCCGCATGCCGCTCAGCTTTATCGACAGCCATGCCCACGGTGACCTCATGAGCCGCGTGGTCAACGATGTCGACCAAGTGGGCGACGGCCTGCTGCAGGGCTTTACGCAGCTCTTTACCGGCGTCATCACCATCGTGGGCACGCTCGCGTTTATGCTCTCCATTAACCTGGCCATGACGCTCGTGGTGGTGCTCGTCACGCCGCTTTCCATCTTTGCAGCCGGCGCCATCGCCAAACTTTCCAACAAGAGCTTTACGGCACAGCAGCGCATCCAAGGCCAGCTTGGCGGTCATATTGAGGAGTACGTGGGCGAGCAAAAGCTCGTGGACGCCTTCGCCTACGGCCCGCGCGCTCAACAGCGCTTCGATGTCCTCAACGCCGAGCTCTATACGGCGGGCGAGCGCGCGCAGTTTATGGGTTCGCTTTCTAACCCCGGCACGCGCTTTATCAATAACATCATCTACGCCGTGGTCGCCGTGATCGGCTGCGCGGGCGTGATCACGGGCGTGCCTGCGGCGCTCACGGTGGGCGGCGTGCAGATCTTCCTGTCCTACGCTAACCAGTACACTAAGCCGTTCAACGAGGTCACGAACGTCATTACGCAGATCCAGACCGCGTACGCCTCGGCGCGCCGCATGTTCGCGTTGCTCGATGCGCGCGAGCAGGAGCCCGACGCTGTGGATGCCATTGAGCTCGCCGCCCCGAAGGGCGAGGTTTCGTTTGAGCATGTGGACTTTAGCTACGTGCCCGACCGCAAACTGCTGCAGGATATCTGCATCGATGCCAAGCCCGGTATGCGCTTTGCCCTCGTCGGCCCCACGGGTTGTGGCAAGACGACGCTCATCAACCTGCTGCTGCGCTTTTACGATATCGATGCTGGGCGCATCGCGGTTGATGGTCGCTCCTCGCGTGACTACACGCGTGCGAGCCTGCGCCGCGCCTTTGGCATGGTGCTGCAGGACACCTGGCTGTTCGAGGGCACGGTGGCCGAAAACATTGCCTACGGTTGCCCCGATGCCACGCGCGAGCAGATTGTCGAGGCCGCCAAGCGCGCTCATGCGCACAAGTTTATCGTGCAGCTGCCAGGCGGCTACGATACGGTGATCGGCGAGGACGGCGGCACGTTTAGCCAGGGTCAAAAACAGCTGCTGTGCATCGCGCGCGTCATGCTCACCGATCCGGCGATTCTGCTGCTGGACGAGGCAACGTCGAGCATCGATACACGTACCGAGCTGCAGGTACAGGCGGCATTCGACGAGCTCATGGCTGGCCGCACGAGCTTTGTCGTGGCACACCGCCTGTCGACGATTCGCAACGCCGATTGCATCCTGGTCATGCGCGATGACGAGATTATCGAGCGCGGCACGCACGATGAGCTGCTCGCGGCAGGCGGGTTCTACGCCGAGCTCTACCGTAGCCAGTTTGCCCAGTGAGGAAGCCTGTGAGGCTAATTAATCAGGTTTGTTTGTCCCATAGAGCGATCGTGTTATATAGCGTTCTACCAGCGCGTGAAACAATTTGACGGTATTTCGTGAAACAATTTGACGGCGTTTTGTGAAACAGTTTTTCGGCCATTCGTGAAACGTTCTGCGGCGGTTTCAATCCGAAGTGCATACTGTTCGAAATCTGTCCAAAGATGTCGTCTGCGTCGCCAATCGACAGACGGTGGTTTACATCTGTCACGTTAGTACTAAGATATTCATCTAATAAATTGCATTAGTGGCTTTAATTTTGGGGGAAACGAGGCAACGTGACTATGACGTGCTCTTTGGTGGTTAACAGCAAGAGCGGTAATACCAGGATGGTTTCGGGCGCGATCAAGCGCGCTCTGCAGGCTGCGGATGTTGAGTTTGTCCATGCCGCGGCGTTGAGCGACGATGCGGATGCAGATCAGGTTGCGCTCGAGGCGCAGGGCGCCTGCGCGGCCGACATGGTGCTCGTCGGTTTTTGGTGCGACAAGGGCGCGTGCACGCCTTCGGTCGCGGCGTTGCTCTCCGCCTTGCACGGCAAGCGCGTGTTCCTGTTTGGCACCTGCGGTTTTGGCGCCGATCAGAGCTATTACCAGCAGATTATCGATCGTGTGACCTCCAATTTGGCCGATGATGCCGAGCTTGCGGGCTGGGCGATGTGCCAGGGCAAGATGGGCCCTGCGGTCAAGCAGCGCTACGAGGCTATGCTCGAGCAAGATCCCGACAACGCCCGATTTAAAATGCTGCTCGACAACTGGGTTGCCGCGAAGGACCATCCCACCAAGGAAGATCTGGACAACATGGCGGCGGCGGCCAAGAAGGCCGTGCTGGGCGAGTGACTCGCTGCTCGCGGTGCCGAGCGCCCCATAATACAAGTGTGAAAGCCTCGAAATTCTCGAGGCTTTTTTCTTGACAGGGGAACGCGCCGTGTCAAAATGAACAGTGTTCACATTGGAGGTGAGGGCATGAATAACACAGCGACGTCTAAGGAGGAAATCCTGAAGACGAGCCGTAAGCTCATCCAGGAAAACGGTTGGACCGGCGTCAACATTCGCTCGGTTGCCGCGGCATGCGGCGTGTCGGTCGGATGCATCTACAACTACTTTGATTCTAAGACGGCGCTCGTGGGCGCGACCGTGGCAAGCGTGTGGGGCGACATTTTCCATCACCCCGATGACGAGGCCGTCTTGGAAGACACGCTCTCCTGCATCCGCTGGATGTATCGCCAGATGGAGTACGGCTGCCAAACGTATCCGGGCTTCTTTACGCATCACTCGCTGAGTTTTATGCAGCAAGACACTGCGGATGGCAAGCGCCGCATGCATCATGCCTGGCAGCATATCCTCGATCAGCTTTGTATGGTGCTCAGGTGCGACCCTCGGGTGCGCCCGGACGCCTTTACCGATCAGTTTTCTGCCGAGCAATTTGCCGAGGTCCTGTTCTCGCTCATGCTCTCTGCCGTGATTCGGCAAGACTTTGATCCGAGCGCCGTGCTCGAGATCACACGTCGAACCCTCTATTAAAAGGTCCCCGCGCAAGGCGGGGATTTTTACGGCAAGAAAGTGAACAGCGTTCATGTTAAAGAGGTGATGCCCGGCACCAGGAAGCCAAACCGTACTTTGCAACCATTCTTTTAAGGAGACATATATATGCGTGCTATCTTCGAAACGCTTTTTGACATCGTGTACTTGGTGACGGTCATCACCATCGGTGTCCGCATGATTCGCGGCAGTAAAGGCAATCGTCAGTTCCAGCTGTTTGGCTGGATGGCGGTCGTTTTGGGCGCCGGTGACTCGTTCCACCTGGTCCCTCGTGCACTGGCGCTCTGCACGACGGGCTTTGGCGCTTATGCCGTGCAGCTGGGCCTGGGCAAGTGGATCACCTCGATTACCATGACCGTCTTTTACGTACTGCTCTACTATGTGTGGCGCGAACGCTATCAGGTGAAGAACCACGTCGGAACGACTGCGGCAATCTTTGCGCTAGCCGCCATGCGCGTCGCGCTCTGCATGTTGCCGCAAAACCAGTGGCTCACCAACCAGACCCCGCTTGCATGGGGCATCCTACGCAACATCCCGTTTGCCATCATGGGGCCTATCGTCATCGTGCTGTTCTATCGCAGTGCCAAGGAAGATAACGACGAGGCCTTCCGCTGGATGTGGCTCACCATTGTGCTGAGCTTTGGCTTCTACATTCCCGTGGTCCTGTGGGCCGAGGTTGTCCCGGCTATCGGCATGCTCATGATCCCCAAGACCTGCGCGTACGTCTGGACCGTGCTGATTGGCTACAACGCCATGAAGAAGGAGCGCTAGGTCCATCTTCTAAACGCAACGCCCTCCCGGGCGGCGGGCACGAAGTTCCCTGCTCTACAGTCCTGCGCAAGACGAAGGCCACATTAAGTGGCCTTCTTTGCGTGCGGAACTCGCGATGAACTTCGTGCCCGCCGCCCGGGAGGGTGCCCCTTTATTGATGGAAGGCCTTATAAGCGGATATTCCATGCCCGGATGTATTCAGAGCGGGACGCACTTTCCGAATGCGCGGCGTTTCGGAAAGTGTGTCCCGGAATCAAGGCATGGAATGGGACGCAGTTTCCAGTTGAGGGCCTTGGCGGAAAATGCGACCCGGAATTTGTGATCGGAATGGGATGCAGTTTCCCAACGGAGCCACAAGCGGAAACCGCATCCCACTCCGGACGCGAATTCTGGTACACAGTTTCCGGATGCAAAAAGGCCACATGACGTGGCCTTCAACTTATATATGTTGCGGATGCCCCCATGACAAGCCACGCCCCAACATCAGGGCGTCTGTCCGGGCGGAGGCATATAAGGTTCATCGCGAGTTCCGCACGCAAAGGAGGCCACTTAATGTGGCCTCCGTCTTGCGCAGGACTGTCCGAGCAAGGAACCTTATATGCCTCCGCCCGGACAGACGTTTCAGTTATGAACTCGCAGCTAGTCGCTACTTGATCTTGGTCGTGCCCGGTGCCAGGTTGGGGTCGGTCTCGTTGGCCTCGGTCTGGAAGTGCTCGGTGTACACGTTCTTGCCGTCGCGGAACATCTCGTAATACTGCATCTTGGCGTAATCCTCGCGCGCCTTGGTGGCGGCTGCGGCAGCGGCGTCGTCACCGGTGACGTTGGAGGAAAGCGCCCAACGCAGGCTGGCGTCCTCGTAGCCGACCGAGTTGATGGCGGGCAGCGACTCGCGCAGCGTCATGTGCGCTTTCTGGTAGTCGGTCAGCGGTGCGCCGATCAGCTGCATCAACTGGGTGGACAGGTAGTTAGTGGACAGGTCGTCAACCTCGCTCGTCTGGTCGCAGCCGGCAACGTCGTAGTTGGCCCAGATGATGTAGTCGGTCTGCCACAAACGCTCCTGGTGCGTGGCGTCGTCCTCGCCGGTAAACCACTTGTCATTGAACTTGGACGGGAAGAACGGCTGGTGGTCGCCCCAGAACACCACGACCACCTTGCGGTCGAGCTTGCTCAGGGCGTTGAGGAAGTAACGCAGCGCTTGGTCGGACTGCTCGATGCACGAGACATACTCGTCAACATCGGAGAGCGTGCCGTCCTCGACGGTCTTAGCGTCCAGGTCGGTCGTGTCGATGTTCAGGTGCATCTGCTTGTCGACCGGCAGCAGGCCCGTGTCGTAGCCCGAGTGGTTCTGCATGGTCACGTCGAAGATAAACTGCGGATCGGCGTTCTGGTCGAGCAACTCAAGAATCTTGTCGTAGGTTGCCTGGTCGGTCACCATGCCGCGCAGGGTATCGGCGCCCTGGAAATCGTTGATGGACAGGAACTGGTCAAAGCCAAAGTCCTTATAGACGTTCTCGCGGTTCCAGTTGGTCGCGTGGTTGGGGTGCATGGCCGTGGTGGAATAGCCGAGCGATTTGAACTGCTCTGCCAGGTTCCCGGTCGTTTCCATGTTGTAGATGGTGTAGGGGTACACGCCCGAGCCCAGGTTGGCCATGGAGTTGCCGGTCATAAACTCAAACTCGGTATTGGCCGTGCCGCCGCCGTAGGCGCTCACGTAGAGCTTTCCGCGGCTGAGGCAGTTGGACAGGTTCTTAAAGTACTGCGGACCTTCGTAGCCGGCGCGCATGTTCTGGTAGATCGACAGATCCGAGAACGTCTCGTTCATGATGGCGATGACCGTGGGCTTCTCGCTGTCGAACTGCTCCTTTGCGGCGGCGCGCTCGTCGCTCTTGGCCGCGTCGGACTTGTCGTAGGCCTTGGCGTACTTTTTGAGCGTGGCCTTGGCATCGTCGACGGAGTAGTCGGCGGGTTTGGGCGGCTTGATGGACTGTGCCGCACTAATAAAGGCAGGCAGGTAGCCCTCGCGCCAGTAGCTCTCGAGCGGGCGCCAGGTGTAGACGGTGATGCCGAGGGTGTTGTAGTAGTCGATGAGCGTGACATGCGCGGTCACGCCGCCCAGGCACAGCACCGCCACGAGCAGGTTGGTGAGCAGCATGCGCTTGGCGTTAGCGGCGCCCTTCTGACGGTGCGGTGCCACCAGGCCGGCGTACTCGCACAGCAGCATGGCGATGGCGGTAAAGCCCATGGACAGCACGCAGAACAGCGAGATCGAGAAGGTGTAGCCGTTGCCGGCGACCGCGGCGGCGGTGGAGATGGCCGAAAGGTCGCCCGGCTGGATGGGCATGGATTTAAACGTGATGACGAAGAACTCGGCAATGCCCAGGACAAAGAGGGCAAAGGCCAGGACCGCGGGAGCTGCGCCGTGGCGCTGGAATAGGAAGAACAAGCCGACCATGAGCACGGTGATGATGGCCCATTCGAGCAGAATGCACAGGGGGTAGACCCAGGTAAAGTCGTGGTTGGACGAGACCTCCATGCCCAGCAGCGCAAAGACGCCGGCGAGCAGCAGGCACAAGACGGCGGCGACGAGCGGTTTGCCCACAAAGGCTCCGCGCAGGCGGGCGAGCTTGCCGGTGGGGACGGGGGCATCGGACCCGGCGAACGCAAAGACGCGCGGGGCGATGCGGTCGCGGGCAATGCTGGCCCAGGCGCATCCGGTAAGGATGGCGTTGGTCAGGATGAGCATCACAAAGGCGAGCGGCTCGTTTTGGGCGACGAGGCCAATGGCGCCCCAAATGGTCAAAAAGAGCTGGAACAGGCCGAAGGCGACACTCCAGGCGATGGCGCCTTTGGCGACGGTGCCCGACTGTGCGCGAATGGCCTTGGCCTCGCGCAAGACAAGGTAGACGGTCGCCGCAAGACCGACGAGCGAGATGGCGGCAGCGAACATGCTGAGACTCCTCACAAACTTAAAACCTACGAAAGCGGGGGTTTACCCGATTGTTACCAAGATATGCGCTGCAATTGGTGGCTGCGCACAACAACCAGCCATATTAACGCGCACGTGTGGCGGTGTGGCGCAATGTAGTGGCGACCTGCGCGATAATGGACGGGAATTACACGGAAACGTAAAGGCTTCTTAAAGAAATGGCGAGGATGAGGCGATGAACGAGCGGGTTTGTATGACGAGTGCGGGCGACGTGGGTGCCGGCATGGACGCGGGCGGCTATCCGGTCGAGACTACGGGCAACGCGGTGCTGGACATTTTGGAGCACCGTTCGTCTACGCGCGCCTTCGCGCGCGATGACAGTGACCGTCCCGTAGCGGTGACCGACGAGCAGCGGGCGGCGATTTTGCATGCGGCGAGTCGCGCGCCATCGGCAGGCGCCATGATGATGTATTCCATCGTGAGCATTCGCGAGCAGGCTACGCTGGACCGTCTGGCCGACCTGTGCGATCACCAGCCCATGATCGCCAAGGCGCCCTGGGCACTTATATTTGTGGTCGATTATGCCAAGTGGATCGATCTGTTTGAGCACGTGGGCTGCTTTGAGCCCGAGTTTGTCGAGCGCACGGGCAAGGCGCCCCGCCGCGCGCCGGGTTTGGGCGACTTTGCCATCGCGGCCCAGGACGCCGTGATCGCTGCACAAAACGCCGTGGTTGCCGCCGAGGCCCTGGGGCTGGGGAGCTGCTACATCGGTGATATCGTCGAGAATGCCGAGGAAGTTGCCGAGCTGCTCGATCTGCCGCCCTATACCATGCCGCTGTCGATGCTCATCATCGGCACGCCCCGTAAGGAGCGCCCGGCAATCGCGCACCCCGTGGTGAACCTGGTGCACGAGGAGCGCTACTGCCGCGCGGATGCCGCGACCATGGACGCGCAGGTGGCCGAGATGGACGCGATGTTTCGCCCGCATGCCCGCGAGGTGGGGGAGCGCGTGGTGGATATCTACACCCGCAAACACACCAGTCCCTTTATGGCCGAGATGAGCCGCTCCATGGAGTGGTGGTTCAAAAATTGGCTCGGAAAATGACGAATGTGGCAAAGGGACAGTCCCTTTGCCACATTCCATATCGCGCGATGGCATAAAGGCCGTATAAATGTTTATCTAGCTGGGAAAACAGTGCATTAAAACATGGGCCGATTGCCTATAATCCCTTCGAACATTAAAGTTGGGAGGAAACCGGCTTATGGAACAAAAGGCCAAGGAGGCAGCCTCGCACGCTGCGATTCCTGTGAGCATCTCGGCGATGCTCGTCACGCTGGGCGTGGTGTACGGCGACATCGGCACCAGCCCTATGTATGTAACCAAGGCGCTCGTTGCCGGCAACGGCGGCATCGGAAGCGTGACGGAGGAGTTCGTGCTCGGCGCGCTCTCTCTTGTCGTGTGGACGGTCACGCTGCTGACGACCGTCAAGTACGTGCTGATCTCGCTGCGCGCCGACAACCACGGCGAGGGCGGTATCTTTGCCCTGTACAGCCTGGTCAAGCGTTGCGGCAAGTGGCTTATCATCCCCGCCATGCTGGGTGGCGCCGCGCTGCTCGCCGACGGCATCCTGACGCCGGCTGTTACCGTTACCACGGCCATCGAGGGCCTGCGCACCATCCCTGCGGTTCACGCCGTGCTCGGGGATGACCAGGGCCGCGTTGTCGCCATCACGCTCGCCATCATCATTGCGCTCTTCTTGGTGCAGCGCATCGGCACGGCCAAGATCGGTCACGCCTTTGGCCCTATCATGACGCTGTGGTTCCTGTTCCTGGGCGGCACGGGTCTGTTCTTTGTCTTCCAGCACCCCGCCGTGCTGCTGTGCCTCAACCCGGTGCGCGGCATCGCCTTTTTGCTGAGCCCCAACAACCACGCGGGCATCATGATCCTGGGCAGCTGCTTCCTCGCCACCACCGGTGCCGAGGCGCTCTACTCCGACATGGGCCACGTCGGCCGCGGCAACATCTACGCTACTTGGCCGTTCGTTAAGTGCTGCCTGCTGCTTTCCTATATGGGCCAGGGCGCTTGGCTTATGAACAACGCTGCCAACCCCGAGCTCATGGGCATTGCCGATCTCAACCCGTTCTACCAGATGCTCGCCCCGGGCCTGCGCCCGTTTGCCGTAGGCCTTTCCACCGTCGCGGCCATCATTGCCTCGCAGGCGCTCATCACCGGCGCATTCTCGCTGGTGTCCGAGGCCAGCCGCCTGGACCTTATGCCGCACATGCAGGTCTTCTACCCTGCCGAGACCAAGGGCCAGCTCTACATCCCCATGGTCAACAACGTCATGCTTGTCGGCTGCGTCATCGTGGTGCTGCTGTTCCAGAACTCGGCGCATATGGAAGCCGCCTACGGCCTTGCCATTACGCTGACTATGATGTGCACCACGCTGCTGCTCTTCTTCTACCTGCACGAGGAGCGCAAGCTCAAGGTTGCTCCGTGGATCTTCGCGGCCTTCTTCCTTTTGCTCGAAGGCTTCTTCTTCGTGAGCTCGCTCACCAAGTTCTTCCACGGCGGCTACTTCACCATCCTCATGGCTGCACTCATCATGGGCATTATGGTGTGCTGGTACAACGGCACGGCGGTCGAGCAGCGCCAGTTTACGCTGCTGCCGCTGCGCAGCTACCTGCCGCAGCTCAAGCGCCTGCGCGACGACGACCGTTACGAGCGCATGAGCGACAACGTCGTGTACCTGACCAAGGACACCCATACCGACTACATCGACCGCGATATCGTCTACTCGATCTTGGACAAGCATCCCAAGCGTGCCCACGCCTGGTGGTTTGTGAACGTCGAGACCATGGACGAACCGCACACCTTTGCCTATTCGGTCGAGACGTTCGGCACCGACTACGTGTTCCGCGTGCATCTGTACCTGGGCTACAAGATCAACCAGCGCGTCAATGCCTACCTGCGTCAGGTTGTTCAGGACCTGGCTGCCACCGGCGAGCTGCCGCCGCAGACGCATGATTACTCGGTCTACAAGGATCCGGGCAACATCGGTACGTTCAAGTTCGTCCTGATCCGTAAGCTTCTGGCGCCCGAAAGCGATGTGGAGCCGAGCGAGCGTACGGCCATCACGCTCAAGTACATCATTCGTCGCGCCGCCGGCACGCCTGCACGCTGGTACGGCCTGGAGAACTCCAACGTGAGCTTTGAGTACGTGCCGCTGTTCACCAAGTTCAAGGCCGTGAACAAGATGCAGCGTCTGGCTCCCAACGAGCGCCCGTAGGCGCCGACAGGTTGCATGGAGTTGGTTTTCGATGGATAAGATTGAGACCGGGGAGGCAAACATAGATGCAAAGATGCTTGATGGCCGCGAGGTGGTTGCCGAGCTGGTACGTGAGGCGCGCGTCGACGCCGCCGAAGATCGGTTCTTTACGAATCGTGCCAACATGGACATGACCGATCGCGTGATTTCGGTTATTGCGCTGGTGTTTGCCGCGGCGTGTGTGTGCGCCCTGCTCGCGCACGTGCTGTTTGTCTAGCGACAGCAGGCTGCAAAAGGTTTTACACTAAGAACCACCACGAGGGAAAACCACCACAAAGGTGCCTGTCCCCTTCGTGGTGGTTTTTGTTTTGAGGGAGGGCGCGGTGCTTGTGGACGCTCATGTTGATGGCGATCTTGCCGAGAACTTTTGGTGGCGGCGCATGACCCTAACACGCCGCGGTCCTCTGTATGACACTTGCGTGTCGATGGGGCTTTTGGCGGCGGCGACGGTCGTGGGCGCGCTACTCGACCGACCCGGTCTTGCCCCCAGCGTCATGATCGTGTACGTGCTCGCCGTGCAGCTGTGTGCGTTTTTCACCTGGAGCCGCCTGTACTGTCTGTTGAGCTCCGTTGCCGCCGTGGCGCTCTATAACTTTTTGTTTATCGAGCCGCGTTACTCGCTGACGTTTATCGATCGCATCCATCCCGGCATGTTTTTCATCATGTTCGTGGTCTCACTCGTGTCGAGTTCAATCGCGCTGGCACTGCGCCGTGCCTTGGCACAGGCCGCTGCTAGCGACCGCCGTACGCAGATGGTGCTCGAAACCAACCGCATGTTGCAGCGCTGCGCCGACGAGCCGCAGATTGTGCATGCCATGGCCACGCAGCTGGCGCGCCTTTCGGGCTGCCCGGTCGTGTGGTACAGCGCCGATACCGAGGATGATGACCTGCTGCCGCGCGCGACCTATACGGCGGTGGGCGATGCCGCTCCGGTGCACCATCTGGCGCCCCAGATGCCGCCGCTGCTCTCGGCTTCGGCCTACGTGGGAACGCCGCTCGACGCCACGTTTGGCGGTTCGGCGTTCTATGGCATCTACCTGACGGTGCGCTCGGGCGACAGCATCGTGCGCTCGAGTGATCCCGCCTCGGTGGTGGGTGTGTTGGCTGTCGTTGCCGAGCCCAATGTGCTGACGCACGAGGAACGGATGCTGGCCGACGCCATCGTGAGCGAAGGCGAGCTGGCGATCGACCGCGCCCGTGCCATGAAGGCCCGCGAGGAGGCGGCGGTGCTCGCTAAGAACGAGCAGCTGCGTGCCAACCTGCTGCGCTCCATCTCGCACGATTTGCGCACGCCGCTCACGAGCATCTCGGGCAATGCTGACGTGCTGCTCGACCAGGGCTCAACCGGCACGGCGGTGCTCGACGCCCAGACGCGTCGCAACATGCTGCTGTCCATTCGCTCGGATGCGCTGTGGCTCAACGCCACCGTCGAGAACCTGCTTGCCATCACCAAGCTCGAGGGCGGCGGTATGCATCTGTCGACCACGCTCGAACTCATGGACGATATCGTCGAGGAGGCGCTGCGCCACGTGAACCCGGCCGTGCGCGAGCACGACCTTAAGGTGGTGGCGGGCGACGAGCCGGCGCTCGTCAACGTCGATGCGCGCCTGATGGTGCAGCTTGTGGTGAACCTGGTGAACAACGCCATCACGTATACGCCGGCGGGCTCGCATATCGTGATTTCGATTGGTGTCGACGAGGGGCGCGTGACGTGCTCGGTCGCCGATGACGGCCCTGGCATTGCGCCCGAGGACCGCGACCGCATCTTTGAGTCGTTCTACACCGCCAACCATGGCTTGGCCGACAGCCATCGCAGCGTGGGCCTGGGACTTTCGCTCTGCCGCTCCATTGCGCTGGCGCATGGCGGTAGCATAGAAGTTGCCGCGGCGGATCCGCACGGCTCGGTCTTTACGATCGAGCTTCCCACCGCCGACGTTTCGTTTGATAAGGAGTAGCGCTGTGCCGAACTCTGCTGTTAAACCGCTGATCTTGGTCGTTGAGGACGACCCCGCCGTCCGCAACCTGATTGTTGCCGCGCTCGAGGCGCACGGGCTGCGTCATATGGCCGTGGAGACTGGACACGCCGCCATTGCCGCTGCGTCGTCGCAGGCGCCGAGCATCGTGCTGCTCGACCTGGGCTTGCCCGATATGGACGGCGTCAAGGTGGTGGAGTCGGTGCGCGCGTGGTCGGGCATGCCGATTATCGTGGTCTCGGCGCGTAGCGAGGACGCGGACAAGATCCGCGCGCTCGATGCCGGTGCCGACGATTACCTGACCAAGCCGTTTTCGGTCGAGGAGCTGCTCGCGCGTATCCGCACCACGCTCAGGCGCCTTTCGTATGCACAGATTGGTGTGGCTGCATCCGAGGGCTCGTTTGACACCGGCGAGCTGCACATCGATTTTGATGCCGGTATCGCGACGATGGAGGGCGAGGAGCTGCACCTGACGCCGATCGAGTACAAGTTGCTCTGCTTGCTGGCGCACAACGCCGACAAGGTGCTGACGCACCAGTTTATCCTGCACGAGATCTGGGGCACGGCGACCAAGAGCGACCTCGCGAGTCTGCGCGTCTTTATGGGCACGCTGCGTAAGAAGATCGAGTCCGACCCCGCGCACCCGCGCTACATCCAAACCCACGTAGGCATCGGCTACCGCCTGGTCACCCAAGGATAGCCCGTTACCCACATCCCCTCATGAGTTGCGGTGAAATAGTTCCTGTTTATGCCGTTATCTGGCCTTTTTAGGAACTATTCCACCGCAACTTTGTTATTTGCCCTTGGGCTTGCTGGCGTAGAACTTCTTCTTTTTGGGCTTGCCGGCGGGGGAGGGTTTGCCGTCGCCGTGCGGCTTGCCGTCGCCGGCGGGCATCGAACGGGGCGCTGCTGCACGGGGCTTGCGGGCTTCGGGGTTGCGCAGCTCCTCGACGCGCTCGGCAATTTCCTCGGCGCTAAAGCCGACCTCGGCCATGGCGTCCTCGATGGGCAGGCGGCGCACGATATAGCAGTGGTGCACCTTCTGGTTGCGTGCGAAGTCATCGGGGATGGTCTGCGCCGTAATGTCCTGTAGCACCACGCCCGCGCGCGCAAGCTTGCGCGTCTCGGGACGGAAGCCACGCAGGTTGCAGCTAAAGATGGCATGGCCACCCTGCGTGAGCAGGCGCGACACGCCGGCCAGCAGCTCAACGTGATCGCGCTGGACATCCCAGGTGCGGCGGCCCATCTTGGACGAGTTCGAGAACGTGGGCGGGTCGACAAAGATCAGGTCCCAGCGGTTGCGCGTCTGGCGCTGGTCGCGAATCCAAGCGAGTACGTCGTCGCGCACAAAATGATGCTGAGGCCCCACAAAGCCGTTCTGGCGCATGTTGCGCTCGGCCCAGTCCAGATAGGTGTTGGAGAGGTCGACCGTCACGGTCTCCTCGACGCCACCGTCGGCCGCGTAGCAGGTGGCAGTGCCGGTGTAGGCAAACAGGTTGAGGAAGCGGCGCGCCTGCTTGGCGTGCTCGCGCACCAGGTTGCGGGTGACGCGGTGGTCCAAGAAGATGCCGACGTCCAGGTAGTCGTCAAAGTTGACGGCAAAGGTGAGGCCGCCCTCTTCGATGAGCGGCAGTCGACGGCGCGCGATGTTGGCGCGTTCGCCCGATCCGCCCTTGCCGGCGCCCTGCTTGCCGTACTGCGAGCCGCCGCGTGAGCGCATGCGGGCCTTGGCGTGCACGTGCTCGGCCGGGACATCTAGGATACGCGGCGCGATGGCCAGAATATCGAGCATACGGGCCTGGGCCAGTGCGGGGTCGATGGTCTTGGGCGCGGCGTATTCGGCAATGACGAGCCAGCGGCCCGGCGTCTGCGGGCAACCCTCGTACAGATCGATGGCGGCAGAGTAATCGGGCAGGTCGGCATCGTAGACGCGGTAGCAGCTCACGCCCTCGCGCTTTGCCCACTTGCGACGCAGGCGTGCGTTCTTGCGCAGGCGGTTGGCGAACTGCTCGGACTCGGGGATGAGCACGGGCAGTGGCTTGCCGTCACCCAGGTCGAGCGTGGCGGTAGGTTCGGGCATGAGGGTGTCGGCGGCTTCGTCGCTGATGACGTTGTCGGCGTTCGCGGTCTCGCCCTCGGCATCTGCGCTGGTCGCAGCTTCAAATGTTGCGGCGGCGTGGTCGAGCGAGGGCCAAACCTCAATAGTTGCCTCTTCATTATTGGGCATGACGGCGATGGAGCGCGCGGGCTCGGCATGGAGCGCGCGGGCCATAAGGCCATCGCGGGTGAGCGCGGCGACCGGCGCGGCGGTAAGCTCGGGCGCGCGGCGCAGCTCACCGACCAGCGTCATGGTGTCGTGCATGAGCGAAAGCGGTGTCTCGGTCGCATCCGCGACCACGGCGGCGCCGGCGACGGCGCCCACATGGTCCAACACGGTGGCTGGCTTGGCAGCGCAAAAATCGACAAAGCGCTTGTAGCCGGCGCACTTGACCATGCGCTCGGCGGTCTTGCGGGCGGCGGGGTCGATGTCCACGGCCACGATGCGTGCCTGGCGCTCGCGCGCTGCCGCCTCGCGCTCGCGCGCCTCGGCAAGCAGCTGCTCCCATAGGGCGGCGTCGTGCAGCTGCCAGCCCTCAAAGCCCCAGTGCTCGCGGGCGGCGCCCGGGGCGCGGTCGGTTAGGATATTCACTGCCTCCAGCAGCAGACCGCCGCCGGCGCACGAGGCGTCGATCAGCGTGGGCAGGGCTTCGTTTTCGTAGTCGTCGGCCGTCAGCTCGCGCTCACATAGCGCGGTCCAGCCGACCTGCGCCAGCACCAGGGCGGCGTAGTCGGGGCGCAGCACGTGCGCGCCCTCGCCGGCGCGGGTCGCTGCGGGCGGCAGGCGTTTGAACAGCGGGTCGCCCGAAAGGTCTAGGCTGATGCTCGCGCGGCGCTGACGCAGCGAAAGCAGCAGGTGAACGTCGGGGTCGGCGGCGTCGACATCGGCGCGACGGCCCGTGGTCTCGGCCAGACGGTCGCACAGCGCGTCCTTGGCGCGCAGGGCCGAGAAGCGCGTGTTGCGCAGCTGCTCGGTCACGCCGCGGGCGGTAATGGCGATGGTGGCGCCGGGGCGGATGATGGTCTCCCAGGCGATGTCGTAAACGCTGCCGTACAGCTCGTCGGCATCCTGCGCCTCAAAGCGCCCGAGTACCACGAACACGCGGCTCGCCAGGCGCGACCACAGACAGGCGCGGTAGCCTTGCTCAAGCTCGCCCTCAAATGTAGCGCGGCCTTTCAGGCGGCGGACATGCGAAAGCCCGAGGCGTTTAAGCTCATCGGCGAGTGCGGACTCAAAGCCCTCGGGGCAGCTTGCGTAAAATTCCATGGGTGACCTCTCTGGTTGCGTCGCTCCATTATATGATGGATGCTTCGTTTGCTCTCGCCCCCGAAAGGAACCCATATGATTGATGCGTGCCCCGAATCCGCTGTGCTCTTTTTTGACGTGGACGGCACGCTGACGTCGTTCGATCCCGACGATATGACCGATAAGGACTTCTCGGCGGTTCGCCCTTCGCAGACGGTCGTCGAGGCGTTTCATCGTCTGCGCGACGCAGGGCACAAGGCGTTTATCTGCACGGGTCGCCCCCTGTGGCTCATCGCCGATAGTCTGCGTGCGCTCGACCCCGCGGGCGTCGTTGCCATGGCGGGCGCCACGCTTGAGGTCGAGGGCCGCGTGGTGCATGAGGACTGCTTTGACGAAGACATTGTTGAGGAGCTCGCGCGCCGCATTGCCGCGGCGGGCGGCGAGGCTTTTTTCGAGGCCAACGCTGCGACCTTTGCGCTGGAGCCCGCGGGCGCTGAGCAGTCATCTTTGATCGGTGCCTCTGTGGTGCATAGCGCCGAGGAGATGCGCATCGACGGTCGCCTGCGCGTGGGCAAGGTATGCCTCAACGCGCCCAACCTGGCTCGCGTGGCCAACGACGACGGCTTTATCGATCGCAACTTTGAGCTGTGCAACACCGGCGGCCAGAACCGCGAGCTGAGCCCCAAGGGCATTGACAAGGGCATGGGCGTGGCGCGAGCGCTGGAATACCTGGGTCGCACCGGCAACGCGCGCACCTTTGGCTTTGGCGATTCCGGCAACGATCTGGGTATGCTCGCCGCTGTCGAGACGGCCGTGGCCATGGGCAACGCCATGCCCGAGGTCAAGGCGGTCGCCGACTACGTGACCGACGATGTCGCACACGACGGCACCGTCACCGCCATGCGTCACTTTGGGTTGATTTAATAAATGGCCGGGTCGCCCGCAGTGGGGGCGACCCGGCCATTTGGGCTATTTTGCAATATAGAGCTTGGGATGACTGCGACTGCTCTCGATCGCCGCCGTCATGATGCCCTCGTCGTCTCCATCAACGATGATGCCGTCGAGGTCATCGATCTGCGCGGACTGATAAAAACTGGTCTTGTTGAACTTTCCCTGGTCAACCATCATGTAGCCCTGGTTTGAGTTGGTAAGGTACATATGCTTGATCATGGCCGAGAAGTCGTGCTCGACGGTAAAACCGTGGTCGGGGTGGAATCCGTCGGCACTGACAAACGCCTTGTCGGCATGTAGTTTGCTCATGCAGTCGAGCGTCAGTGCGCCCGCGAGATAGAGGTGCCCCTTGCGCACGGAGCCGCCCAGCAG
The DNA here is from genome assembly GCA_902491395.1 of uncultured Collinsella sp. GTDB lineage: Bacteria > Actinomycetota > Coriobacteriia > Coriobacteriales > Coriobacteriaceae > Collinsella. Next base: position 79,690 of record CABUHO010000003.1, read on the forward strand.
CACTACCGAAGCATTGGGGAGATTGAAGCTGGCGTAGTTCGCGATTGCAAGATCGCCGGTGATAATGGTGATCTCACGCTTGTCCATGAGGGCCTTAGCGAAGTAAAAGCCTGTGGTGCCGATATCAATTACCAGAACATCGCCATCATCAACAAGAGTTGCTGCGGTTGCGGCGATGGCTTCCTTGGCCTCGACTTGGACATTGATGCGCTCCTCGGGATACGAGATTGCGTTGGAGCGAGAAAGCGATACCGCTCCGCCGCGTACGCGACGCAGCTTGCCTTCGGATTCCAGCGAGATGAGGTCGTGTCGTGCGGTGACTTCCGAAACCGAAAAACGGCGAACGATGTCGGATACCGAGATATTTGGCTTTTCGGCCAGCCAATTCATGATAAATCGCTGACGCTCGGCCGGTGAAAGGTCTGAAGTAGATGCCATATGCCGCTCCTTTTGAACAAAAGGTAAAAGATGCGCCTTTCGTAATCGAAATATAACGTATCGATATGAAAAGAACAAGGCAAATTCGAATGAATCAAAAGAACGGAATGGCATGTCACAAATGCATGCGTAGCAGATAGTTCGCACGTAAACGGGCTATAAAGAGTCTCATTCTGAAGGTGCCGCCCAAAAGAAGTACGTTCACGCCCGATATTCGACCGTTCACGGAAAGTTGACAATTGAGCTTTCGATAGCTTTTGAAATGGTTTATAAAAGAAAACCGAAAAGCTTTTGAAACAAAGAAGAAGGCTTTCGATAGCAATAGTGTTAGATGAGAAAGGACCGAACATGGCGATCAAGGTGTTTGCCGACGGCGCTAACCTCGAGGGTATGCTTGACATGCATGACAATGGCAACGTTCAGGGCTTCACGACCAATCCTTCCCTTATGAAGGCCGGCGGCGTGACCGACTACCGCGCTTTTGCCAAGACGGTTCTTGAGCACATTACTGATGTGTCGGTCTCTTTTGAGGTATTCGCCGACGACGAGGCGGGTATGGAAGCCGAGGCTCGCGAGATCGCAACCTGGGCAGACAACGTCTACGTTAAGATCCCGGCGCTCAACACCAAGGGTGAGTCCACTGCCGCGCTGGTCAAGCGCCTTTCTGCCGACGGCATCAAGGTGAATGTCACCACTATCTTCACGCCCGAGCAGGTCGACGAGTTTGTCGATGCCGTCTCTGCTGAGACCCCCTCTATTCTGTCCATCTTTGCCGGTCGCATTGCCGATACCGGCGTCGATCCGCTGCCCCTCATGGCGGAGTCCGTAAAGAAGGCTGCCGTTAAGCCTGCTGCCGAGGTTCTCTGGGCGTCTACGCGCGAGGTCCTCAATATCTTCCAGGCGGAGTCCGTTGGCTGTCAGATCATTACGGTCCCCAATGCCCTTCTTGCCAAGCGCAAGAATTTCGGGAAAGATTTGCTTGAGTACTCGCTTGATACGGTCAAGGGCTTTGCCCGCGACATTCAGGCGCTTGGTTTTCATATCCTGCCCGAGGAGTAGGGGACGAGCATGCTGACCGATCTTCTTAAGCCCGAGCTTGTTGCCTGCCACGTCGAGGCCTCCGACTGGGAGGAAGCGATCAAGGCATGCGGTAAGTTGCTCGTAGACGCTGGCAAATGCGACCAGAGCTATGTTGACGCCATGATTTCATCGGTTCACAAATTCGGCCCCTATATGGTCTTGGAAGAGGGCATCGCCATGCCCCACGCTCAGGCAGATGGCAATGTGAGTGAAGCGGGGATCTGTATCGTCACGCTTGACCCTGCCATTGCGTTTGGACACGAGGATTTCGATCCGGTTCACGTGCTCGTGGGTATTTGCGCACCCGACCCCAAGGCTCATCTTGGCTGCTTGGCGGAGCTTTCGCAGATGTTCGAGGACGAGGACTGCGTTGCCAAGCTCAGCGCATGCGATACGCCCGAGCAGGTTTTGGAGACCATGCGTTCATTCTTTTAGGCCTTAATGGCACGGCGATGCGTCGCCGCTTTTGGATAGACGGAAAACCGTCACGTGTAGGAGAGGAAGGTTGCCATGCATATCATCACCGTATGCGGAAACGGCATCGGGTCCAGCCTGATGCTCGCTGGCAAAGTCGAGGAGCTTTGCGAGGAGGAGGGCATCAAGGCCGACGTTGAGTCTATGGACCTGAACGGTGCTTCTTCCGCAAATCCGGATCTGTTCATCACCGTTAAAGAACTCGCCCCCGAGCTCCACGGCAACGTTGTGATCGTTCGCAGCTATGTGAACAAGAAGAAGATCCGCGAAGACGCCCTCGAGGCAATCAAGGCGGCCGCCGCTAACGCCTAAAGCGGCACAAAAAAGGGCGGTTCCCTGTGGAAGAGGGAAACGCGCCCACGTTAGAGAGAAAGGAAGCGCAGATGCAAGCCATCCTTCCCATACTTGAGTTTATCCAATCGATTCTGACCAAGCCAGCGTGGATTATGGGTCTATTTGCCTTTGTGGGCCTTGTCGCGCTTAAGCGTCCTGCCCACAAGGTGATGACGGGCACCCTGAAGCCCATTCTTGGTTACATCATGCTGTCCGCCGGCGCCGCTGTTGTTCAGGAGAACCTTGCTCCGCTGGGTACCTTCATCGAGACCGGTTTCCACATCACCGGCGTCGTGCCCAACAACGAGGTCGTTGTTTCGATGGCTCAGAGCGTCCTCGGCGTTCAGACCATGATGATCCTGATTCTCGGCTATGTCGTGAACATTATCATTGCCCGCTTTACCAAGTTTAAGTACATCTTCCTGACGGGCCATCACAGCATGTTTATGGCCTGCCTGCTGTCTGCCGTTCTGCAGGCATCTGGCTTCCAGGATGTCCAGCTTGTCATCGTGGGCGGCATGTTCCTGGGCCTCGTGAGCGCTATGCTTCCCGCCGTTGGTCAGCGTTTCACCGAGAAGGTTACCGATGGCGATGAAATCGCCATGGGCCACTTCGGTTCACTCGCCTATTACATCTCCGCTGCAGTCGGTACGCTTTTTGCTAAGGATGCCGAGGAGAACAGCACCGAGAAGATCGAGGTTCCCGAGAAGTTCGCCTTCCTGCGCGACACTACCATCTCCACGGCTCTTACCATGGCCTTCTTCTACCTGGTTACCGCTTTCGCCGCTTACATCGCAGATCCTGCGGTCGTTACCAAGACCGCTGGCGGCGACAACGTGATTGTCTATGCCCTGACCTGTGCCCTGTCCTTTGCCGTTGGTGTCACCATCGTCTATAACGGCGTTCGTATGATCCTTGCCGACCTGGTCCCGGCTTTCCAGGGCATCTCCAACAAGCTGATCCCCGGTGCCATCCCCGCCGTCGACTGCGCCGTCTTCTTCCCCTATGCTCCCACCGCCGTCATCCTCGGCTTTGTCGCATCCTTCATCGGTGGAGTGGTCGGTATGTTCATCGTGGGCGCTACCCTGGGCATCTTCATCATCCCGGGCATGGTTCCCCACTTCTTCTGCGGTGCTACCGCAGGCATCTACGGCAATGCTACCGGCGGTCGCAAGGGCGCAGCTCTTGGCGCTTTCGTCAACGGCCTGCTCATCACCTTCGCCCCGGCCCTGCTCCTGCCCGTTCTTGACGTCTTTGGCTTCAAGAACACTACGTTCGGCGACTTCGATTTCTCCGTCATTGGTATTACGCTTGGCCGCGCTGCCGAGGCCTTCGGTACCACCGGTGTCTACGCGATTCTTGCTGTCCTTCTGATCGTCGCCTTCGTCCCCAACTTCATCCACACCAAGGGTGCTGTGATCAATCACGTTGAGGAAGAGTAATCTAGGCATACGTTAAGCCCTAATCGGGCGGAGCTCCGATAACCGGCTCCTACACGGAAGCGGTGACGTCTCAAATGAGGCGTCACCGCTTTTTGTTTTGGACTGGTTGTGAAAACGCACCGGTGAAGCGCTGTCTCTGCGCCGCGAACGGAATCAACCGCGATGATCAGCAAAAACGTTTTGCCGCTGGGGCGTCGATATAAAAATGGTAAAACTGCAAAACCGTTCGCCGAGAAGATGAAAACCCGCAGCTCACGCCTTGATAAACGTAGGTAAAGTGTTTAGCAGTTTATCGGCCGTATGCTAACGAAAGGAATCAGGCAGATGGCAATCAAGGTGTTCGCTGACGGTGCAAACCTCGAGGGCATGCTCGACATGTACGAGAACGGCAACGTTCAGGGTTTCACGACCAACCCGTCCCTTATGAAGAAGGGCGGCGTGACGGATTACCGCGCGTTTGCCAAGGAGGTCCTGGCCCACATCACCGATGTGTCCGTCTCGTTTGAGGTCTTTGCCGACGACGTCGAGACCATGGAGGTCGAGGCCCGCGAGATCGCTACCTGGGCCGAGAACGTCTACGTCAAGATTCCGTGCGTGACTACCAAGGGCGAGTCCACCGCCGAGCTGGTGCGCAAGCTTTCGGCCGATGGCATCAAGGTCAACGTCACCACCATCTTTACGCCTACGCAGGTCGACGAGATGGTCGAGGCCGTTGATGCCGAGACGCCGTCCATCATCTCGCTCTTTGCCGGCCGTATCGCTGACACCGGCGTCGATCCCATTCCGTTTATGACGGAGTCGGTGAAGAAGGCCGCCGCCAAGCCCAACTGCGAGGTCCTGTGGGCGTCCACGCGTGAGCTTATCAATATTTACCAGGCGGAAGGATGCGGTTGCCAGATCATCACGGTGCCCAACAGCATCCTGGCCAAGCGTAAGAACATCGGCCGTGACCCGTACGAGGTCTCGCTCGATACCGTGCGCGGTTTTGCCAAGGATATCGCCTCGCTCGGTTTCCATATCCTGCCGTAACGCGAACGCTGACTACATCGCGGGTTGTTCGCCCCGGCCTTTCCTTTCCCTATCGCTCACGCGCTTCGCGAGGGTCGCGCTAGGCAAAGGAAAGGCCGGGGCTGCCGACACGAACTTGCCGGTAGGTTGGTGATTGGCTTCCATATCCTGCCGTTGACAAGGGTACCCCCTGCAGCGACGTGCAAAATCGCGAGTATTCAGCAAGGTAAAGGCTTTTACCAGCTAGCTGAAGCACGGAACAGCCCCCGTTTTGGCTCTGATGACGCTAAAACGGGGGCTGTTTTTGACGTTATTGCCTCTGAGGGGCGTTTGGAGCGGCGGAAATTGCAGAATACTCGCGATTTTGCACGTCGCGAGAGGGGGTACCTCTGCTTTGGCGGTTTACTTTCCCTGCACCATGGTGAGCGAGATCTTCTTGCGGTCGCGATCGACCTTTTCGACCCACACCTTGACCGTGTCGCCGACGCGCACCACGTCGCTCGGGTGCTTGACGAAGCGGTTGGCGAGCTTGGAGATGTGCACGAGGCCGTCCTGGTGCACGCCCACGTCGACGAAGGCGCCAAAGTCGACGACGTTGCGCACCGTGCCCTTGAGTTCCATGCCGGGCTCCAGGTCGTCGATGGAAAGTGCCGAGCGGCTAAAGACTACCTCGGGCGCGTCATCTCGCGGGTCGCGGCCGGGCTTCTTGAGCTCGTTGACGATGTCGATGAGCGTGAGGGTGCCGCAGTCCAGGTCGCTTGCCAGCGCCGAGATACTGCCCAGACGGCGCTCGATGTCGGGCACGCCGCCGCGGCTGAGCTCGCTGGCCGCCACGCCGGCGCGTTCCAAGACGGCCGCGGCCACCTCGTAGCTTTCGGGGTGGACGCTTGTCGCGTCGAGCGGGTTCTTGCCGCCGCTGATGCGCAGGAAGCCCGCAGCGTTGAGATAAGCCTTAGGTCCCAGCTTGGGGACCTTCTTGAGCTGGCGGCGATCGGTAAAGGCGCCGTTTTCCTCACGGTAGGCCACGATGTTCTTGGCCACGCTCGGCGTAATGCCCGAAACGTATCCCAACAGGCTCGCGCTCGCGGTGTTCACGTCGACGCCCACGCGGTTGACGACGTCCTCCACCACGTGGCCCAGGGTGCGTGAAAGCTCGGCCTGGTCAAGGTCGTGCTGGTACTGGCCGACGCCGATGGACTGGGGCGGAATCTTGACGAGCTCTGCCAACGGGTCCTGCAGACGGCGGCCCAGGCTCATGGCGCCACGCACGGTGACGTCCAGGTCGGGATACTCCTGGCTGGCGAGCTCGGAGGCGGAGTACACCGACGCGCCAGCCTCGTTAACGATGGTGTAGCGAAGGCTGGACGCCTGCTCGGCAATGAACTCCGAGACGACTTCCTCGGTCTCGCGGCTGGCGGTGCCGTTGCCGATGACGATGGTGTTGACGCCGTCCTTTTTGACGAGGCGGGCGAGCTCGCGCTTGGTGCCGGCGACATCGTGGCGCGGCTTGGTGGGGTAGACCACGACGTGGTCGAGCAGCTTGCCGGTCTCGTCCATGACGGCGACCTTGCAGCCGGTGCGGTAGCCCGGATCGAGCGCGAGCACACGGGCGCCGCGCACGGGGCGTGCCGAGAGCAGGCCCTCGAGATTCTTGGCAAAGACGTTGATGGCCTCGGTCTGAGCACGAACGGTGAGTTTGGCGCGGGCCTCGCGCTCCAGAGAGGGGGCCATGAGGCGCTTGTAGCCGTCGGCGATGGCGGCATCGAAGATGGGAGCAAACACGCCCTGGCGTCGGGGCCAACGGCTGCCGAGGCGTGCCGTGGCGGCAGCGCCGTCGACGTTCACGCGCACGCGGAGCTTGCCCTCACGCTCACCGCGGTCGATAGCCAGCACGCGGTGGTTGGGAATACGGCGCAGCGGCTCATCATAGCTGTAGTACGGCTCGTAGGGGGTCTTCTCGGCGGGGTCGGTGGCCTCGACGACGATGTCGGCGGTGTTTTGCGTAAAGGCGCGCAGGTCAGCGACGTTCTCGGGGTCCTCGGCCACCGTCTCGGCCACGATGTCGGCCGCACCGGCGAGCGCCTTCTCGGGCGTGTCGAAGCCAGCCTCCTTGTTGACATATGCCGCGGCGGCGTCGAGTGCGCTGCCCTTGGCCGAGGCCTGCATGATGATCATGTTGGCGAGTGGCTCCAGGCCTGCCTCGCGGGCCTTCTGCGCGCGAGTCATGCGCTTTTTGCGGTAGGGCTTGTAGAGGTCCTCGACACGCTGGAGCTGCGTGGCCTCGCGAATCTGCTGCTCGAGTTCGGGCGTGAGCTTGCCCTGGGCGTCGATGAGCAGAATGACGTCTTCTTTACGCTGCTCAAGATTGCGCAGGTAAGACAGGCGCTCGTCGAGTGCGCGCAGGGCGACGTCGTCCATGCCGCCCGTGGCTTCCTTGCGGTAGCGCGAGATAAAGGGGATGGTGTTGCCCTCGTCGATGAGCTTGACGGCCGCCTCGACGTTGGCGGCCTTAAGGTTGAGTTCGCGGGCGAGCTGGGCGATAAGATCCATGAAACTCCTTGCGTTTAAGGTGCGTTTGCAGCACAGGGCTACCAAGGATACCACCCGTCCCAAAAGGCTGTTTTGGGGCCGCGCCACGAAAACGGCCTATCTACTACGTTTTACCCGTAGGGGCTGACCATACCTGGGTTTTCCGAAAATCGACAAGCCGGTTACCTGCGGTTTTTATTTCGCGAAATTCGGCATGGTTGAGGGTGGTCGGTTAAACGTAGTAGATAGGCCCATTTCGTGGCGAACGAACCAAGCTGAGGCGCAAAATGGGCCCCGTCCCAGAAAAATCATTACCAATGTAGTCAAAAAGCCCCGCGGGCAGGAGGCTGCTCGCGGGGCAAAGAAGAGGGGCTTATTGGTGGCGGACCGAGGGGCCCGGCATGGGGCTTTCGCCGCGGTCCGCGCTTAAGGCATTACAGCTCGACGAGCTGACCGGTCTCGGCGGCCTCCTTGATGGCGTTAAGCAGCGTGAGCGTCTTGACGTTGTCGGCGGGGGTCACGACGGGCTCGACCTCGCGGCGGACGACCTTCACAAAGTGCTTGAGCTGCATCTTGTGCGGCAGCGCCGGGTCCACAGCCGGGATCTCCATCTGCAGCGGCTTGTGCCAGTTGGAGGCACCGTCGTAGGAGAACTGGTGCAGGCGGGGCAGCGAAAGGGCGCCCTTGGTACCGCCAATAAAGTAGGCATCGGCGTCGAAGGGACGGTACTGCGGGTCCTCGCGAGCGGTCGCCTCCCAGTTCCAGGGGCTGGCGGTGGCGTCGGAGATGGTCATGCTCGCAAGCGCGCCATCGGCAAAGCGGACGTTGACCACGGCGGAGTCCTCGGTCTCAAAACCGCGGGCGGCGCTGGACTGCATACCCTGGACGGCGACGGGCTCGCCCAGCAGATAGCGGAGCAGGTCGACGTCGTGAACCAGGTTAACCAGGATCGGGCCGGCGCCCTTCTTGCGGCGCCACTCGACGTCAAAGTACTCGTCGTTCTTATAGATCATGTAGTGGAAGCTCGACACGGTGAGCTTGCCCAGTTCGCCGGACTCGATGATCTCCTTGGCCTTGTTGACGAAGGGGTTGTGGCGACGGTGCTGGCCCACGAGTACGGGCACGCCGGCGGTCTCGGCCTCGGCGGCGAAGGCCTGGGCATCCTCGAGGTCGTTGGAGATCGGCTTTTCGACCAACGGCACGATGTTGCGCTTGATGGCCTCGCGGGCAACGCCCAGATGCAGGTCGTTGGGGGTGGCGATGATGACGGCCTCGGGCTTGACCTCGTCCATCATCTGGGCGGGATCGGTAAAGAACGGCACGTCGGCGGCCTCGGCCGTGGCGCGGGCGCCCTCAAAGGCGTCGGCGATGGCGACGAGCTCGGCCTCGGGCTCCTCGGTGACAAAGCGGATGTGGTTGCGGCCCATGGCGCCGGCGCCGATAACGGCAATGCGGACGGGGTTGAGCTCAGACATTTCGACTCCTTAATACTGGTGACCGGTGGAATGCGGCAAGAGGACGGCCCTTGCCGCGTCAAGCAAAACTAGGCGGACTTCTTCTTGCTGTCGGAGACCATCATGTAGACGGTGAGCACGACGGCGATGGCGGCGATCACGATGGCGCCGTAGAAGGACTGCTGGTAGGCGGCGCTGCCGGCCTCGGCGTGATACAGCACGGCGGTGATGGGCTGGCTGATCCAGGTGGAAGCGGCATAGCCCAAAAACATGATGCCGTAGTTGACGCCGATGTTGCTGGTGCCAAAGGCGCCACCGGTGAGCGGCGGGTAGATGACGAGCAGGGCGCCAAAGCTAAAGCCGAGCAGGGCGAGCGCCACAAAGAACATGCTCTGCGTAAAGCTCATCGACATGATGACGAGTGCGACGATGGTGACGACAAGGCTGATGAGCAGCGACTTATAGGCGCCGAGCTTGTCGATGATCTGGCCAAAGGACAGACGGCCGACCAGGTTGGCACAGGTGTTGACGGAGACCACCACACCGCCGAGGGCGACAGCTGCGGCGCTCGTGGGGTCGGCGAAGAGCTGGACGGCGGCGATGGAGGCAACCTTGCCCACGAGCAGGGTGCCGGCGGTGGCAGCAAAGGCGAAGGTGACGATGAGGACCCAGAAGCGCGGGGTCTTGACCATCTCGCCCGGGGTGAGGTCGCCGAAGGTGCCGGCGTGTGCGCCGCCCTTGGGGGCCTCGAAGCCCTCGGGCAGCCAACCGGCCTCGGGGGCCTTCAGGAACAGGGCGGAGGCGGCGATCATCACAAAGAAGATGACGCCGAGTGCCTTAAGGGCGCCAAAGATACCCAGGCTCGGGATGAGCAGCGAGGCGAGCGCCGGGGACAGCACGGCGGGGCCAGCGGTCGAAGCGGCCAGGGTGATGCCGGAGGCGAGACCCTTCTTGTCGATGAACCACTTTTGGCCGGTGGTGAGCGCCGGGTTGTAGCCCAGGCCGTTGCCGATGGCGGCGATGAGCGAGAACCACAGGTAGAACTGCCACGGCTCGGTGACGGTGCCGGACATGAACCAGCCCACGCCGTAGCACACGGCGGCGGCGATTACGACGTTGCGCGGGCCGATCTTATCGGAGATGCGGCCGGCGAAGATGCCCGTCACGGCCATGATGGTCTGAAAGACCGGGAAAGCCCAGGTAAGGGCGCTGGACCACTCGGGGTAGACGGCGAGCAGGTTCTTGCTCACGACGGAATACAGCGCGATGGAGCTGATGAAGAACATGGTGACGCACGCGGCGGAAAGCACGACGGCGCGGCCCTTGTTGGAGTTGGTGGAAGCCATTGGACTCTTTCTAATCGATGCGGGGGAGGGGCAGGCGTGTCCGCGCTGCCTCCCTGTCAGGATGGTTTACTGGTCGGTCGGCTTTGCGACGCCGGACTCGTCGGACCAGAGCTCGACACCCTTGTTCTTGAGGTAGTTGTCGGCAAAGGCGCGGCGGCCGCCGGGCTTGGCGGTGAGGTCGCCCATCATGTTGGAGAAGCCGCCGTCGACCTTGATGGCGTCGCCGGTGGTAAAGTCCGAGCGCTTGGACGCCAGGAACATGACGGCGTTGGCGATATCGCTGACCTCGCCGATGCGGCGCGTGGCGATCAGGCGGCTGCGGCTCTTCTCGACCTCGGGGTCGGCGTAAAAGCTTGCCGACATGGGGGTCTTGACAAAGCAGGGCTCGACGCAGTTGGAGCGGACGCCGTAGGGGCCCCACTCGGCAGCTAGCATCTTGGACATCATGTTGACGCCGGCCTTGGTGGAGCTGTACACGCCCGAGAACGTCTCGGGGGAGTGGCTGGCGACGGTCGAGATGTGCACCAGGCGGCCCTGGCCGGCCTTGATCATCTCGCGACCAAAGCGCTGCGAGGTGATGAAGTAGCCGGTGAGGTTGACGTTGAGTACCTGCTCCCAGTCGCTCAGCGGCAGGTCCTCCATAGCTGCGAAGCGCAGGATGCCGGCGGTGTTGACGAGAACGTCGACGCGGTCGAAGTCGGCGATGGTGGCGTCGACGGCGGCCTGAACCTCGGCCTCGTCGGTGGCGTTCATCTTGTAGCCCTCGGCGTGGATACCAAACTCGGCGGCGAGGTCGGCAGCTGCGGCCTTGACCTTCTCCTCGTCCAGGTCGAGCAGGACGACGTTGGCGCCGTTGCGGGCGAACTCGCGGCAAATCTCGACGCCCATACCGCCGAGTGCGCCGGTCACGGCGCAGACATCGCCCTCGAGCTTAAGCCAATTGCTCATAGGAACTTCCCTTCTTGTGCCTCCCGGTGGGTCGCTCCCATTAATCGACCCACGTGGTTTTCGCTGGTTATCGTATGCTTTGCATTTGCGCAGGTGAATTGCATATTTGTTAGAATGGCGTTAACCGCAGGTTTACACTGCGCATTGAGGTTTGTTCTCAATTGAGCGTGTGACCTGCGAAAACGACCCCCTGCGGTGCTTTGCGCCCGCGCGTGCGAAAACGGGAGATTGACGTGTACGATCGACGACTTGAGGCCATATCGGCCGCCGCGGAGCTGGGAAGCTTTTCGCGTGCGGCGGCAAAATTGCGTGTGTCGACTCCGGCGCTCGTCAAGCAGGTGTCGGGCTTCGAGGCCGAGTTCGGCATCACGCTGTTCGAACGCTCGCACTCGGGCGTCAAAGTGACGCCGGCGGGCGCGCTGCTGGTAGACGATGCGCGCTCGATTATGCGGCAGTCCGAGGACGCGCTGCGCCGTGCCCGACGCGCGGCGGGCGATGGCGGTGCCGTGCGCCTGGGCGTGTCGATGATGTGCCCGGGGCGCCAAACGCTGTCGATGTGGTCGGGCATCCACGATCTGGAATCATCGCTGCGATTTGAGATCGTGCCAGTAAGCGACCTCTACGACGAGCGCGAGACCGTCATGCGCAGCCTTGGTCGCGAAGTCGATGTGGTGCAGTCGAGTTTTTCGACCCCACGCTGGGGCGACGCATGCCAAAAGCTCCGCATCGTCAATGTGCCGTTTTATATCGACCTGCCGCGCACGAGCCCGCTGGCGCGCAAGAATCGTATTTCGATCGCCGACTTGGAGGGTATGCGCCTTCGCGTACTGCGTCACGGCAACGACGCTATGGACAGTCTGCGTATCGATCTTTTGGCCGACGGCGGCGTGGACGTGATCGACGTGGACAGCTTTGACTTTGCGCTCTTTAACGATGCGGAGGAAAAGGGCGATGCGGTGCTCACCTGCGGAGCGTGGTCGGGCGTGCACCCGGCCTTTGTGGGCGTACCGTTTCTGTGCGGCCGCGAGGTGCCGGTCTTTCTACACTACCCGCTCGAGCCAACCCTCCAAGTACAAAAATTCGTCAACGCCATGGCCCAACTCCTCAACTAGCTCATTTGGGATGGGGCTTTTTAGCTACTTACAAAACGAGGCCCTAGCCAAACGGCCAGGGCCTCACCAACTTTTATTCTGTTTTAATGACGGGTTGATTGCGCGCAGGAGGTCTCCCAGGCGGGCCGGGGTGTAACTTCCGCGCGCAGTTTCGCAGCGCAGCGAGAATGTTTGAGCACGGAGGAATTACCCCGCCGCCCCGGGGAACCCTCCGTCAGTAACCGTTCCTACTCCAGCTCAAACGCTCCGGTGTAGAGCTGGTAGTAATATCCGCGCTTGGCGATCAGCTCGTCGTGGTTGCCGCGCTCGATGATGCGGCCGTGGTCCAGGCAGATGATCGCGTCGGAATTGCGCACGGTGGACAAGCGGTGCGCGATGACAAACGTCGTGCGGCCCTCCATGAGCTTATCCATGCCCGCCTGCACGATGGCCTCGGTGCGGGTGTCGATGCTCGACGTTGCCTCGTCCAGAATCATTGCCGGCGGATCGGCGACGGCGGCGCGCGCGATCGAGATCAGCTGACGCTGGCCCTGCGACAGCTGGGCGCCGTTGCCGGTGAGCATGGTGTCGTAGCCGTTGGGCAGGCGGGTGATAAAGTCGTCCGCGCCCGCGAGCTTTGCCGCCGCGATGCACTCCTCGTCGGTCGCATCCAGGTTGCCGTAGCGGATGTTGTCCATCACGGTGCCGGTGAACAGGTTCACGTCCTGCAGCACCACGCCCAGCGAACGGCGCAGGTCGGACTTGCGAATCTTGTTGACGTTGATGCCGTCGTAGCGGATCTTGCCGTCGGCAATGTCGTAGAAGCGGTTGATGAGGTTGGTGATGGTCGTCTTACCGGCGCCGGTGGCGCCGACAAACGCGACCTTCTGACCCGGCTTGGCGTACACGGACACGCCGTGCAGCACCTCGTGGTCGGGCGTGTAGCCAAAGTCGACGTTATCCATGACCAGGTCGCCACGCAGCGGCACGTACTCGATCTCGCCGGTCGCGCGGTGCGGATGCTTCCACGCCCACATGCCGGTGTGGTGGTCGGCCTCCTCGAGCTCCCAGGTCTCGGGGTTCACCTGCGCGTTGACAAGCGTCACGTAGCCCTCGTCGGCCTCGGGCTCCTCATCGAGCAGCTCAAAGATACGTTCGGTGCCGGCAAGGCCCATGACCACGGCGTTGATCTGCATCGAGATTTGGCCGATCTGGCCGCAGAACTGCTTGGTCATGTTGAGGAACGGCACCACGACGGCGATGGAGAGCGCCATGCCCGAGAGGCTCAGGTTGGGCACGCCCAGCGCCAGGAAGATGCCGCCGGTCAGCGCGACCAGCACGTAGAGCAAGTCGCCCAGGTTCCCGAGGATCGGCATGAGGATGTTGGCGTACATGTTGGCCTTCTGCGAGACCTCGAAGAGCTTCTCGTTGCGCTCGTCAAAATCGGCCTCGGCGGCGGACTCGTGGCAGAACGCCTTGACGACCTTCTGGCCGTTCATGACTTCCTCGATATGGCCCTCGACCACGCCGAGCTCGGTCTGCTGCGCGATAAAGAAGCGCGCGGAGTTGGAGCCGAGCAGCTTGGTCATAAAGGTCATAAACGCGACGCCGGCGATGATGACCATGCACATCCACACGCTGTAATACAGCATGATAAAGAACACGGTGACGATGACGATGATCGTCATGAGCAGGTTGGGCATCGACTGGCTGATCATCTGGCGCAGCGTGTCGATGTCGTTGGTGTAGTGGCTCATGATGTCGCCGCGCTGATGCGTGTCGAAGTAGCGGATTGGCAGGTCCTGCATGCGGTTGAACATCTTCTCGCGCAGCTTCTCGAGCGAGCCCTGCGTGATGACGGCCATGGCGCGGTTCCAGAAGAGCGAAGACGCGACGCCCACGGCGTAGATGCAGCCGAGGGTAGCCACAAGCTTTAGAATTTTGGGCTGCGCGGCCGTCCAGTCGCCCGACTGCCATGATTCGCTGATGACTTGCAGCGCGCTCTGGAGAAACGTCGCGCCGATGGAATTGATGATGGCGCAGAGCACCACGCCGGCGACGACGAGGGGCAAAAGCACCGGGTAGAAGCCAAAGAGCATCTTGATCAGGCGCGTCATGGTGCCGCCCTTGCGGTTGCGTGCGCGCTCGGCGGTAGCTGCCTTACTCATGTGCCTCGCCTCCTTCCTGGGTCTGAGCTTGCGGTGCGGATGCCTCGGTGTCGGCTGCGACGGTCTCGGCCGCCTCCTCGCCCTCGGCACTCATCTTGTTTTGCGAGGTAAAGGTCTCGCGGTAGATCTCGCTCGTCTTGAGCAGCTCGTCATGGTTGCCGATGTCCTTGATGCGGCCACCCTCCATGACGATGATGCGGTCAGCATCCTGCACGGAGCTAATACGCTGGGCGATGATGAGTTTGGTCGTGTTGGGCAGGTAGCTCGCCAGCCCCTCGCGGATCTTGGCGTCGGTCTTGGTGTCGACGGCGCTCGTGGAGTCGTCCAGGATCAGAATCTTGGGGCGACGCAGCAGGGCGCGCGCGATGCACAGGCGCTGCTTCTGGCCGCCGGAGACGTTGGAGCCGCCCTGCTCAATCCAGGTGTCGTAGCCCTTGGGGAAACCGTCGACAAACTCGTCGGCGCAGGCCAGATGCGCTGCCTCGCGGACTTCCTCGTCGGTGGCGTTCGGGTCGCCCCAACGCAGGTTCTCGGCGATGGTGCCGCTAAACAGCACGTTTTTCTGCAGGACCATGGCTACCTGGTGACGCAGCGCGTCCAGGTCGTAGTCGCGCACGTCCACGCCGCCCACGCGCACAGCGCCTTCGGTGGTGTCGTACAGGCGGGCGATGAGGTTAACGAGCGTGGACTTGGCCGAGCCGGTGCCGCCGATGATGCCGATGGTCTCGCCGCTCGTAATGTGCAGGTCGATATCGTCGAGCGCCTGGCGCTTCGCATGCTTGGAATACTTAAAGCTCACGTGGTCAAAGTCGATGGAACCGTCGGCAACCTCGAGCACGGGCTCGGCGGGATTGGCGATCGTGGGCTCGGCGGCCAGCACCTCGGTAATGCGGTGTGCCGATTCGTCGGCCATGGTCACCATGACAAAGATCATCGACAGCTGCATCAGGCTCATGAGAATCTGGAAACCATAGGTAAAGGTCGAGGAGAGCTGGCCAACGTCGAACAGCGTGCCCTGGCTCGTGATGATGAGCTTGGAGCCCAGGTAGATGATGACGACAAACGCGCCGTTGACGCAGATGTTCATCATGGGGTTGTTAAAGGCGAGCAGCTTCTCGGCGCGGGTGAAGTCCATCTGGACGTCGCGCGCGGCGGTCGCGAACTTCTCCTTCTCAAAGTCTTCGCGCACATAGCTCTTGACCACGCGCATGCCGGTGACGTTTTCCTCGACGGACTCGTTAAGGGCATCGTACTTGTGGAACACGCGCGAGAAGATGGGGCGCACCTTAAAGATGATAAAGAACAGCCCAAAGCCCAGCAGCGGAATGATGACCAGGTAGACCATGGCAACGCTGCCGCCCATGATAAATGCCATGGTAAAGGCGAAGATCAATACCAGCGGCGCGCGCACGGCGATACGGATGATCATCATAAAGGCCTGCTGCACGTTGTTGATGTCGGTGGTCAGGCGCGTGACGAGCGAGGAGCTCGAGAACTCATCGATGTTGGCAAAGCTGAACGTCTGGATTTTGTAGAACAGGTCGTGACGCAGGTTCTTGGCGAAGCCGCAACTCGCATGGCTGCAGGTGACGCCTGCCGCGGCGCCAAAAGCAAGCGATGTCAGCGCGATGAGCACCAAAAGGCCCGCGGTGGGCAGCATCTCGGTAACGGCGGTGCCGTCCTTGATGGCGTCGATCATGTCGGCGGTGATAAACGGGATCATCATCTGGCAGATTACCTCGCCAAGCACCAGCAGCGGTGTGGCGATCGTGACCTTCATGTAATCGCGGATGCTGCCCATAAGGGTTTTAATCATCCAGTTCCTCCCAGGTTACGCGGATTTTATCGAGCATTTCGGCGAGGTCCTCGCGCTCGTCGTGGGTGAGCGCGCTAAAGGCCTGTTCCCTAAAGCGCAGGCGGGCAGCCTGCTCTACGTGGGCCTTTTCCCATCCCGCTTCGGTCAGGCGAATGGTGAGCTGCCGCCGGTCTTTGGGATTGCGGCTGCGCTCGATAAGGCCGGCGCATTCGATCTTGGAGAGAATTTCGGAAAGCGAACCGGGCTTAAGATCAAAGTGCAGGCCCAGTTCCTGCTGTGACATCTCGCCGTTTGGCTGCTTGGCGAGCAGGCAGACGATGGGCGCCTTTCCCGAGGCGCCGCCGCCGTGAAAATGCAGAAAGTGGCCGCAGAAGCCCAGTCCGTTCAGGATGTGCTTGGCAAGCGCGTCTGATTGGGACTGTGCCGCGGGCGCATCTGCGGGGTCATGGGGGTCGCCGCCCGGCGTGTGGGGGCAGATGTCGATGTGGTCATCGCACATGGTGTCGCTCCTTTCTTTAGTTAGGTAGTGCAATTGTTTTGTGCCTAACTAATCTAGGAGCATAAGAAATGAATGTCAAGGTACCAAACTTATTAAGTTGCGGCGTTTTACTAAACGCCGTAACCGCTCGACGCTGCAAACGCTCCTAAGCGGCAATCTGATCCCTGGGGGACGGAGGAAAAGGTATCGTTTTGGGCTGCGATGATGCCTTTCGAAGCGGCCTTGCCAAAAACTATGCCTAATTACTACGATGAATCCAGCATCGCTGACCACAACAGCTGTTTCTGAAAAAACGCAAGCTATCTACCTGCGGTTTTGTTGGAGAGAAATTCATTGTGGTTAGAGGCGGGCGGTTAAACGTAGTAAATAGGCATAGTTTTGAAATGACGCTATATGAGTAGCATCAACTAGGCCGCCATGGAGCAAACAGCCCCCATTTCCGAAACCTTTCCGCAACAATTTGCACTTCGCACCGCTCGCCTCCGCTCACAACGTCCCCTGCGCTACACTTAGTCGCACTGTGGCGCTGCCGCGCCGCGCCCGACCCAAGGGGGACACTCATGAAGAACACTCAGCTGCTGCTGATCAACGATATGTGCGGTTACGGCAAGGTCGCGCTTTCCGCCATGCTGCCGGTGCTGTCGCACATGGGTTACCGTATCCATAACCTGCCGACGGCACTTGTGTCCGACACGCTCAACTACCCCAAGTTCTACATCCACGACACCACCGAGTACGTGCGCCAAAGCCTCGCTATCTGGGAGGAGCTCGGCTTTGAGTTCGACGCCATCTCGACCGGCTTTATCGTGACCGAGGAAGAGACGCGCATCATCTCGGACTTTTGCCACCGCCGTGCGCAAAAGGGCACCAAGGTGTTCGTCGATCCCATCATGGGCGACAACGGCAAGCTCTATGCCGGCGTGCCCGAGTCCACGATTGGCCTCATGCGGCACCTGCTGGAGTGCGCAGACTACGCGGTGCCCAACTACACCGAGGCCTGTCTGCTCGCCGATACGCCTATTGCAGGGCAGATCACGCCCGATGAGGCCCGCGCCCTTGTGGACGCCGTGCGCGAGTTGGGTGCCAAGTCGGTGGTCATTACGAGCGCCGTGGTCAATGGCACGAACGCGGTTATCGGTTACGACCATGTAGCGGGGGAGTACTTCACGATTCCCTTTGAGCTCATTCCGGTCTATTTCCCGGGCACGGGCGACACGTTCTCGGCGGTGCTCGTCGGCCGCGTTATGGCAGGTTGGAGTCTGCAGCGCGCGACGTCCGATGCCATGCGCGTGGTAGCCGAGCTTATCGAGCGCAATGCCGACCAAGAGGACAAGTCGGCCGGCCTGCCCATCGAGGCCTGCCTGGACGTGATCGACCATGAGTAACGCTGGCGAGGGCGGCGTCAAGCCTGCGGGCGAGAACAAGCCGCTCAGCGCGCCGCGTGGCAAGCGTCCGCGTATCCGCGTGAGCTGCGTGGACCAGCTGGGTGCGTGCCGCTGCCACCATGGTCACAAGCCGGGCGACGTCTTTGACTTCGACCGAGACCGCGGCAAGATGTGCGCCATGGCCTGCCATGTGGGCTTTCCCTATATTGATATCCTGCGCTATGGCGGAACCGTGCCTGGCAACGAGCCTGGTACGGCAAAGTTCTGCTGCCCCGAGGTCGACACCCTCAACGTCTGGCTCGCCGAGATCGTCGACGAGTAGTTGAACGTGGATTTTCTCCCACCGAGAAAATCCACGCTCAATTTGTATGCGGGAGATAATCCACGCTCGTTTTATGCCAATGGCGCACCTCGCGCGCCCGCGAACCTACAGCTGCTCGAGCATAGCGGTGCAGCCGGCGAGCACATCGCGGTAGGTGGCGTCGAAGTTGCCGGTGTACCAGGGATCGGCCACGTCGCCGGGGCGCTCGGTCCAATCGAGCAAGCGCGTAATCTTGCCGTCGGGGTCGTCGCCAAAGATGCGACGCAGGCCACGCGCGTTCTCAGCATCCATATAGACAATGTGATCCCAGTCGCCATACTCCGCGCGACGCACCTGGCGCGCACGGTGGGCAACGACAGGAATCCCGACTTCACGCAGTTTGGCAACGGTACCGTGGTGCGGCGGGTTGCCGATCTCCTCAGTTGAGGTCGCTGCAGAATCGATGACAAACTCGCCCGCGCGCCCAGCGCGGCGCACCAGCTCGGTAAACACCGACTCAGCCATCGTCGAGCGACAGATATTCCCATAGCAGATAAACAGTACACGTTGCATATGCGGTTTCCTTTCGATCGCCATCATCGAGCTCGAGTATCGCATCTGCGCTTACGCCCTCGCCCGCTTGCGCTCCCAGCGAGCCAGCTTAATCGTCACCAGCGTAAGGGCCCAGGCCACAAGCGAGAACGCAGCGCCCACGGCGCCTACGTATGCAATGCCAACGCTGCTTACCACGGCGCCGCCCACTGCGGTGCCAAACGAGATACCGACGTTAAACGCCATGGGCTCAACCGAACTTGCGAGTACCATCGACTTGGGATGGCGGCTGCGTGCCACGTCCATAAAGTGCGTGATGCATGAGACCGAGAACAGGTACATGAGCATCGCCAGGCTAAAGACAAAGACCAGCGCAAGCGGCATGGTACCGCCCACAGCAAACAGCCCGAGTAACGCCGCAGCTTGCAGCACAAACGTCACAAGCAGCGCTTTCATGCCAAAGCGCGCATCGATCCATCCGCCCAGGATGTTCGAGATCAGGCAGAACACGCCGTAGGCCATAAGCGTGGTACTCGCCTGAACAGTGCCCATGCCCAGCACCTGCTCAAGATAAGGCGTCACGTAGCCGTAGAACACATAGACCGATCCCACGCCAAACAAAAAGATGAGCATGCCGGTGATGATGCTCGGTTCGCGTAGAAGCCCCGCCTGCTCGCGAAAGGTGGCAGGCTCGTCGGTTTGCCCAGCGCGCGGCATAAACGCCACGAGCGCTCCGCAGATCAAAACGGCAAAGGTCAGCGTGCCGTACATGGCCACGTGCCAATCGAGCGTGTCGGCCACGAACTTGCCGATCGAAGTGACAAAGACCATTGCCACGGAAAACGCACCATATACCACCGAGATGGCAAGCGAAGTTTGCTGCGGGGACAGCAGCTCGGGGATGTAAGTCACGCCCACGGCGAGCAGTGCGCCCGAGACGGATCCCAGGACAATGCGCGAGATAAACAGCACATGGAAGTTGGGCGCCAACGCCATGACCAGATTGCCGAGCACAAAGATAATGCTGTAGCACACGAGCAGCTGGTAACGACGGAAGCGCCCCGTGCTGAGCGCAAGCACCGGCGTCGCGATGGCGTAGACCAGTGCAAAAACGCTGATGAGCTGGCCCGCAGTGGCAAGTGATACGCCGAGTTCCGTTGCCAAGTCGCTCTCGATGCCGATGACCACGAACTCGGAGCAGCCGAGCGAGAATCCCAACAGCACGAGCAGCGCCAGACAGAGCTTGGTGCGCGCGGGGGAGAGCGCGGCGGCGGTTGATTTACTTTTAGACGTGGTTGCGGCGGTCAAGGTTGTCACTCCAATGTCGCATGAATAAGCGGGATTCAATCTCTGCAACTCTAGCAGAATGTGTCAGGTACCTGCCCCCTTTGTCGCAGGCTGCGCTTGCCTGTATAGTCGCAATACAGGCGAAGATGGTCTCAGGTACATCGCGGGCGACAGGAGATCCCATGGGTATGCACACGACAAAGGTTGCAGCGGGCGAGGGCAAGTTTGCGCTCGAGGCCCAGTTGACGGTGACGCCGCAAGGCATGGCGGTGTACGCTTGCTCGCCGGAGTTCGCGCACCTGGGCGCCACGGCGCAGGCCATTCCGCGTCCCGAGCCCGGCCGTACGGCGACGGTGAGCATCCTGGCCGTTCCGTGTCATCGAGACGAGATCCCGGCGCACGATATCGCGGCGGCGCTGGCCACGCGCTTTGGCGTGCCAGTCGTTGCAAGCACGGGTTTTCATGTTGAACAGGCGAGCGGGAACGACCTGCAGCGCGTGCTCGACACCACCAAGGAGCTCATCGCCGCGCTCGAGGAAGCCGCCGCCCGCATTCTGCGCGCCGGCTGGGATGAGGGCGGCGCAGGTGCCGAGGTCGTGGCGGTCGATGCCGCGACCGGCGAGGCGCTCGGCCCCGTCGATCGCATCGAGGCCCATACCGGCGAGGGCATTCTGCATCAGGCATTTCTGACGCTTCTGGTCGAGGGCCAGGGCGAGGACGCACGCCTGCTGCTCTGCCGCCGCAGTCCGCTCAAACGCCTGTGGGGCGGGGTGCTGGCCGATGGCTGTGCCGGCCATCCGCTCCCCGGGGAAGACGTCGCGGCCGCCACGGCACGTCGCATCAACGAAGAGCTTGGCATCACGCGCGAGCCCGATCAGCTCAAGCACCTCGGACACGTGGTGTACCGCGAGGACCACGGCGACGGCCGCTGCGAGTGCGAATGGTGCGAGGTCTACCTTGCCCATGTTGAGCCGGGCGAGCTGCATATCAACCAAGAGGAGATCTCGGAAGTGCGCCGCGTGGCCCCGTCCGAGCTCAAAGGCTACCTGCAGGGTCACCCCGAGCAGCTGGCCCCCTGGCTCCGCGAGGCTCTGGAGGTCCCCTCCATCCGCGCAGCCCTCGCTATGTGAAAAAAGACAGTCCCTTTGCCACATCCAAACCGTCACAACATTCGATGAAAATCTCGAAAACGAAGAAAACCGTCGAATGTTGTGACGCTTTTTGTCCAGAGGATCGCTTCTCATCCAAAAAATCTGCTTGACTGTATTGCCGCAACACAGCGCAACGTAAGGGGTGTCCGATAACGGGCGCCCCTTTTTAAGTGGCAACGTGGCTGCGAATCCGGAGCGCCCCCAACAAGAAAGGTGGGGAGATGGAAGCGGAAAAGAAGGCGTTTAAGATCACCAAGCGCGAAATTGGCTTTGTGCTGGGTATCGTTGTCTTTTTGCTGGTGAAGTTTCTTCCTTTGGCGGAGCTGAGCTCGACGGTCGAGCTCACGGTCGGCGGTCAGACCTGTCTGGCGTTGACACTCGCCACGGTGGTGTTCTGGGCGTGTGGCGTGGCACAGCCGGGCTTTGTGGGCCTGCTCTATTGCGCGCTGCTCGTTCTGTTTAAGGTGTGCGTGGACGACACGGGCGCCGCGAGCATCTCGGCGACGGTCGCCTCCACGTTTAGCTCGTGGACCAAAGCCACCATGTGGCTCGTCATCGGCGCCTACCTCATCGCCAGCGCGGTCAAGGAGTCGGGCCTGGGCGAGCGCATCGCCTATGCGTTTATGCTCAAGTTCGTGCGCGACGCCAAGTCGCTCATCATCTCGATCTTCGCGCTCACCTTTGTGCTGTCGCTGCTGATCCCTCATCCGTTCCCCCGTGCCTTCCTCATCCTCGCCGTCGTCTCGGTCATCGCCGAGTCCGCCGGCTACGGTGACGATGACCGCGGCAAGCTCGGCTTCCTCGTGTTTGCCGCTGCCGCCCCGGGTTCCATGTTCTTCCTGACGGGCGACTCCACGCTCAACCCGCTCGTTGCGCAGTACAGCGTCGAGGCCGGCGGCATGAGCCCGTCCTTTATCGACTGGTTCCTGTACATGAGCGTGCCTATGCTGGTCGCGCTGCTGTGCACCCTGTTCCTGGGCCTCTTCCTCTTTAAGCCCAGCAAGGAGCTCGTTTACGATCGCGAGCAGATCGTGGCCAAGCAGGCCGCGCTCGGCAAGCTCTCCGTCAAGGAGATCCGCACCATCGTGTGGCTTGTCATCGCCATCGCGCTGTGGCTCACCGTCTCGGGCGACTATATCGGCTGG
Source organism: uncultured Collinsella sp. (assembly GCA_902491395.1). Taxonomy (GTDB): domain Bacteria; phylum Actinomycetota; class Coriobacteriia; order Coriobacteriales; family Coriobacteriaceae; genus Collinsella. Next base: position 102,137 of record CABUHO010000003.1, read on the forward strand.
GTCACCCTGGCCATTGGCGTCGCACTCGCCATGCCCATCATCGGCGAGGTCCTCACGCCCGCCAGCTGGAACGCCGTCGACATCAAGTCCCTCATGTTCCTGACGGCTGCCATGGCCGTGGGTTCCGTGGGCGGTGCCACCGGCATGAACGCTTGGATCGCCGATGTCGTGCTTCCCAGCTCCGTGCCCGAGAACATCTTCCTGTTCGCCCTGCTCGTCGCCGCGCTCTCCATGATCATCCACATGTTCATGGGCTCGGTCATGGCCGTGCTCGGTGTGTGCGTGCCGGCGTTCATCAGCTTCGCGGCCGGCTCCAGCGTAAGCCCGCTCGCCGTGGCGCTCATCGTCTTCACGTCCATCAACATCCACTACATCCTGCCGTTCCACAACCTGCCGATCCTTATCGGCGAGGGCAAGGACGCCGGCGGCTACACCTCCAAAGAGGCTATGCGCATGGGCATTCCCCTCACTGTGGTCGTCTTTATCGTCGTGCTGGTCGAGGCCGCCTGGTTCCACCTCTTTGGCCTGATGTAAGCGGTCGAGCGCTTGGGCTGTAAGCAGCCGAGTGCTCGAACTGCGAGTGGCCGAGCGTCCCATCTATGAGCGCCGCGGCCCCACTACGTTACCCAGCCCGGCGGCATCCTCGCCGCCGGGTACTCTCCCGAAAGGAGCATGCTATGTCCACTACCGATGCTTCCCAGATCCACGACCTGCGCTCCGCGCTCGACTTTTTGCGCGAGATGCCGGGCCAGCTGCTCGAGACCGACACTCAGGTCGATCCCGATGCCGAGGTCTCGGGCGTCTATCGCCACGTCGGTGCCGGCGGCACCGTTATGCGCCCGACCAAAGAGGGCCCGGCGATGGTCTTCAACAACGTCAAGGGCTTTGACGATGCCAAGGTCTGCATCGGCATGCTTGCCAGCCGCAAGCGCGTTGCCGCCCTGCTCGACCTGGACGAGGAGCACCTGGGCCTCGAAATCGGCAAGCGCTTCGAGAACCTGATCGCGCCTGAGCAGATCGCCGAGGGTACGCACGTCGACTGCCAGGAGGTCGTGTACAAGGCGACCGACGAGGGCTTTGACCTGCGCAAGATCGTCCCCGCTCCCACCAACACGCCCGTCGACGGTGGCCCCTACATCACCATGGGCCTCGCCTATGGCACGAGCCCCGACGGCTCCCAGTCCGACGTGACCATCCACCGCTTCTCCTGCGTCGACAAGGATAAGCTTGCCATGTGGATTACCCCCGGCAGCCGTCACCTGGGCGCGTTCTTTGACGAGTACTGCCAGCGCGGCGAGGACATGCCCATTTCCATCTCCATCGGCCTGGATCCCGCCGTGTACATGTGCTGCGGCTTCGAGGCTCCCACCACGCCGCTCGGCTTCAACGAGCTGCAGATCGCCGGCGCCCTGCGCGGCCACGCTGTCGAGCTTGCCGACTGCGTCACCGTTCCGCAGAAGTGCATCGCCAATGCCGAGTACGTGCTCGAGGGCTACCTCATGCACGACGAGACCATCAACGAGGACGTCAACGGCCACGGCTACGCCATGCCCGAGTTCCCCGGCTACACCGGCGGCGCCAAGGTCTGCCCGGTGATCAAGATCACCGCCGTCACCACGCGTGTCAACCCCATTATGGAGAGCTGCATCGGCCCTTCGCACGAGCACGTGTCCATGGCCGGTATCCCCACCGAGGCTTCCATCTACAAGATGGTCGAGACCGCTATCCCGGGCCGCCTGCTCAACGTCCACGCTGCTCCTTGCGGCGGCGGCAAGTTCGTTGCCATCATGCAGTTCAAGAAGTCGAGCAAAAATGACGAGGGCCGTCAGCGCAACGCCGCCATGCTCGCCTTCTCGGCATTCTCCGAGCTCAAGCACGTCATCCTTGTTGACGAGGATGTCGACATCTTCGATATGAGCGACGTGATGTGGGCCATGACCACGCGCTTCCAGGCCGACGTCGACCTCATCACCATCCCCGGCTGCCACTGCCACGTGCTCGACCCGTCCAACGACCCCGCGTTCGATCCTTCGATCCGCGAGCACGGCATCGCCTGCAAGGCCATCTTCGACTGCACGGTTCCGTTCGACCTCAAGAAGAACTTCATCCGCTCGCAGTTCATGGAGATCGACAAGGACAAGTGGGCAGCAGAGCTCGCTTTCTAGTACGTAGCCCTACCAAGTAGTTAAGGAGTCGCCATGCCTGAGCCTTCTGTCCGTCCTCGTCGCATTGTCGTTGGCGTTTCTGGTGCCAGCGGCGCTGCGCTGGGCCTCGAGTGCCTCAAATGCCTGCGTCAGGCCAGTGCCGAGTCGGCGCTTGTCGTCACGCGCGGGGGAGAGATCACCATCGAGCAGGAGCTCGGCATGACGCTCGATGAGTTTGCGTGCTATGCCGATGCGGTCTACGACAACAAGAATATCGGCGCCGCCATCGCAAGCGGCACCTATCCGGTCGATGGCATGATCGTGGCACCCTGCTCCATGAAGACGCTCGCCGGCATCGCGAGCGGCTACAGCGACAATCTGTTGCTGCGTGCGGCCGACGTGCAGATGAAAGAGCAGCGCCGCCTGGTGCTCATGGTGCGCGAGACGCCCTTCAGCGCCATTCACGTCGACAACATGGCGCGCCTGGCGCGCGTACCGGGCGTCATGCTCATGCCGCCCATGCTCACGTTTTACAACGGCCCCGTCACGCTCGACGACGCGGTGCATCACATCGCCGCCAAGGCACTCGAGGCCGTCGGCGTGTCATGCGCAAACTATAAGCGCTGGTCATAGGCGTCTTTAGGGTAGGATACGAGTAGTGTTTGAGCCCGCTGCCCCTGTGGGCGGCGGGCTTTGGTGTGTCGGGAGGATCTATGCAGACGGGCATGTATGCGATTAGCGAGATGGCGAGCTTGTTTAACGTTTCGCGCCAAACGCTCATCTATTACGACAAGATCGGTCTGTTTAAGCCCGCCGTGGTTAACGAAAAGGGCTACCGTTTCTATTCGCCCACGCAGATCCCGCTCATGCGTCTGATCTGCATGCTGCGCGACCTGGGGCTCGAACTCGACGGGATCGACCGTCTGACCTCGACGTTCGACATTGGCGAGATGACCGATCACCTGCGCTCACGGGTGCAGGCGCTCGATGAGCAGATCGCCGAGCTCAAAGCCGAGCGCGCGAGCGTGCAGGAGCGCCTGAGCTTTTACGACGAGGCGGTTTACTGGCGCGAGCGCGAGGGCAGGCCGGAGCTCAAGCAGTTTGAGCGCCGCTACGTGGTCTTTGAGGAGTTTCCAGGCGATATCGAGCGTGGCCGCTCGATGCTTCACCCCACGCTCATGCGGGCGATTCTGCGCATGCGTACGTTGACGGGCACGCGCCCCATGCGCGGCTGGGGCGCCATGCTACGTCGCGAGGCACTGCATTCCGACGACCCCATCGCCGGCGCCGGCTCCTTTGCCGTGCTGCCGCGCGGTGCCGAGGGGCTACTGCCGAGTGATCCCGCCGAGCTGGCAGAGATCGGCATCGAAGTGCTGCCCGAGGGCACGTATCTGTGCATGAGCCGCTGGGGCATGCCATACGAGCCCGAGGGCATCCGTGCCATCGTGGCCTGCATGGACAAGCACGCACTCCAGCCCATCGGCAACGCCTACGACTTTTGCTACCTCGATACCACGAGCTACGACGAGTCCCACCAAGAAGACTTCTGCTGCATCCAGATCCCCGTCGCCCTCCAGATGTGACAAGGGGGCTGCTCCTTCGTCGCATTCGTGGTGTGGCTGCTGCCTAAACCGTCACAACATTCGGCGAAAATCTCGAAATCGAGGAAAAGCGTCGAATGTTGTGACGGTTTTCGTGCCCGGCGCGGGTGAGCTTCCGTGCCATCTGGGGGTATAAGGCTGGCAAGTGTTTATTTGCGAGGCCAAGGGGGCGCCCCGTATGGATATCGATAACTTTGAATGGTGGTATAGCGAGGGCGAGGCTCCGGACGAGGAGTGGGACGAGCCCGCGCCGCGTGACGTATCGAGCGACGAGGACGAGACCGGCAACGATGCCGTCGAGACGGACGCCGCTTCCGACTCCGCCGAGCCCCTAACCTTTGAACAGGCCTGGGCCCAGGCCGAGGCAGACGAGGCCAAGGCCGACGCTACGGCCACGCTCGGCGAGCCAGCCGACATGTCCATCTCGCCGGCAAAGACCCCGCAACCTCGCCATACCATCGACCCCGACAGCACGGCATCCTTCAGCATTCTCGACGTGCCCTCGCAGGGTGCTCAGGCGCCCGCGCCCACACGTCGCCCCAATCTGTCTCGCGAGGAAGATGCAGGACGTCGCTCGCCGCTCGGCCCCATCCTTATCGCCTTCATGGCCGGCGTCATCGCTTGCTCGGCGATCGGAAATGTCTGGAGCCACGTGGAGCAACAGCGCAAAGACGCCGCCAAGGTCGAGATGTCTGTCGAGCAATCGCTCAGCCGTACGCGCTCGGTGCATGTGGCGGTCGAGGTCAAGGACGGTGCGACATGGGACACCGCCCGCGGAGACAGCCAGATGCTCATCCATATCGTGGGCCGCACACTCAGGGGGCAGGCGATTGACGAGTATCAATATGTCAACTCCGCTGGTGACGGCATCGAACTCAAGCCCGGCGACTACGAGCTTACGGTCGACGAGCCGCCCGTCGCCACCGATGGCACGCGCTTCCGCGCCTCAAAGCGCATGGTTCCCGTGAGTTTTAATTCACAGGCGCCCGATACGATCGATAGCACGCCGCAGGGCGGGTTCGACCTTTACGCAATCGCTCAATAACTGCGCCTGCCGCTTCTCCTTGCCGCCAAGAGTGGGACAATAGCCCTCGACACTGTTGTTTACTTTTGGAGGAAGTAGCATGTCCACCGTCACCACCATCAAGCGCGGCGGCCTCACCGCGGCCATCGATTCCATGGGTGCCCAGCTCACGAGCCTTGCCCTCAACGGCAACGAGTATCTGTGGCAGGGCGACCCGGCCTTTTGGGGCAAGCACGCGCCCATTCTGTTCCCCATCGTGGGATCGCTGCGCAACAACATGGCGACATCTGCGGCCGGCACCTGCGAGATGCCGCGCCACGGACTCGCTCGTATCGTCGAGCACAAGTTGGTCGAGGTTTCGGAGGACGGCTCCTCGGTAACGTACGAGATCACTGACACGCCCGAGTCGCTCAAGGCGTTCCCGTTCCACTTTAAGCTCAACATGACCTATGCCCTGACTGGTGACGCCACCCTCACGCAGACCTTCGCCGTCACCAACACCGGCGACGTGGACCTGCCGTTCTCGGTGGGCGGCCACCCCGCATTTAACGTGCCCGTCCCCGGTGCTGAGGACGAGGCATTCGAGGATTACGAGCTGGCGTTTGCCGAGGCTTGGACTAACGAGGCCCCCATCATCACGCCCGACGGTCTTATGACGTTCGAGGGTAGCTACAAGGCTCCCGATAACTCGGACGTGCTGCCCATCACGCACCGCAGCTTCGATAACGACGCTATCATGTTCACCGATGCTCCGGGCTCCACGCTCACGCTGCGCGGTCGCAAGTCGGGCCACGGCGTCAAGATCGACTTTGAGGGCTTTAAGTACATCGGCGTGTGGTCTGCCGCCAACGACGCCCCGTTTGTGGCACTCGAGCCCTGGACTGGTCACACCACCATGGACACCGAGGACGACGTCTTTGAGCACAAGGTCAACACCATTGCGCTGGCGCCGGGCGCTACCGACACCCGTTCCTTTAGCGTCACCCTGTTCTAGATGTGACAGCTAGCCTCCCCGCCATCCCCAGCAGGGAGGCTTTTTGGTAGGTAGTCGTTGGGGACGTTCGTTAAACTTTTGCGTACGCCCCATCGGTTCCGCCGCTGCGCTATCCTGTTCTGTTGTCAGCAAAGCAAAACAGGAAGGCATCAGATGCAACCTCGACTACAGCGCGACGCGCATCCACAGCCGGTATGCAGCCGTCGCATCTTTTTGGGTAGTGCTCTCGCTGCGAGCGCTTCTGTCGTCGCCGGCGCACTTGCCGGTTGCCAGCGCCCCTCCACGCTGGAAGTAGTTCAGCCCACGACGGGCGGCGGTCGCGACGACCTGTCCGATTCCGTTATCGGCAAGGACAAGATCCGCATCGGCATGGAGGCGGCCTACGCCCCGTACAACTGGCAGGTTTCCGAGGCCAGCGAGTTCACGATCCCCATCGACAACGTGCAGGGCGCCTATGCCGATGGCTACGACGTGCAGATCGCCAAGATCGTCTGCAAGGCCCTCGGCGGCGAGCCCGTCGCCGTCAAGCAGAGCTTCTCGGGCCTTATCGACTCGCTCAACAACGGCCAGATCGACCTCATCATCGCCGGCATGAGCGCCACGCCCGAGCGCGAGGAGTCCGTCGGCTTTTCCGATCCGTACTTTATCGGCTACTTTGGCCTATTCGTAAAAGAGGGCTCGCCCTACCAAAACGCGACCAAGCTCAGCGACTTTAGCGGCGCCACGGTGCTCGGCCAAAAGGACACGATGCTCGACACCGTCATTGACGAGATCCCGGGCGTCGTCCACAAAAATCCGGTCGATTCGGTACCCACGGTGTTCTCGAACCTGCTGCAGGGCACTTGTGACGCTGTGACCTACAACACCGAGAACGAGAAGGGCTATATGGCCCAAAACCCGGGCATCGTGCCCATTCGCTTTGCGGAGGGCGAGGGCTTTAAGCAGGAGGTTACGGCAAACGTCGGCTGCCGCAAGGGCTCGGACAAGCTGCTCAAACTTATCGATAAGACGCTCAAGGGCATCAGCCAGGAGGAGCGCGACCAGATGTGGGACGCGTGCCTCGACCGTCAGCCGGCATAGGGAGGCAGCATGAAAACAGTCAATCGTCTGGCCTCCTTTATCAAGGCCGACCATCGTTATGTGTACCTGGGCACGAGCGTTATCGCGGCGCTCGGCCTGGCGTTTAGCCAGCGCAACCCCACGCCGCTGAGCTTCCTGGCTCCCACGGGCGTGTTCCAAGATTGCCTTTGGGCGATTCTTTGGGCCTGGCTCGTCGTGTCGGCGGCGGCGCTGGTCACCAAGCTCATGCACTGGAGCGACTATCGCGAAAAGTCGCCGTTCGCCTCCGAGCGTTGCCGCCGTGGCGCACGCCTGGGCAGCTACGTCGTGGTCGCCATCGCGGCGATCTTTTTCGTGGACCGCTGCGTCATGTCGTTTATCGATCTGGTGCAGGTGAGCATTGTCTCGGATTCCAACCCCAGCGACTTTTTGTCGAGCCTGGTCTACATGACCTACAAGAGCGGCGACTTCTTTATCCGCGGTATCGAGATCACCATCGCGCTTGCCACCTTCGGCACGGTCATCGCATTCTTCCTGGCACTGCTCTTTGTGTTCCTGCGTATTCAGACGTTCGACCGCGTGGATAACGACCTGGTGCGTTTCTTTAAGAGTATCGGCCGCGGCTTTGCGACCGTCTACTCCACCATCGTGCGCGGCACGCCCATGATGGTCCAGGGTCTGCTCATCTATTACGCGGGCTTCACCGTTTTGCGCGGCATGGGCTTCGAGACCGCCCAGGCCAACCAGATCTGGAGCACCTTTACCGCTGGCCTCGTCACCATCTCGCTCAACTCCACCGCCTACATGATGGAGGTCCTGCGCGGCGGCATCGAGTCCATCGATCCCGGCCAGGCCGAGGCAGCACGCTCGCTGGGCCTGTCGCAGTGGCAGGCTATGCGCAAGGTCGTGTTCCCCCAGGGCATTAAAAACGCGATTCCGGCGCTCACCAACGAGCTCATCATCAACATCAAGGATTCGTCGGTGCTCTCGGTCATCGGCGTGTTCGACCTTATGTACGCTACTACCACGGTCGCCGGCGTGTACTACCGCCAGATGGAGGTCTACTGCGTGGCGCTCGTGGTCTACCTGATCCTGACGCTCGTGGCGAGCCGCCTGCTCGAGGCCTTTGGCAAAAAGCTCGGCGCCGAGGCCCCGGCAACGCTGCCCAGCTCCAACTAGGCTCAAGACGAGGAGAATCATCATGGCAGATATCGCCACTACCGGCACTGCGGCCGCCGCACAGACCAATGAGCCGCTTATCCGCGTCGAGGGCCTGCGCAAGAGCTTCGGCTCGCTCGAGGTGCTCAAGGGCATCGACCTCGCTGTCAATCCCGGTGAGGTCGTCACCATCATCGGCGCCTCGGGTTCGGGCAAGTCGACCTTCCTGCGCTGCCTCAACCTGCTCGAGACCCCGGACGCGGGCCACATCTGGTTCCACGGCCAGGACCTCACGGCCGAGCGCTGCAACATCAACAAGCTGCGCGAGGACATCGGCATGGTGTTCCAGGGCTTCAACCTCTTCAACAACATGGATGTGCTCGACAACTGTACGCTCGCGCCCGTCACGCTCAAAAAGATGAGCAAGGCCGAGGCCGAAAAGGTCGCGCTGGAGCATCTGACGAGCGTGGGACTCGAGAAGTTCGCGCACGCCGCCGTTGGTCGCCTGTCCGGCGGCCAAAAGCAGCGCGTGGCCATCGCTCGTGCCCTATGTATGAATCCGCAGATCATGCTGTTCGACGAGCCGACCTCCGCGCTCGACCCCGAGATCGTGGGCGAGGTGCTCGAGGTCATGCGCAAGCTCGCCGCCGACGGCATGACCATGGTCGTCGTCACGCACGAGATGGCCTTTGCCCGCACGGTGTCCGACCGCGTGGTCTTTATGGACAAGGGCGTGGTGCTCGAGGACGCCGCGCCGGCCGAGCTCTTCGGCAACCCCAAGCACCAGCGCACCCGCGAGTTCCTCTCGCGTTATCTCGAGGACAAATAACCGACCGCAAACGCTTATGTGGCAGGGCCGCTCCGGTGGGGCGGCCCTCGTCATCACAATCGAAAGGATGTCATGGCCGAGGTTTGGCGCTTCTTTGCGCATGAGGATGATTTTGCCGATTTGGACAAGGCCGGCGCATGCGAGCGCCTGGGTCGCGTGCTGTCGTTTCCGACCATTTCGAGTATGGATGCCGAGGCGGTGGACTGGCAGCCGTTCGACGACCTGCGCGCGTATATGCAGCGGGCCTGGCCGCATGTATTTGCGACGGGTAAGGTCGAGCTTGTCGGCCATTCGCTGCTGGTGACGCTTGGCGGTTCCGACCCTACTCTCAAGCCCGTTATGCTCATGGGCCACATGGACGTGGTCCCCGTGGTGCCCGGCACCGAGGCTGACTGGACGCATGCCCCCTTTAGCGGACAGGTGGACGACGCTTACATTTGGGGCCGCGGCGCGATCGACATGAAGGACCAGGTCGCAGGCATTCTCGAGGCGGTTGAGTATGCGTTGGTGCACGGCTGGGAGCACGAGCGCACCCTGCTGCTGGCTTTTGGCCAGGACGAGGAAACCACGCAGTACGGCGCGGGGGCGATCGGTCGCGTGCTCGAGGAGCGCGGTATTGAACTTGAATACCTGATCGACGAGGGTGACTACCGTATTGTTTCGGCTGCCGAGTACGGCGCGGGCGAGGGCTGGCTTATGCATGCCGACCTTGCCGAGAAGGGCTACGCCGATATCGTGTTGAGTACGCGTAGCGAGGGCGGGCATTCGTCCAACCCCTACGGCGGCACGTCGCTCGAGGTGCTCAGCCGTGCCATCGCCGCAATCTGCGATATCGAGTGGCCGACGCGCGTGACCGATCTGCTTGCCGCGCAGCTTGTCGAGCTGGGGCTCTACACGGCGGATGAGATTGCCGCCAACGGGGGCGCCATTGTCCGCGATTGCCTCGCCAGCAAGAAGCTCTATCCGCTCGTGACCACCACCTGTGCACCGACCCAAATCGAGGGCGGTAGCACCGGTGCTAACGTGATGCCGCAGGATATGTGGGCCAACATTAACTTCCGCATGCTCGAGGGCACGAGCGTGGCCGACGTTGTGGCGCGCTGCCGTGAGGCGGTTGCCGGGGCGGACCTTGCCGGTCGTGTCGAAGTGGAGCTGGGCCCCGGCAGCTCCGAACCCTCGCCGTCCCCGCGCATCGGTGGTCCCGGCCTCGAGGCGGTTCGCTCCATCGCCGCCCGCTATTTCCGCGATCCTTTGGGGACGGAGGAAAACGGATCATCGGCGGCGGGCGGGGTTCCTGTCAGCATCGTCCCCTCAACCGTGATTGGCGCCACCGATGCTGCCAACTACCAGCGCATTTGCCCCGAATGCATTCGCTTCTCGGCCTTTGTGGTCGACGATGACGAGTGCGACCGCGGCGTCCACGGCACCAACGAGCGCATCGCCCGCCGCGCCTACCTCCAGGGTGTTCGCTTCCTCATCGCCCTGCTTCAAACGCTCTAGAATGTGACAAAGCGACGCTCCCTTTGTTAGCCGTTGGGGACGTTCTTAAACGACTAGCCGTTAAGGAACGTCCCCAACGGCTACGTCCACTCATTCCGTGCGGGTTATATGCAGGTTTGCCTGCGCACGCTATCATGTATGGGTTAGACCGCAACTATGTACCCCGTACGCGAAGGGATGCGCATGTATCTGAAGATCGACATGTTCTAGCTGGACTTACCCCCGCAGTGGCGCCGTGCGCCCCATCAATTCTGCCGATTTTCACCTTCACGCATATAAAGGAGTCCCGTCATGCGCGACAAGCTCGAAAAGATCATCAAGGCCTACGAGGAGCTCGAGAAGAAGCTTTCCGACCCGGCCGTCGCCTCCGATATCAAGGAGTTCACGCGTCTCAACAAGGAGTACGCGCACCAGTCCGACCTCATCGCCGCCTCGCGCGAGTACATCGGCGCGCTTGATGACATCGAGGCTGCCAAGGAAATGCTCCACGATACTACCGATGCCGATGAGAAGGAGATGCTCCAGATGGACATCTCCGAAAACGAGGCCAAGCTTCCCCAGCTCGAGGAAGACATTAAGTACATGCTCATCCCGAGCGACCCCAACGACGACAAGAACACCATCGTCGAGATTCGCTCCGCCGCCGGTGGCGACGAGGCGGCCATCTTTGCCGGCGATCTGTACAAGATGTATCAGCGCTTCTGCGAGTCGCGCGGCTGGAAGACCACCGTGCTCGACTCCAGCCCCAGCGAGGCCGGCGGCTTTAAGTCTATCGAGTTCAAGGTCGAGGGCGACCGCGTCTACTCCGTCATGAAGTTCGAGTCCGGCGTGCACCGCGTCCAGCGCGTTCCCAAGACCGAGTCCCAGGGCCGTATCCAGACCTCCACGGCGACCGTCGCCGTACTTCCCGAGGCCGAGGAAATCGACGTTCAGATCAACCAGTCCGACCTGCGCATCGACACCTACTGTGCCTCCGGCCCTGGCGGTCAGTGCGTTAACACCACCTACTCCGCCGTGCGCATCACCCACCTGCCCACCAACACCGTGGTGCAGTCGCAGGAGCAGCGCTCCCAGATTCAGAACCGCGAGGTCTGCATGCAGATGCTGCGCGCCCGTCTGTACGAGATGGAGCTCGAGAAGCAGCAGGCTGAGCTCGGTGCCGAGCGCCAGAGCCAGATCGGCCACGGCAACCGTTCCGAGAAGATTCGTACCTACAACCAGCCCCAGGACCGCGTGACCGATCACCGCATCGGTTTCAACTCCACCTACAACGGCGTCCTCCTGGGCGACCAGCTCGGCACCGTCATCGAGGCACTCGCCGCCGCCGAGCGAGCCGAGAAGCTGGCACAGGCAGTTTAAGTTCCGCCGTTCTACCGAACGGCGGACCGGTTGACGCTGCGCGCCGCCCAGGGCGACAATTTGTCATTCAAAAGGCAAGGCATGACCAGAAGGTCTATGCCCTGCCTTTTTCATACCAACTTGTTCGCCCTGGGCGGCGCTCGCTGACATTGCCAAAACATCGGCGTTTCCTTGGTTGTCAAATGATCCGTAGGGAGTCATTGGTGACATTGCCTTGATATTTTATTCAGTCGGCTGTGATGGCATTTGAGCTGCTTACCTGCTTAAGGCAATTGACGGCATATATCCGCTATCGAAAAAATTGCTCAAAAAATCGTCCGAGAAGCCGCAGTGCATTTTTTGATGCGTCGCGCGTCAAGCGATGTGGCAAGTATTTGGTTAGATATTGGTCAGTTTTGGGGCAACCTTGCCAAAAGCTTGACGGATGCAGATTTAGACATCGACGAATGAACACTCTAGGCAGGCTCCAAGCAAAATTCTGGGCTGATTCTCGATAATTGCCTTCAATCGTCCCTTGCCAAGCGCTGGCCTCACTTACAATCTGCTCCGACATTCGCGCGCCGCCCGGCGCTTAAGAGGGGAGGGCCCCATGGCAAACGAGATCTGGACCATCAAGCGTTGTCTCGAGTGGACCAAGGAGTACCTGGCCGAGCGCGGCGAGGAGCATCCCCGTCTTTCTGCCGAGTGGCTGCTGTGCGCGGCCACGGGCCTGGCGCGTATCGACTTGTATATGCGCATGGACGAGACGCTTAACGCGGCCCAGCTCGAGACCATGCACGCGGCCGTCGTTCGTCGCGCCAAAGGCGAGCCGCTGCAGTACATCACCGGCAGCACGCAGTTTCGCATGATCGACGTCGCGTGCGCTCCCGGCGTGCTCATCCCGCGCCCCGAGACCGAGATGCTCGTCGAAGAAGTCCTGAACTATCTGGATACCGAGGTGCTGAGCCCCGAGGCTGCTGCCCGTCAGCGTGTTGAGCTGCCTTGGAACGATGAGGTCGAGCAGGCCCGCAAAGCCGAAGCGGCGCTGGCCGACGAACGCGCGACCGCCGAGCGCCGTGCTGCCAACCTGACGGCCGCCGATGAGGCTGCGCTGGGTAGCGACGTGCTCGGTAGCCGTGCCTATGCCGAGGAGCTGGCCGACCGCGAGGCAGAGGAAGCCGCCGCGCAGGCAGCAGAAGCCGAAGCCGCAAAAGCCGCCGAGCCCGAGCTCGACGAATACGGCATCGCCATCGAGTGTGCCGATCAGAAGATGGCTTCAGCTCAGGATGCCGCTGCGCCTGCTCCAACCGAGCCCCGCATCGCCCGCGTTCTCGAGGTCGGCTGCGGCACGGGCTGCATCTCGCTCTCGCTTGCCTGGGAGCGACGCGGCCACGTTACCTGCACCGCTACCGATATCGAGCCGCGCGCCATCGATCTGGCCACCAAAAATCGCGATGCGCTCGGGCTCACGTCCGACGAGGTCGCCTTCAGTCTCACGAACCTGGTGAGCTCCATTCCCCGTGAAGAGTGGGGCACCTTTGACGTACTCGTCTCCAACCCGCCCTACATCCCCACCGATGTCATGCGCTCGCTGCCGCACGAGGTCAAGGACTTTGAGCCCGATCTGGCGCTCGAGGGTGGCGCCGACGGCCTCGATATCTTCCGCCGCTTGCTCAACGCGGCGCCCTACATGTTGCGCGCCGGCGGCCTCTTTGCCTGCGAGCTCTACGAGGGCGCGCTCGACGCTGCGGCCGAGCTCTGCCGCCAAGCGGGTCTGTCGGACGTGCGCATCGTCCACGACCTCACCGATCGCCCCCGCATCGTCCGAGCCATCGTCACCGAGCCCAAACAGCGCCAGTAATATTTATTAACTGGTTAGCAAAAATTATAAATTAGTTTATAATTAGGACGGCTGAAAGAGGTCGGCCCATGCAACCCCCTACCTTTCGGGAAATCATTGCCCTACTCAAGCACGATGGATTCGTGAAGGTCGCGCAAGTCGGTAGTCATGCTAAGTATGTTTCTGGTGACCGTGTTGTCACCGTGAACGGCTCTGGTGGCGATCGACCAAAGAAGGGCACATGGGCAAGTATTCGTCGCCAAGCTGGATGGTAGTTGGAGGCAAAATGAGGCAGCGATTTACCTATGACTGCGTTCTCATAAAAGAAGACGACGGTTACTGCGCTAGCTTCCCGCAGATTCCCGGCGCCTTTGCCGATGGCGATACGCGCGAAGAAGCGATTGCCCATGCCACCGAGGCACTGATGGCGTTTTTGGCCGACGACCTCAACAACGGTTTGACTCCGGCAGGGTACGAACGCTCGGCCGAGGTCGTGGCCCTTTCAGTCGAAATCGACCACGAGGACGCTCGGGAAGCGGCGTGCCGAACATTTAAAGACGCAGCGCTGGACCTCAAAGTCTCCGCTCCGCGGATTACCGCGCTGGTCAAAGCCGGAAAGCTCGATGTTGAACTCGTCGACGGCCGTCGGATGATAACGATAGACAGCATCGAGCGCTACGCCGCCCAAGAACGCCACGCCGGCAGGCCAAAGAAGTTCGTCGCAGTCCAATAACCCCCTCACTTTCACCGACTACTAGAGCCGCTCACCAAACCAACATGCGCTCTGGGCAAATAGGTTGAACGTTTCGTGCGAGAATGCCCCACAGTAAACAAACTTGCACCAGAGCGTAAGGGGCTGGCGTACACATGCAGACGGTCTATCGGGTATACGAGGGAACGCGCGAGCCGCATCGGCTTGCCGTCGAGCGCACGGCCGAGGTGCTCGGCCGCGGCGGCCTGGCTTTGATCCCGACCGAGACCGTCTACGGTGTCGCCGTGGCAGTCAACGCCTTCTCGGACGCCGTGCCCCAAGATACAAGCGAATTCCCATCGTGGCCGCGAGATCCGCAGGCCACCGTCAACGGCGCCGCGGTCCCCGCACTCGGTACCGGCTATCGTCGTATCTTTACCCTCAAGCAGCGCGAGCTCACCCAAACGGTTGCCTGGCTGGTCGATGATGCCGAGGCACTCGACCGCTATGGCGTGGATATCCCTAACGAGGCCCGCGTACTCGCGCGACGATGCTGGCCGGGAGCCCTGACTATCGTGATTAAGGCAGCCCCCTGCGTGCCGACCTTTATGCGCGCCGCCGATGACACGGTGGCTCTTCGCGCGTCGGCCTCGCCTGTGGTGCAGGCGCTCATCCGCGCCTGTGGCAGCCCCCTTGCCTGCACGAGCGCCAACACGCACGGCGCGCCCTCGCCGGCAAGCTTTGCCGCCGTCGAGGGTCGCATCCTGGAGGGGGTCGATGTTGCCGTCGACGCCGGTGAGACCCCGTGTCGCGACGCCTCGACCATCGTGTCATTTCAGCACGGCGAGCTCCAGATCCTGCGCCAAGGCGCACTTCCCGCATCAGAGATCGAACGGGTCCTGTCCGACCCGATGCAATAGAAAGGTTTAAGCGATGTCGTTGAATCTGGGCAGCCTGGGCATGGAAGATGCCTCGTTTGACTTTGGCGGTTCCTACATCATGGCGCTCGACTGCGGCACCACCTCGGTACTTGCGACCATCGTCGACGAGTACGGCTGCATCGTCGCGCAGGCACGTCGCAGCGTCAAAACCAGCTTCCCGCGTCCCGGTTGGGTAGAGCAAGACCCCATGGCGGTCCTTGCCAGCCAGATCGCGGTCATGATGGAAGTCCAGTTTAAGAGCGGTATCCACTCCGACCGCATTGCCGCCATCGGCATCTCCAACCAGCGCGAGACCACGGTGGTCTGGGACCGTGTGAGCGGTCAGCCGATCTATAACGCCATCGTATGGCAGTGCCGCCGTACCGCACCTCTGATCGACGAGCTGGTCGAGCAGGGCGCAGAAGGGCTGGTGCGCTCCCGCACGGGACTCACGCTCGACCCGTATTTCTCGGCCTCCAAGGTGCAGTGGATTCTCGACAACGTCGACGGCGCACGCGAAAGCGCGGCGGCGGGCGACCTCATGTTTGGCACCATCGACACCTGGCTCATCTACAACCTCACCGGCGGCCAGGTCTTTGCCACCGACTACACCAATGCCAGCCGCACGGCACTCTTTAATATCCATACGCTCGATTGGGACGACGACCTGCTGGCACTCTTTGACGTTCCACGTTCCATGATGCCCGAGGTTCGCTGGAGCTCGGGCGACTACGGCCGCGTCGCGAGCGACATCATGACCAACATGCCGCCCATCATGGGCGTGGCAGGTGACCAACAGGCGTCGCTGTTCGGCCACTGCTGTTTCCGTCCCGGCCAGACCAAAAACACCTATGGCACGGGTTGCTTTATGCTCATGAACACCGGCGACGAGATCGTCGAATCCAAGAATGGCCTGGTCTCCACCATCGGTATCGCTGCGGACGGCAAAGTCAGCTATGCGCTCGAGGGCTCTATTTTTGCCGCCGGCTCAACGATGAACTGGCTTCGCAACAACATGGGCATCATCTCGAGCGTGAGCGAGTCGGCACAACTCGCCGCTTCGATTAGCGACAACGAGGGCTGCTACTTCGTTCCCGCCTTTGCGGGTTTGGGTGCTCCCTGGTGGGACCCGCATGCCCGCGGTATCGTGTGCGGTCTGACCGGCGCCTCGAGCCGTGCGACCATCGTACGTGCCGCCTGCGAATCCATGGCATATCAGAGCTACGACGTGCTGCGCGCCATGGAGCAGGACGTGGGGCTTTCGATCGAGCGCCTGTCTGTCGATGGCGGTGCCTCGCGCAACGAGTTCATCATGCAATTCCAGGCCGACCTGCTGGATATCCCCGTGCTGCAATGCGAGACGGTGGAGACCACGGCAATCGGTGCCGCGTACTTGGCGGGTCTTGCCGTCGGCTATTGGGAAGACCTGGAAGAGCTGGAGCAAAATGCCCAGATCGTTAGGACCTTCCTTCCCCACATGTCCGCCGAGCGCCGCGAGCAAAACCTTGCGGGCTGGCGTGATGCAGTCAGGCGCTCGCTCAGCACCGCACAGTAGGGCTGCGATGGGCTGCTTGATACAACAAACCGCTAAACTAATGCATGGCGTGCGGCGGCAACATTGCTGCACGCCTTGTCAGCAAGGCCGTTTTGCGGCCGCAACGAAAGGGGCAATCAATCCATGACCGTCACCTACGATGCGTCCCGTGTGACGCTTGTCGATCACCCGCTCGTTCAGCACAAGCTGTCGATCCTGCGCGATAAAAACACCGGCACCAACCAGTTCCGCCAGCTCGTGCGCGAACTCGCGCTTTTTGACGGCTACGAGGCCATGCGCGACCTGCCTATGGAAGACGTCGAGGTCGAGACCCCCATCACTACCGCCACGTTTAAGCAGCTTGCCGGCAAGAAACTCGCCATCGTGCCCATCCTGCGTGCGGGCCTTGGCATGGTCGACGGCATCCTCGACCTGGTACCCTCTGCCCGCGTGGGCCACATCGGCATGGAACGCGACGAGGTCACCCACGAGCCGCATGAGTATTACTGCAAGATGCCCAAGGATATCGACCAGCGTATCTGCCTGGTCGTCGACCCCATGCTCGCCACGGGCGGTTCGGCCGAGATGGCCATCAGCTACCTGCGCGAGCGCGGTGTCAAGGACATCCGCATGCTGTGCATCGTCGCGGCCCCCGAGGGTCTCAAGTCGCTGACCGAGAAGGACCCAGATGTGCATATCTATACCTGCGCCATCGACGACCATCTCAACGAGGCTGCCTACATCGTTCCCGGCCTCGGCGACGCCGGCGACCGCATCTACGGCACGCTCTAGTCGCTGAGCTAAGACGGCCGCGGCTGCAAATACGAAGAAACGGTGCGCGCGAACGAGCAAAAGGCGACCGCGCGCACTCCTGTTAACGGACGTTTTGCCCTGCAGGGTTCGAGAAAAACGTATTACCGTACCTGCGGCATAAAGAAGGTCTTAAGAAAACGAACAGGTGCGTATTAACCGATGCTTTTTCGGTTGTACTTTAGCGATTGGCTCGTACAATAGTCACCAATGTTTGGCGGGAACTGTTCTGTGAAGCGTTAAAAAGGAAAGTGAGGACGCCAGTGTTTCAGATAGCCGATCTGCTCGCTATCGTTGCAGGCGCCATCGCGGGCGCAATTGCCTTCCTTCCCTTTGTCTTTACGCTCAAGCCGGTTCTTGACGATAAACAGAATGCGGACATGCTCAAGGGCATGGTGAGTCTCGCGGTCTCGGCAATCGCCCTGCTCGTCTTTACCTTGGTTGTGTTTGTGTTGTTCGGAGAGGCATTTCGCATGTTCCTCCTGGGCGAGGCGATCGGCTTCGTGGCCTTTATGGCCGCCTGCACGGTTCGCGTCGCCAAGGCGCTGCGAGATCCTCATGAGGTCGAAAGGTAAGTCGTGGAAATTTTTGAAAAGCTGCCTGATGAGATTAATCATCTGGTCAGCGAGTTCAGCTCCACCCCTGTCGTGGGCGATCTGAGCTGCGGCATCACGCAGTACTCGTTTTGGCTGATCGTCTCCACGATCGTGCTCCTGATCGTCCTGGCCGTGTTCAAGAAGAAGCAGACCCTGGTTCCCAAGGGCTTCTTCGTCAACGGTTTCGAGTACATCATCGAGTACGTCGAGAACGATATCGGCAAGGGCGTCGTGGGTGAGAACTGGAAGAAGCACTTCCCGTTCCTGTGCTCGCTTTTCCTGTTCATCCTGATCAATAACATGATCGGCCTGATCCCGGGAATGAAGCCCGGCACCGGCGCAATCGGCTCCACCGCCGCGCTCGCCATTTTCGCCTTCGTGTACTTCATCTACTACGGATGCAAGGCTCACGGCGTGATCGGCTACATCAAGAGCCTCGCCCCGCAGGGCGTGAGCTTCCCGATGAACGTGCTTGTGTGGGTCGTCGAGCTCTTCTCGACCTTCCTGCGCCTCATCACGCTCGCCGTCCGTCTGTTCTGCAACATGTTCGCAGGACACGTGGTCATGGGCTCGTTCGCCATCATGGCGAGCATGTTCATGCAGCCGCTGCTTCAGCAGGTTTCCGCGGCCCACGCCGTCGGCGCCCTGCCTTCGCTGGCCTGGCTTGCCATCCTCATCCTGATCTATGCGATCGAGCTTGTGGTCGGCGCCATCCAGGCTTACGTCTTCACGGTCCTTACCGCCGTGTATGTCTCCGAGGCAGAGGAGGTCGCGGAGGAGGAGTAGCCTTCCGTTCGCGCCTTAAAGGTAAGGCAATTCGTTAAACCGCCGGTGCCCGTACCCATGGAGCCCGGCAGTTATAAAAAGGTTATCCTGCGTGAAATAAGACACGCACGACAAAGGAGGAATCGTGGGAGTTATCGGTTACGGTCTCGGTGTTATCGGCGCTGGTCTTGCTATCGGCCTGTCTGCTCTGGGTGCTACGGGTGCTATGGCCCGTCAGCCTGAGGTCCAGGGCCGCGTGTTCACCGTCTTCATCATGGGCTCCGCCTTCGGCGAGGCTCTGGCTCTGATCGGCTTCGTTGTCGCGCTGATCGTTAAATAGCACGGAGCGTCAAGTATGAATCTTTCATCCCAGAAGAGCGCGATCGCACTCTCCGCGTCCGCGGCCGCGCTGCTCATGCCGGTTTCCGCGTTCGCCGAGGACGGCGCTGCCGGTGCGGACATCCTCATCCCTAAGATGGCGGAGTTCATCCCGGCGCTCATCGCCTTCCTGATCATCTGGATCGTGCTGGCCAAGGTCGCCCTGCCGGGCATCATGAAAACCATGGAGGAGCGCGGCAAGAAGATCGAGGAGAGCCTCGACGAGGCCGAGAAGACCAAGCAGGAGGCTATCGCCAAGCGCGCTGAGTCCGACTCGATCGTCACCGACGCCCGTCGTCAGGCTGCCGACATCGTTCTCGAGGCCCGTAAGGACGCCGAGTCCGAGCGCGCCCGTATCATTGAGGCTGCTCACAAGGAGGCCGAGGAGATCATCGCCAAGGCCCATACGACCGTCGAGGACGAGCGCAAGTCCATCTACGCCGGTGCCGCGAGCTCCATCGCCGACCTGTCCGTTGCCGTCGCCACCAAGATCGTTGGCGAGGCACTCGAGGACGAGACCGAGCAGAAGAAGCTCATCGAGCGCTACATCCAGGAAGCAGGTAGCCTGAATGCCGACTAGCCGCTATCAGGACAAGGTGCTCGAGACCTACGCGCGCTCCCTTCTGGAAGCCGCTAAGGCCGAGAACCATGTGTTCGAGGACCTCGAGATGATCGAGCGCCTGGCTTCTGCCAGCCCCGAGATCATCGCCGTGCTCGACACCATGTCCAAGCGCGACCAGCTCGACCTTCTTCCCAAGGTGGCAGCTGCCTTTAAGTATGTTGCCGAGGAAGACGAGGATGTAGTGGGCGTGACCGTCACCACGGCGATCCCGCTCGACGACGAGCTGCGTCAAACCATCACTAAGAAATGCGAGCAGGACTTCGGCCGCAAGGTATTCCTTATCGAGCAGGTCGACCCGTCTATCGTGGGCGGCTTGGTGCTCGAGGCCCGCGGCGAGCGTCGTGACATTTCCGTCAAGACGCAGCTGCGCATCGCGCAGGAGACCCTCGCAAACTCTGCTAATTCGTACGGAGGTGAAGCCTAATGTCCGAAACCCTCAATGCCCAGGATATCGCCAAGAAACTGCAGGAGCAGCTCACGAGTCTCTCCGCGACGGTCGATACGCATGAGGTTTCAACGGTCGACGAGGTAGGCGACGGCATCGCGCGCGTCTCCGGCCTTAAGAGCGCCATGGCAGGTGAGCTTCTGGAGTTCAAGAGCTCCGATACCGGTGAGACCGTCTTCGGCCTTGCCCAGAACCTTGACCGTGACGAGGTCGGCGCCGTTCTGTTTGGTGCCGTCGACTCCATCAAGGAAGGCGACGAGTGCCGCACCACTGGCCGCATTATGGATATCCCCGTGAGCCGCGCCATGCTCGGCCGCGTCGTCAATCCGCTCGGCCAGCCCATCGACGGCCTGGGCGACATCGTCGCCACGCACCGTCGTCCTATCGAGTTCAAGGCCCCCGGCGTCATCGACCGTACCCCGGTGTGCGAGCCGGTTCAGACCGGTCTGCTCGCTATCGACTCCATGGTGCCTATTGGCCGCGGTCAGCGTGAGCTCATCATCGGCGACCGTAAGACCGGTAAGACCGCCATCGCCATCGACGCTATCCTCAACCAGCGCGGCAAGGGCATGGTCTGCATCTATGTCGCCATCGGTCAGAAGGCCTCCACGGTTGCCAACATCCGCGAGACCCTCGCTCAGCACGGTGCGCTCGACTACACCATCATCGTTTCGGCCACCGCTGCCGATTCCGCCCCTATGCAGTACATCGCGCCTATGGCCGGTGCCGCTATCGGCGAGTTCTTCATGTACAACGGCGAGGACGGCAAGCCCGCCAGCGAGACCAACCCCGGCGGCCACGTGCTCGTCATCTACGACGACCTGTCCAAGCAGGCTGTGGCCTACCGTCAGATGTCGCTGACGCTGCATCGTCCGCCCGGACGCGAGGCCTATCCTGGCGACATCTTCTACCTGCACTCTCGTCTGCTCGAGCGCGCAGTCAAGATGTCCAAGAAGAACGGTTATGGCTCCATGACGGCTCTGCCGATCATCGAGACCCAGGACGGCGACGTCTCGGCCTACATTCCGACCAACGTCATTTCCATTACCGATGGTCAGATCTACCTGCAGTCCGAACTCTTCTTCCAGGGACAGCGCCCGGCAGTCGACGTGGGCATTTCCGTGTCCCGCGTCGGTGGCGACGCGCAGACCAAGGCTATGAAGCAGGTCGCCGGCAACCTCCGTCTGGACCTCGCTTCGTACCAGGAGCTCGCCGGCTTTACGCAGTTCGGCTCCGACCTCGACGAGGCTACTCAGAAGCAGCTGACCCATGGTGCCCGCATGACTGAGCTCCTTAAGCAGCCGCGTTACAAGCCGTTTGAGGTTGGCGAGCAGATCGTTACGCTGTTCGCTGGCAACGAGGGCTTCCTGGATGACCTGGAGATCGCCGACGTGCTGCCTTTCCGTGCCGAGCTCATCGAGTACATGGACAATGGCTTTGGCTCGCTGCTCGACAAGGTTCGCGCCAAGAAGATCGATGATGACACCAAGGCTGAGCTCTTGCGCGTCATCGGCGACTTCAAGCAGCAGTTCATGGCCAAGCACCATTCGGATGTTTCTGGATCAGAGGAGAACTAAGCCCCATGGCCAACCTTCGCGACATTAAGAAGCGAATCTCCTCGGTTACCACGACCAAGCAGATCACGCGCACGATGGAGATGGTCTCTACGGCCAAGATCCGTCGTGCCCTCGATCGCTCCAAGCAGGCCGAGCCCTATAAGGAGGCGCTGACCGACGTCATGTTGACGGTCGCCGGCGACGCCTCCTGTTCGGGCACCGATCCCATGCTGCAGAAGCATGAGAACGTCAAGCATGGCCTGATTGTCGTTATTGCCTCGGACCGCGGCCTTGCCGGCGGTTTCAATACGACGGTGGAGCGCACGGCCGAAAAGCTCGCCGCTTCTTGGGCGAACGACGGCATCGAGTGCGAGATCATCGCGTGTGGGCGTAAACCGGCCACGTATTTCCGTGACCGCGCAAACGTTGTCATGCACTTTGAGGGCAACTCCTCTGAGCCCGATTTCAATCAGGCCCGCATGATCTCCTCTCATATCTGCGATGCGTATCGTGCCGGTGAGCTTGACCGTGTCGAGCTTGTCTACCACCACGCCAAGAACCGCGTGGATCAGGAGCTTCGCGTCGAGCATCTGTTGCCGCTCGACCCCGAGATGATCGCTATGGCCCACGGTCCGCGTAAGAACGAGACCGACGCCCCTAAGCGCATCTCGTCCACGTTCGAGTTCGTGCCCTCTCCCGAGCATGTTCTCGGCAAGCTTGTGCCGTCTTATATCCTGACGGTCATCTACCAGGCCCTGATCGATTCGGCGGCTGCCGAGCAGGGTGCACGCCGCAAGGCCATGCACTCCGCGACGGAAAACGCCACCGCGATCATCTCGACCCTTACCCGCACGTATAGTCGCGTGCGCCAGGCTTCGATCACGACCGAGATTAACGAGATCGTCGGCGGAGCCTCAGCATTGGAGGAACAGTAATGGCTAATAACACCGTAAAGCTTGCGGTCGAGGAAGCCACCAAGAAGACGACTGCCGGTGATGGTCGCATCGTGCGAATCATCGGCCCTGTCGTCGACGTCAAGTTTGACGGCGCGGTGCCCCCGATCTACAACGCGCTCACGGTCGAGGCCGAGACCCCGATCGGTCATCTGAGCACGATCCTCGAGGTCGAGAGCCAGCTTCCGGGCGGCGTCGTCCGCACGGTCGCCATGTCCTCGACCGACGGCCTGCAGCGCGGCCTCATCGCCACCGATACCGGTGAGCCCATGAAGATGCCCGTTGGCCCCAAGACGCTTGGCCGAATTTGGAACGTTATGGGCAAGCCCGTCGACGGCAAGCCCATGCCCGAGGTGGAGGAGTTCTACCCCATCCACCATGCAGCGCCCCGTTTCGACGAGCTCACCACCAAGACCGAGATCTTCGAGACCGGCATCAAGGCCGTCGACCTGCTCGAGCCCTACATCCGTGGCGGCAAGACAGGCCTGTTCGGTGGCGCCGGCGTCGGCAAGACCGTTCTGATTCAGGAGCTTATCAACAACCTCGCCCAGGAGCACGGCGGCACCTCGGTGTTCACCGGTGTCGGCGAGCGTACTCGTGAGGGCACCGACCTGTTCCTCGAGATGAGCGAGTCTGGCGTTATCGACAAGACATGCTTGGTCTATGGTCAGATGAACGAGCCGCCTGGAGCGCGTCTGCGCATCGGTCTGGCCGGCCTTACCACCGCTGAGTACTTCCGCGATCGCGGCCAGGACGTTCTGCTGTTCATCGACAACATCTTCCGCTTCTCCCAGGCCGGTTCCGAGGTTTCCGCACTGCTGGGCCGTATGCCGTCCGCCGTTGGTTACCAGCCCACGCTGGCTACCGAGATGGGCGACCTCCAGGAGCGCATTACCTCGACCAAGACGGGTTCCATTACCTCCGTCCAGGCTGTCTACGTCCCCGCAGACGACCTGACCGACCCGGCGCCTGCCACGACGTTTACGCACCTCGACGCCACTACGGTTCTTTCGCGTAGCATTTCGTCGCTTGGTCTGTTCCCGGCTATCGACCCGCTCGCGTCTTCCTCCGACGCTCTCGATCCCTCGATCGTCGGCGAGGAGCACTACCGTGTCGCCGTCAAGGTCCAGGAGCTCCTGCAGGAGTACTCCGACCTTCAGGACATCATCGCCATTCTGGGTATGGACGAGCTGTCCGAGGAGCAGCGCCTTACGGTCAACCGTGCCCGTAAGATCCAGCAGTTCCTCTCCCAGTCCTTCCACGTCGCCGAGAAGTTCACCGGCAACCCCGGTGTCTACGTTCGCGTCGAGGATACCGTCCGCTCTTTCGCCGAGATTGTCGACGGCAAGGCCGATGACCTGCCCGAGCAGGCTTTCCGCTATGCTTCCACGATTGAGGACGTGCGCGAGCGCGCCCGCAAGATGGGGGAGAAGTAGGTTATGCGTATCCGCATCGTGTGCCCCGTTAGCTGCGCCTATGAGGGCGACGCTGCGTTTGTGTCGATTCCGTCCACGGATGGCGAGTTTGGTGTTCTGCCTGCTCACTCCAGCGAGATCTGCACGATCGACCGCGGTTACGTTCGCGTTTCCGATAAGGCCATGGGCACTGTCGACCACACGTTTGCCGTGGCCGGCGGCTATGCCCAGGTCGCGGACGATGTCGTGACCGTCCTCGCCGAGCGCGCTTGCGATCTGGCGACCGTCGACGCCGACAAGGTTAAAGCTGATATTCAAGGTTTTGAAGAGAAGCTGGGTAATTTGTCGGAGGATGATGCACGCCGCGCCTACCTCTATAATGAAATCGCATGGTGTAAGCTCAAGCTTGCCCAATAGTCAAACGTTTTAGCGTTCGACCATTTGCGAACACATCATGCCCGGGATGGCCCAGCCACCCCGGGCATGCTTTTTGAAAGGGTAGACCTTGGATATTATCCGCGTTGAGGGTGGCCACGCCATCGGAGGTTCCGTGCCCGTCTCGGGCGCCAAGAACTCCGCGCTCAAACTTATGGCGGCAACGCTTCTGGCGCCGGGCAAGACGACGCTGCAGAACGTGCCCGATATTTCCGATGTCCACGTAATGGGCAAGGTGCTCAAGGGCATGGGCGCTACGATCGATGTTCTCGACGAGCACACGCTCGAGATCGATACCTCTCAGGTCGATTCTTGGGAGGCTCCCTACGAGCTCGTTGCCAAGATGCGTGCTTCCACCGCCGTGATGGGGCCCCTGCTGGGCCGCTTCCATCGCGCCAAGATCGCCATGCCCGGCGGCTGCAACCTGGGCGCCCGCAAGATCGATATGCATATCTTGGGTCTTGAGGCCTTGGGCGTTGAGTTCGATACCGCCCACGGCTACATCAACGCCAGTGCGCCCCAGGGTCTGCGCGGCACGACCGTCACGCTCGAGTTCGCCAGTGTCGGCGCCACCGAGAACCTCATCATGGCCTCCGTGCGCGCGCAGGGCACCACGGTTATCGACAATGCCGCTCGCGAGCCCGAGATCGTCGATCTTGCCAACATGCTCAACGAGATGGGCGCCAAGATCGTCGGTGCCGGCACGCCCGTCGTGACTATCGAAGGCGTGGAAGAGCTGCATCCTGTTACCCATCGCGTGGTGGGCGACCGCATCGAGGCCGGTACCTTTATCGTCGCCGGCGCGCTGATGGCCGACGATCGCGGTGTCGACGTCACGGGTTTTTGCCCCATCCATTTGGGCATGGTGCTCAAGAAGATGGAGCTCATGGGCATCGATTGCGAGCGTACCGATGATGGCGTCCACGTGAATCGCGCCGAGCGCATCAAGCCGGTCGATATCCAGACGCTTCCGTTCCCCGGTTTCCCGACCGACATGCAGGCGCAGATTATGGTGCTCTCCGCCCTCGCCGACGGCAGCTCCGTCATTACCGAGAACATCTTCGAGAATCGCTTTATGTTTGCCTCTGAGCTGGTGCGTATGGGTGCCGACATTCGTATCGAGAGCCATCATGCCATGATTCATGGTGTCAAGGGCTTCTCGGGTGCACAGGTTACCTCGCCCGACCTGCGTGGCGGTGCGGCCCTCGTCGTAGCCGGCCTGATCGCCGACGGTACGACCGAGGTCTCGGCCATCCATCACATCAAGCGTGGCTACGAGCAGTTTGTCGAGAAACTGCAGGCGCTTGGCGCTCACGTCGAGCATGCTACCGTCCCCGATCCCGTCATCTACTAATACAGGTTGCCTATGTTTAATAAAAAGCCCCTCGCGGATACCACCACCCGAAGACCCTCAACTGGTGCGCAGGCCAAGATCTACAGTCGCGATAACGTGGCTCGCTATTCCGAGCGAGCTCGCCAACGTCGTCGTAGCCATACGATTCGTCACGTCGCGCTCATTGTCGTGCTTGGCGTGCTGCTGAGTGCCACTACCGCTGCCGGCCTGTGGTTTGCCACCATTATGGGCAAGCTCGGCGATTCTAATGTCATTACCGACAATCTGCGTCGGGTTCTGGTTGACACCGATGAGGCAAAGGATCCGTTCTACGTGCTGCTTCTTGGCACCGACGGCCGTCCGGGCGAGGATACGTATCGTGCCGACTCGATTATCCTGGCACGCATCGACCCCACGCAAAAGCAGGCGACGCTCATTTCCGTTCCGCGCGACACCAAGGTCGAGTACAAGGGCGAGACCATGAAGATCAACGCCTGCCATACCGTTGGCGGCGCCGAGGCCATGGTCGAGGCGGTCAACGAGCTGTGCGGTGTTCAGATTTCCCACTATGCCGAGGTCAGCTTCGACGGTATGCAGGCGCTGATTGATTCGGTTGGCGGTATCGACATTAACGCAACCGATGATGTTGACGATCCCGAGCACCTGGATATTAAGATTACCGCTGGCCAGCAGCATATGGACGGTGCCACCGCCCTTACCTATGCCCGCTGCCGCTACACCTATGCCGACGGCGATTACACGCGCATGCGCCACCAGCGTCAGGTGCTTGGCGCCCTTGCCAACCAGATTCTCAATAACTTCGATGCCACGAAGATTTTTGGCCTGGTTAATTCGCTGTCCGATATGCTCGTAACCGATATGAGCGTTCAGGATATCGTGGCTACGGTCAATGCCATGCGCGGTATGGATGTCGACGGTATCTACTCGGCCAACCTGCCCTCGTACGCCGACGACAGCACCATGATCGACGGTGTGAGCTACGTCTTTGTCTACGAGGACGAGCTTAAGGAAATGATGGCCCGTGTCGACGCCGGCAAGGACCCCAAGGGCCCCAACACCATGGGTCTTTCCGACGGCTCCAGCTCCACGATCGGTGACCTGAACAACAACACGTCTGACGACTACGCAAACGGTACCGCAACCTCATCGGTCAGCTCTGACGATTCCGATGACTCAAGCGATTCGAGCGATTCGGACTACTACGAAGAGCCCACCGGCGACGGCAACGGCTACGAAGCCAACTACTAAGTTACGCGGTTTTACCAAACCGCGTAACCAGTTGACGCTGCAAACCCGCCAGAGCGGCAATCTGCCTTTCAACTTCGGCGGCATGACC
>CABUHO010000004.1 GCA_902491395.1 uncultured Collinsella sp.
TGAATGGGAGCGCCCTCGTCGAAGGGTACCATCAAGGTCAAGTTTGACGGCGAGGGCGCTCCCATTCATGTCGCGAACTTCTGCGAGCTTTCCACGATGGGCTTCTATGATGGCCTTAAGTTCCATCGCTATGTGCCCGGTTTTGTTATCCAGGGCGGCGACCCCAATACCCGCGACATGTCCGGCGCCGACGTCGCTGCCGGTCTTGAGGGCCCCGACGGCATGCCCGGTACCGGTGGCCCCGGCTACTGCATCAAGGGCGAGTTTGCCACCAATCCGCGCAACAGCCATGTCGATGGCGCCCTTGCCATGGCACGCTCCATGGACCCCGATTCCGCGGGTTCGCAGTTCTACTTCTGCCTGGGTGCCCAGCATAACCTCGATTCCGGTTACACCGTCTTTGGTACCACGGTCGAGGGTCTCGATGTGATTTCGCAGCTGCGTGCCGGCGACGAGATCGTCCATGTCGAGATCGTTCACGAGTAAAGGGGACTTCCTTGAATAGCCAGCTGATCCAACAGGGCCGCGCCGCTTACCGCGCGGGTGATTTTTCCGCTGCAGCCCAGATGCTTGGGGCGGCAAAGACTCCCGATGAGATTATGGGCGAGGCCGATCACCTTCGTGGCAACGCCTTGATGCACCTGGGCATGTATGCCGAGGCCGCCGAGGCCTATGCCGCCGCCCTCAACGACGGCACCTACGGCAAGCGCGGCGCGCTGCTCACCAACCGCGGCAAGGCGCTTGCCGCCGTGGGCGACTACACGACGGCCGCTCAGGCGTTCTCTGCTGCTACGCAGGATGCTTCCTATGCCACGCCGTTCAAGGCCTATCTGGGCCTGGGCAATGCGCTGTTCCAGTCGGGCGACTATGCCAACGCAGGAACCGCCTTCCGTCAGGCTGCCATCGACGGCGCCAATCCGGCTCCTGCCGCCGCACTCGGCGAGCTCGGTCGTTGCTTCATTAAGCTCGGCCGCCCGGCGGATGCCGTGGAGACCTACCGCACGGCTATCGACTTTGCCGGCCCCCGCGACGACACGCGTGCGCTCAACGCCGGCATGGGTCAGGCGCTTTCTGCCGCCGGCCGTCCCTCCGACGCACTCGACGCCTTTAACGCCGCTACTGCCGATGGCATCTACCAGCTCACCTCCGAGCAAGCCGATGAGCTTGCCCGCGTGCACGATTCGCTTGCCGCGCTGTCTGCCCAGACGGCTATGGCCACGGCTCCGGCGCCCGCGATGGACGCTCCTGCCGTCGATCCTCTCGATCCTACGGGCGCGACCGGTCAGTTTATGCCCGATCCCTCGGACACCGGCTTCTTTACGCTGTCCGAGTCCGAGATGGTCCAGCAGGACCGTCAGGATCGTAAGCAGGCCAAGGTCCGTCGTCGCCATCGCCACACGGGTCTCAAAGTCTTCATCGTGCTGCTTCTGCTTATTTTGATCGCCGCGGGCGGTCTGGGCTTTGCCTACACGCGCGGCTTTGGCTTCCCGTCTCAGGAGTCTGTTGTTACCGATCTGTTCCAGGCTGCCGGCGACGGTGACACCGCAAAGGCCGAGTCTTGCCTGGCCTCGAGCCTGTCCGAGGACGCTAAGTCGATGATCATCTCCTCGATTCCGCAGGGTGCCACCGTGTCCGTCGAGGGCATGGATCAGTCCATGACCGAGACGACCGCCAAGGTGAAGGCATCGCTGTCCAAGGGCGGCGAGCAGGAGTACACCGTCAAATTCGTGCGCTCCGACAACCATATCGGCTGGGCCGTTTCTTCGCTCGATATGGATTTCTCGGCTGCTGACAACCAGTAGTGACCTTATGGGATTTAGCTTTGCCCGGCGCTTCACCGCAAGTGAGGTGCCGGGCTTGCGCTAGTATGATGAGCTAGTAGTTTTCCAGCAATCATCCAACACATCAGGAGTTGCGTTGTTTTCTTTGATGGATATGTTCTTCGGTAGCTATGCGGGCGATCTTGCCATCGACCTCGGTACCGCAAATACGCTTGTCTCCGTGCGCGGCAAGGGCATCGTCATTCGCGAGCCCTCTGTTGTCGCCATCGACAAGAACGACGAGCGCATCCTGGCGGTCGGTATCGAGGCAAAGCGCATGCTCGGCCGTACGCCCGGCAACATCGTGGCCGTTCGTCCCCTGAAGGACGGCGTCATCGCCGACTTCGATGTTACCGAGGCCATGCTTCGCTACTTTATCGACAAGGCGTCCGAGAAGCGCTATCCGTGGACTCCGCGTCCGCGTGTTGTCGTCTGCGTTCCCTCCGGTGTCACGTCGGTCGAGAAGCGCGCTGTCTTTGAGGCTACGATCCAGGCCGGTGCCCGCCAGGCCTATCTGATCGAAGAGCCTATGGCCGCCGCTATCGGCGCCGACCTGCCCGTTGAGGAACCTACCGGTTCCATGGTCATCGACATCGGTGGCGGTACCACCGAGGTTGCCGTTATCGCTATGGGCGGCATCGTCGTCTCGCAGTCCATTCGTATTGCCGGCGACGAGTTCGATCAGGCCATCCTTACGCACGTTCGTGATGCCTACAACCTGGCCATCGGCGAGCGTACGGCAGAGGACATCAAGATCAAGGTCGGCTCCGCCGTGCCGCTCAAGGACGAGCTCGACGTCGAGGTCAACGGCCGCGACGTGATCACCGGTCTGCCCAAGACCGTGCGCATCGAGAGCGAGGAGATTCGTCGCGCGCTCAACAAGCCGCTCGACGAGATGGCCAAGGCCGTCAAGGACGCACTCGACGCTACGCCTCCCGATCTTGCCTCGGACCTTATGTACTACGGCATTTTGCTGACTGGTGGCGGCGCGCTGCTGCGCGGTCTCGACGTGCGCCTGCGCGATGAGACCGGCGTTTCGGTCAACGTCAGCCCCACGGCGCTCGATAACGTTGTTAACGGCTGTGCCCGCGTGCTCGAGGCCAATGCGTTTGATGGCGGCTTCGTCCAGACCAATGCTTAATTTCCAAAAGGTGGATTCCATTTGGCACGATCTTCGGGTTTCTCCACAAATCTGAATACCAAGCGACAATCAACGGGTATGCGCCCGTTGATTGTTTTCAGCCTGATTTCGGTGTTGCTGCTCACGTTTTATATTCGTGAGGGCGAGACGGGGCCGATTCATGCCGTTCGTTCGGGCGTGACGACGATTACCTCGCCGGTGCGTTTTCTGGGCTCGGCTGTGGCGGCTCCCTTCAATGCGATCGGTAACGTGTTCTCTAACCTTACGGCGTCACAGGACACGCTTGACGAGCTTAAGAAGCAAAACGAGGAACTGACCTCTAAGGTCGCCGAGCTCTCCGAGGCTCAAAAGACCGCCGAGCGACTGGAGGGTCTGGTCGGTCTGCAGTCGACCTACAACCTCAAGTCCACTGCAGCTCGTATCGTCGGCGCTTCGGGCGATGCCTGGACCTCGACCGTTACCATCGATAAGGGTTCTGCCGACGGGCTTACCATTAACATGCCCGTGACGAGTTCTGCCGGTGTCATAGGCCAGATCATCGAAGTCTCGGCCAAGACGTCCACCGTGCGCCTGATTGGCGACGAGAACTCGGGCGTGTCCGCCATGGTGCAGGATACGCGCGCCCAGGGCATGCTGCAGGGTCAGGCTGACGGCACGCTGCGTCTTGAGTATGTGAGCGTCGATTCCGACGTTAAGGTTGGCGACATCATCGTGACCTCGGGCATTGGCGGTGTGTTCCCCAAGGGCCTTCCGCTCGGCACCGTCTCGTCGCTTGAGAAATCGGCAAACGACGTGTACTACACCATTGTGGTGCGCGCTCAGACCACGGCCGAGAACAACGAGGAAGTGCTGGTCATCACCTCGCTGACCGACGAACAGTCGGCCTCGGATGAGGACGTGAGCACGGCCAACAGCACGCCGCAGGGAACGTCGCGCGATGCTGCGACCAAGACGAAGGACGAGAGCTCGGATGACAGTTCCGACACGTCTGAGACGACCGATTCCGGCTCGAGCGAATAGGGGGCATGTCCATGGATCTACACGAGCAGGGGATGAGCTCCCGCACGTTTGTAATCGCCGCCATCGTGTGCGTGCTGCTGCAGGCAGGCCTGGCACCGCAGATCTCCATTGCGGGCGGTCGCGTCAACTTCATGATTATCTTGGTGTGCCTAAGCGTGTTCTCGGGCGACCCGAACCGTGCCGTCGTGTGCGGTTTTTGCAGCGGCTTGTTCTATGACCTTTCCGCTGCCGTGCCGGTGGGCGTTATGTCGCTCCTGCTGACCGTGGGTTCTTTTGCCCTGGTGCATAGCGCCGCCGGTCAGACGGGCGGTAGCCCGAGTGCGCGCGGCGTCACCGTGGGCGCCTTCGCGCTCGTCATTAATGTGATCTACAGCATCATCTTGCTGTTTATGGGTTTGGAGACGAGCTTTGTCGTTGCGATCTTCGGCCATGCGCTGCCGTCTTCGATCCTGACGGGTCTGGTTGCCATTCCGTTTTTGATGTCCGGCGTCGTGCCGCAGTCCGGTTATGGATTCTCCGCACGTGGCGGACGCCAGACGGGCATGCGCTTTAAGCCCAAGACCCGTAAGCTCAAATAGGGGAGGCCCGTAGATGTCTTCCCAGATGACGGTTATTATCGCCGGTATCGTGCTGGTTGTGGCCATCGTGGTCGCGCTGGTCATCATGCGTCGCGGCGATTCCCGTTTTACCTACGATACGCAGCATGGAACGGCCCCGCGCGCCACCGAGGGCGAGGGCAATACCGCGGCGACCGCCTTTAAGGGCCGCTTTTCCATCCTCACCACGGGTGTGGGCGCGATGTTTGCGGCGCTTGCCGTCAAGCTGTGGGGCATGCAGATGGTCTCGTCGGACTATTACGAAAAGCAGGCTAATAGCAATCAGACGCGCACCGTTACCACACCCGCTGTGCGCGGCCGCATCCTCGACCGCAATGGCGTGGCGCTTGTCCAGAACCGTCCCTCACTTGCTGTCGTGGCCTACCGCGACCTTGCCGAGGATGAGGTTCTGGTTCGCCATCTTGCCAATGTGCTCGGCATGCCCTACGTGGCGGTTCTGCGCAATATCCAGGACAATTCCGAGGGCGCCCAGAGCCTGCATACCATCGCGACGGACGTCCGTCGCTCCACGGTTGCCTATATTCAGGAGCACGCCGGCGAGTTCCCGGGCGTCAAGATTGCCGAGCGTACCGAGCGCCAGTATCCATATGGCGAGACGGCATGCCATATCTTGGGCTATACCGGCACCATTACCTCCGAGCAGCTCGAGGCCCAGAATAAGAAAACCTCTGGCGATGATGATGCTTCTGCTGGCCGGATTACGTACCAGTCGGGCGATATCGTGGGCCAGGCGGGTGTTGAGAGCTACTACGAAAACCTGCTGCAGGGTATTCGTGGCGAGCAGACCGTCAAGGTCGATGCCTCGGGCAATGTGACCGGTCAGGCCGGCGCCGTGCCCGCCAAGGCCGGCTCCGACATTAAGCTCACGCTCGACCTTAAGATCCAACAGGCCTGTGAGACGGCGCTGGCGAGCGCCATCGAGCTTGCCAAGACCACTGGCTACAGCAATGCTGGCAACGGCGCTGTGGTGTGTCTCGATCCCAACAATGGCGAAATCCTGGGCATGGCGAGCCAGCCCAAGTTCGATCCTTCCGTCTTTATCGGCGGCGTCTCAAATGACGTGTGGACCGAGCTTAATGATGACAAGGGTTCGCACCCGCTGCTCAACCGCGCCATTAGCGGACAGTACATGTCGGCCTCGACCATCAAGCCGCTTTCGGCACTGGCCGGTCTTGAGTTTGGAACCTACACGTCGGGGCAGACGACCAACTGCACGGGCTATTGGACGGGTCTGGGCAAGTCGTGGGGTAAGTACTGCTGGCTGCATTCCGGCCACGGCACCATGACGCTGCAGTCGGGTATCGCCAACTCTTGCGACCCCGTCTTCTACGACATGGGCAAGGCGTTCTTTTATGACGAGCAACATCCTGAGGGCCTGCAGGAGGTCTTTCGTCGCTGGGGCCTAGGCAAGACCTGCGGTATTGATCTGCCGAGTGAGGGCGCGGGCCGTATTCCCGATGCCGAGTGGAAAGAGTCGTACTTTACCGACGCCTCTGCCGAGGACCGCAAGTGGAATGCCGGCGATATGACCAACATTGCTATCGGCCAGGGCGACATTCTGGTGACGCCCCTGCAGATGGCGTGCGCTTATATGGGTCTTGCCAACGGCGGCAAACAGTACGTGCCTCACGTGTTTTTGTCTGCAGTGTCGCGCGATGGCGACGGCGATGCCTATAAATACAACGGCAAGGGCAAGAAGAAGCGCCTGGAGGCCAAGATCAACAGCGATTCGGATTTGACTCTTGTTCGCAACGGCATGCACGACGTGATTTACACGGCATCGACGTCCCTGGCGGCTCACTTTGGCACCCTGACGCCGCAGGTATACGGCAAGTCGGGCACGGGCGAGAAAAGCGGCGAGGACGAATACGCGTGGTTCTGCGCCTATGCACCGGCCGATGATCCCAAGTATGTCATCGCTACTGTCCTGGAGCAGGGCGGCGGTGGCTCAGATACCGCCATGCATGTCGCGCGCGACGTGCTCGGCGTGATTTATGACGAGCCCGATACCTCTTCGGCCTCGGGCGATTCTTCGGTTCGATAGGAGGTTGCGATGGATTTTTCTCCGGCGGATCTGTTCCGTTCAACCAAGACCGGCTCTCGCAGCAGCCTGGACCGCGTCAACAAGCAACTTTCGGCCTCGCGCGGCACGTTTCGCCAAAAGGTGCATATCGGTGTGCTGCTGGCTACCGTCGCGCTCGTTGCCTATGGCGCCATCATTATTTGGTCGGCGTCACAGTTTAAGGCCGACGCCTCATTCTCGCGCCACCTGCTGGGCATTGGCATTGGCGCGGTGCTTGCGGTGCTGGTGTGGCGTACCGACCTGCGCGGCATCTCCAACTTCTCGACGGCGTTGCTCGTCATCGACCTGATCGTGATCTTCTCGCCCAAGATTCCGGGTCTGTCCTATACAGGCGGTCTGGGCATGACGGGCTGGATCAAGATTCCCGGTATCGGCTTGACATTCCAGCCGGTTGAGCTTGCCAAGCTCATCACCATCTTCTTTATTGCCACGCTTGGCTCGCAGTATAACGGTCGCATCGATACCGTTCGCGACTACGTCAAGCTCTGCGGCATGCTGTCCATTCCGTTTTTGGCCGTCGTTGCCATGGGCGACCTGGGCTCGGGCCTGGTCGTGCTGGTCTCGGGTGCCATCGTCATCTGCATGAGCGGTGCACGCCGCGAATGGGTGCTGTCGACCTTGGCCCTGCTCGTGGGCCTGGTGGCCCTCGTCCTGGCGCTCGATTCGGTCTTTGATTCGTTGCTCGGCCACGATGTGCTCATCAAGCAGTATCAGATGAACCGTCTGACGGTCTTTATCGACCCCGATAATGCCGATTCGGACGATGCCTACAACCTGCAGCAGTCGCTTATCGCCGTTGGCTCGGGCGGCTTCTTTGGTAAGGGCTTGGGCCATGCGACGCAGTCGGCCGGCGGCTTTCTGCCTGAGTTCCACACCGACTTCGTCTTCGCCTTCCTGTCCGAGACCTTTGGCTTTTGCGGTTCCTTTTTGCTCCTGTGCCTCTACGTGCTGTTGATCTTTTCGACGATTCGCGTCGCCTTTAAGTGTGAGTCACTGTTTTTGCGTCTTTCGTGTGTGGGCATCGTTGGCATGTGGGCGTTCCAGACCTTCGAAAACATCGGCATGTGCATCGGCATGATGCCGATTACCGGTATTCCGCTACCGTTTATTAGCTTCGGTTCGTCTTCGATGATGATTCAGCTGCTGACGGTGGGTATCGTACAATCCATATGGCGGCATCGTTCGGGCGCCGCGTAACCGCTGGAGGGGTTTGCTATGAAAATTCCCGTAGATAAGCTGACCCGCGCTTTTAAGATGGGCGCGTCCGTTAAGAAGGATTCCGATACGCCGGTGCGCGTTTCGGTCTATCTGGATTCGTCCGCCTCGCGCTTTCTGGCCGAGACGGTGCGTGACGCCTTTGTGCCGCAGACGACCTCGGGCATTGTGCGCGTCGAGCGTCTGGGGGAGGAGCGAATTGCTCCAAAGACCGATACCGATGTGGTGCTGGTGCTCTCGTGTGGTTCCGACCGCTTGGAGAGTGCCGTGCAGGAGCTCGTGATCGCCGGCGCGCCCGTGTGCGTGCTTGCCGAGTCTGCTGTGGAGGTGCCGTTTATCGAGGAGTCCACGCCCATGCTCGGCGTTGTCGCGGCAACCGATAAGACGTATCTGCTCGAGACGCTTGCCCGCTGGATTCTCGACCGCACCGACAAGGAAACGGCTTTTGCGGCGAACTTTGCCTTCATGCGCATCGCGGCGGCCAATCGTATCATCACCTCGTGCGCGCTCACCAATATGGCGACTGGTGCGCTGGTGTTTTTGCCGGGCGCCGATTATCCCGTTATGGCGCTGGCGCAGGTGGGCATGCTCTTTGAGCTCGCTGCCGTCTTTGGACGCGGCATTAAGCCCGAGCGCGGCTACGAGGTCGCGGGCGTGCTTGCCGGCGGTCTTGTGATCCGCGCGGTCACCCGCGCGCTCGTCAAGCAGACGCCGCATATTGGGTTTGCCGTCAAGGCGCTCACTGCTGCCGCGGGCACCTATGGCATGGGCCGTGCGCTCGTTTCGCTCTATGAGCGCGATGTCGACTACAGCCGTGCCAACCAGGTTGTCACCGCCACGTTCTCTCGCGTTCGCGACCTGGTAACCACGGTCGCCGGCGCCACCCGTCCTATGGCGTCCTACCAGGATGTATCCGATCTCGCTGCTTAGGGGTTTTCGTTGCGCGTTCCGTACCAAGACTGTTTTCACTTAATTGAGCCGCTGCTCGCCAAGGTCGAGAAGCCGAGTCGCTATATCGATCACGAGTGGGGCACGCTTTCCAAGGCCGATGCCGACTACCGTTGCTGCCTGATCTATCCGGATGTTTACGAGGTTGGTCTGCCCAACCAGGGCATCGCCATCCTCTACAACATCCTCAACCAGGCCGAGGGTATTTCCTGCGAGCGCGGTTATGTGCCGTGGCCCGATATGGGCGACGCCATGCGCGAGGCGGGCATTCCGCTGCTGTCGCTCGAGGGCGCGGCGCCGGTCGCTTCGTTTGACATTGTCGGCCTGCATGTGCCTCACGAGATGGCCGTTACCAACTTCCTCGAGGCACTCGATCTCGCTGGCATTCCGCTGTTAGCGGCCGACCGTGGCGAGGACGACCCCATCATCATCGCCGGCGGCCCATCGGTCTATAACCCCGAGCCGTATGCGGCTTTCTTCGATGCCATCCTCATCGGTGAGGGCGAGGAATCGCTGCTCGAGACCTGCCAGCTGCATCGCCGCCTGCGCGACGAAGGAGTCCCGCGTGCGCAGATCGTTGAGCAGCTTGCGTCCGTTGCCGGCAACTACGTGCCGGCGCTCTACGAGGTGCGCCATGACGAGCCCTGCTCGCCGCACGGCTATACCGTGCCGCGTGAGGGCAAGGATGTGCCGCCCGTGGTGTACAAGCGCGTCGTCGAGGACTTTGGCGCCACCAATCCGCTATCGCAGTCGTGCGTGCCCTATGCGCAGTTGGTTCACGATCGCCTGTCTATTGAGATCCTGCGCGGTTGCGCCCGCGGCTGTCGTTTTTGCCAGGCGGGCATGACGTATCGTCCGGTGCGTGAGCGTTCGGCAGACCAGATCGTGTCCTCGGTGATTCAGGGCCTGGAAAAGACCGGCTATGACGAGGTCTCGCTCACTTCGCTTTCCACGACCGACCACTCCTGCATCCGCGATGTGCTCGGCAGGCTTAACCGTCGCCTTGAGGATACGGGCATTCGTGTGTCCATTCCGTCGCAGCGCCTGGATTCGTTTGGCGTCGATATGGCTGAGTCGGTCGCAGGCGAAAAGAAGGGCGGCCTGACGTTTGCCCCCGAGGCCGGCAGCCAGCGCATGCGCGACATCATCAATAAGAACGTGACCGAGGAGGACTTGGACCGTGCGGCCAAGGCGGCCTTCGAGGCCGGCTGGAACCGCATGAAGCTCTACTTTATGATGGGCCTTCCCGGTGAGCGCGACGAGGACATCGTGGCCATCGCCAACCTGGCCGATCACGTGTTGGAGCTTGGCCGTTCCGTGGTGCCCAAGGCGCGCCGCGGCTCCATCTCGGTGTCCATCTCGGTTTCGGTCTTTATTCCCAAGGCTGCCACGCCGTTTCAGTGGTGCCCGCAGCTCGACTACGACGACGTCAAGCGTCGCCAGAAGCTGCTTATCACGAGCGTTCGCAACCGTGCTGTCCGCGTTCATTACCACGATGCCGAGACCTCCCTTATCGAGGCCGCGCTATCTCGCGCCGGTCGCGATATGACGCCCGTCATCATCGATGCCTGGCGTGCGGGCTCACGCTTTGACGCCTGGGTGGAGCATTTCTCGCTCGATAACTGGAAGGCAGCCGCCGCCAAAAACGGCATCGATCTCAACGAGCTCGTGCACCTGCCCTATGAGCTGGATTGGCGTCTGCCCTGGGAGCACGTGAGCCCCGGCTGCACGCGCGGTTTCCTCGAGCGCGAGTATCGTCGCTCGCTCGAGGGAGTCACGACCCCCGATTGCACCCGCACGTCGTGCACCGGCTGCGGTATCTGTCCCACGCTCCATGCCGAGAATGTATTGATGGGTGATCGCGCATGAGTGAGCGCCTGACCGACAATCCCACGCTCTTTAGACTGCGCGTCCGTTACGGCAAGCGCGACCGCCTTAAGTACCTGGGCCATCTCGAAGTAATTCATACCATTGAGCGCATCGTGCGCCGTGCGGGGCTGCCCTATGCCGTCACGCAGGGTTTCTCTCCGCATATGCGCGTGGGCTTTTCGTCAGCGCTGCCGGTGGGTACGTCGTCGACCTGCGAGTGGTATGACCTGTTCATGACCGAGTTCGTCGCGCTCGACGAGGCGTTTGAGCGTCTGGCCGCGGCGTCTCCGGCCGATCTGGCGCCCATCGAGGCCGCCTACATCGACGTGCGCTCGCCGGCGTTGACGGCCCAGCTCACGCGCCTGTCATATCGCATCGACTTGCATCTGGATCCAAAGGCGCCGGTGAGCGCCGACGAGGTGCGCGCTGCAATTGATACGCTGCGCGCGGGCCATGGCATCGACTACGCGCGTGGTAAAAAGAGCAAGCGCCTGGATCTGGACCATACGCTCGTGGGCTATGAGCTCACGGCGGGGGAGCGCCCGGACCATTTAGTGCTCATGCTCGACACCCATGTCGATAACGAGGGCTCCATGCGTCCGGAAATTTTGCTTTCTGCAGCTGATGTTTTGTTGCAGGGCTTGACCCCGGGCGTGGATGCACCTATTGTTTCCACCGGTATGCAAGACCTCGTGACCATCTGCTCCTACGATGTCGAGCGTCAGAATCAAGCATGCGAGGACGACGAGGGCCGACTCGTCAGCCCCATACCTGTGCGAACTTGTGGATTTGCTCCACATACTCGTTGACGGGGGTATTTTCGCCTGCTACTATATTCGGCTGTTGCACTAACTGATGCATGAAGGGCAAGTAAACATGTACGCAATCGTTAACACGGGCGGCAAGCAGTACAAGGTCGCCACCGACGATGTCATCACCGTCGAGAAGATCGAGGGCAATGAGGGCGACAAGGTCACCCTGCCGGTCATCTTCCTCAACGATGGTAAGAAGATCGTCACCGATCCCGACAAGCTGGCCAAGGCCAAGGTTACCGCTCAGATCGTTGAGCAGTTCAAGGGCGAGAAGCAGCTGGTCTTCAAGTTCCACAAGCGTAAGCGCTATCGTCGTCTGAAGGGTCACCGTCAGCAGCTCACCAAGCTGAAGATCGTGAAGGTCCAGGCTACGTCCCGCGCCAAGAAGGCTGTCAAGGCAGAGGCCGAGGCTGTTGCCGAGGCTCCCGTCGCCGAGTAGATTACACTCGTAACGAAAGAGTAGGTATACACAATGGCACACAAAAAAGGACTCGGTTCCTCCCGTAATGGCCGTGACTCCCGCGGTCAGCGCCTTGGCACGAAGCGCTATGCCGGCCAGACGGTAACCACGGGCACGATTCTCGTCCGTCAGCACGGCACTCACATCCACCCGGGTGAGAACGTTGGCCGTGGCAAGGACGACACGCTGTTCGCGCTGGTCGACGGTACCGTTGAGTTCCACAAGGGTATCAAGCACAGGGTCAGCGTACGCCCGCTCGCGAACGCGTAATTCACCCTTCATAGAGCACATATGTGGGAGGCACTTGAGTTTTAGGATTCAAGGGTCTCCCTCTTTTTGTAGGAGGCGATTCTGTTGTCACAGTTCACCGATATCAGCCGCATTAACGTGTGCGGCGGCGACGGCGGAGCCGGATGCATGTCGTTTAGGCGCGAGGCATTTGTCCCCAAGGGCGGCCCCGATGGCGGCGACGGCGGTCGTGGCGGCAATGTCGTCATCCAGGCCGATGCTCAGCTGTCTTCGTTGATCGATTACCGCTTTAAGCATCACTTCCGCGCCGAACGCGGCACGCACGGGCAGGGTGCCCGTCGTAACGGTAAGAGCGGCGAGGACCTGATCCTGAAGGTTCCCATGGGCACCGTGGTGCGCGAGCTCGACCCCGAGACGCAGACCCCGATGTTCGAGATTGCCGACCTGGTGCACGATGGCGAGCGCGTTGTCGTGGCGCCCGGCGGTGCCGGTGGCCTGGGCAACACGCACTTTGTGACGTCGGTGCGCCGCGCGCCCGCGTTCGCACAGCTGGGCGAACCGGCCGAGGAGCACTGGATTGAGCTTGAGATGAAGCTTATGGCCGATGCCGCGCTCGTGGGCTTTCCCTCGGTGGGTAAGTCTTCGCTCATCGCGCGCATGAGTGCCGCCCGTCCCAAGATCGCCGACTATCCGTTTACCACGCTCGTGCCGAACCTCGGCATGGTGCGTGCCGGTGAGTATTCTTACGTCGTTGCCGACGTTCCTGGTTTGATCGAGGGCGCGAGCGAGGGCAAGGGCCTGGGCCACCAGTTCCTGCGCCACATCGAGCGTACGGCGCTGATCATGCATGTCGTCGACATGACGGGCGGTTTTGAGGATCGCGACCCGGTTGAGGATTACCGCATCATCAACCGTGAGCTCGAGCAGTATGGCGCCGAGCTCTCGGAGCGTCCGCAGATCGTCGTCGCCAACAAGTGCGACGCGCCGGGCACGGCCGACAAGATTGCCGATCTCAAGCGCGCCGCGCTCGACGACGGACATATGTTCTTTGCCGTGTCCGCCGTGACGGGCGCCGGCCTCAACACGCTGATGCTTGCCGTGGGCGAGCAGGTGGCTAAGCTGCGCGCCGAGTTGGCGGTTTCCGATGAGCCGGTCGATCTGCGCGACGAGGAGTGGGAGCGCCGCCGTCTGCAGCGCGAGAAGCGTTTCCGCATTGTCCAGGAAGAGCCCGGTGCCTTCCGCGTGGTCGGTCGTGCCATCGAGCGCATGGTCATCCAGACCGACTGGGAAAACGAGGAAGCCGTCATCTACCTGCAGCACAAGTTTGCGCGTATGGGTGTTGACGACGCGCTCGAGAAGGCCGGTTGCCGTGCGGGCGACGAGGTCCGCATTTGCCAGCGTGCCTTTGACTTTGAGGGCGCTGAGGACTTCTCGGAGTACGAGGATGAGCTCGAGGATACGGGCGTTGACGTCGTCGAGGTGGCAGATGCCGCAGATGAGAGCGTCGAGGTTGTCGATGCTGCGGACGTCGCTGACGATGTTGAGACCCCGGAGGGCGAGTAGGCCATGTCGCTGCGCGGTGGAATCGGTTTGCCCGAGCTGCCCATCGAGGATGGGCGGGAGTTTAGGCTTGGTATCATGGGCGGCACCTTCGACCCGATCCATTACGGTCATCTGGTGACCGCCGAGCAGGCGCGCGAGTCGCTCGACTTGGATGCCGTGCTCTTTATGCCGGCTGGCTCTCCTGCCTTTAAGCTCGACAAACCGGTGACGCCGGCCGAGGACCGTTATGCCATGACGGTCCTCGCGACTGCCGCGAACCCCGCCTTTTTGGCGAGCCGGTTCGAAATCGATCGTGCCGGTGTCACCTATACTGCCGATACGCTGCGCGCCCTGCGCGAGTTTTACCCGCCACAGGTAAAGCTCTACTTTATTACGGGTGCCGATGCGATTATCGATATTGTGACCTGGCATCATGCTGATGAGATTGCCGAGCTGGCAACCTTTATTGCCGCGACGCGTCCGGGCTTTGATATCGATACGGCTCGCGCGCGGATCAAAGAGTCGGGCTTGCCGTTCGACGTGCGTTATATCCAGATTCCGGCGCTGGCGATTAGCTCGACCAACATTCGCAAGCGGGTTGCCCGCGGCATGAGTGCGCGCTATCTTACGAGCGAGTCCGTGCTCGGCTACATTCGCAAACGCGGCCTGTATGCCGATCTGGGCCAAGAAGATTTTGAGTGATGGGGGTCAACGTTGGCCGTTGAAGATTCGTTTGAGGGCGATGAGCGCGCGCTGCT
The DNA here is from genome assembly GCA_902491395.1 of uncultured Collinsella sp. Taxonomy (GTDB): domain Bacteria; phylum Actinomycetota; class Coriobacteriia; order Coriobacteriales; family Coriobacteriaceae; genus Collinsella. Next base: position 14,535 of record CABUHO010000004.1, read on the forward strand.
CAAGCGCATTCATGAGCTGCTCGATGTTCGCATGAAGGACAAGCGCAAGCGCTATGTCCATTCGTTAGGTGTTGCCGAGACTGCGTTACATCTTGCGGAGGTGTATGGTGTCGATCGCTTTGATGCCGCCGCTGCAGGCCTGATCCATGACTGGGATAAGGTCCTCTCCGACGATGAGTTGGTGGCCCGTGCGCTGCACTACGGTATTAAGGTCGCCGGCTCGCCTTCGGCCGCCACGCCGCTGTTGCATGGACCGGTTGCCGCTTATGAGCTTCCACAGCTCTTTCCCGAGCTTTCGCCGGCGGTCTTTCAGGCTGTCGACCGTCACACCGTGGGCGCTTGCGATATGACGCCGCTCGATATGGTGGTCTTCGTGGCCGATGCCATCGAGCCCAATCGTCACGGCGATTATGCCCATGGCTTACGCAAGATGGTGGGGGAGTCGACGCTCGACGAGTTGTTCTTCTCCTGTTTTGCGCAGGGTCTGGTCTATGTGATCCAGTCCGGACGCTATCTTTATCCTACGGCTATTTCGATTTACAACCATTACGCCCAGCTGCGCTAGCTCGGGCTGTCTAGAAAGAGGTATTCCATGGCCGACGAGACCATGACTGACGAGCAGATTCTTGATGATGCGGAGCACAAGAGCTTCGTTGCCACGTCCGACCGCACCGCTGCCTCGCTGTCCGCGAGCGGAGTCGCCGCCGAGGACGTTGCCCGCGCCGCCGCGCAGGCCGCCTACGACAAGAAGGGCGAGGACGTGCAGGTGCTCGACCTGACCGAGCTCTCCGACGTGTGCGACTACTTTGTGCTCGCCACCGGTACCAACAACCGCCAGGTCGATTCGATTGTCGACGAGATCGAGGAGAAGGTCGCCGAGGCTTGCGGCGAGCACCCGTTCTCCATCGAGGGCCGCGAGCAGAAGACCTGGATGCTCATGGACTACGGCTCGGTCGTTGTCCACGTCTTCACCCCCGAAGCCCGCGACTTCTACCGCCTAGAAAAGCTCTGGGGCGACGCCCCCCAACTCCCCCTCAACCTCCTCTAGTAGCTAATTTGGGACGGGGCTTTTTTAGCTACCCTCGCGCATTTCGCCGGGCAGTTGCAACATCTGCAGCTGCCCGGCTTTCTTTTTGCCAAAATGTAGCTAATCGTTGAAGCGGGATTGGCGGCCGAAGGATAGGGCGGTGTCGCCGAATTTGTCTCGGACGGCATCGATGGCGACGGAGAGGTCTCGGCGGTCGCTGGATTGGGCTCCACGGTCGTCGACTTCGCAGAATAGGTCGGTCTGGATGCCGCCCTGGTGGTTGAAGTCGCTCATGCCGATGCCGGCCAGGCGCACGTGCATGCCTTCCTGCCAGATGTTGTCGAGCAGTTCGAGCGCTACGGCCACAAAGATATTCTCGTCATCGGTGGGGTGGGGAAGCCTGCGCTGTGCCGTGCGACCGCTGCCATACGAATACTTGAGCTTGAGCGTCACGGTGCCGCCCGTAAGCCCCTGCCGGCGCAGACGGCGACCGACCGACTCGCCCAGCAGCGCGATCGCCGCTTCGATATCCTCGCGCTCGGTCAAATCCTTCGCAAAGGTGCGCTCATTGCTCACCGATTTGACCTCGCGTTCCTCATCCAGACTCGTGACCTCGGAAATCTCGAGACCCAGCGCACGTTGGCGCATACGCTCGCCGTTGACGCCAAAAATCGAGGCCAACGTCGACTCCGGCGCACGCGACAGCTCGCCGAGCGTGTAGATGCGCATACGGCGCAGTCGCTCCTCGGCCGAGTGCCCGATGCCGCTCATGGCAGATACCGGCAGCGCGGCCAAAAAGCGCTGCTCGGTTCCGGGGCGCACGATGGTCAGCCCAAACGGCTTATCCCGCTCGCTTGCGATCTTTGCGACCGTCTTGTTGCAGCCCACGCCAATGGAGCATGTCACTCCCAGCGCTTCCACACGGTCGCTTATACGCCGTGCAACCAGCAGCGGGTCCTCGGGCGCAAAGCGACCCGGTGTGATATCGATAAAGGCTTCGTCGATGGATACGCGTTCAACGCGCGGCGTCTCCTCGGCAAGAATCGCCATGACCTGCGCGCTCACCTCGCGGTAGCGATCAAAGTGCCCGTGCGTCCAAATGGCTTGCGGGCACAAGCGCCGCGCCTCGGCCGAGGCCATAGCAGAGTGCACGCCAAAGCGACGTGCCTCATACGAACATGTGGACACGACGCCACGCGAATCGGCGTCTCCGCCCACGATGAGCGGCTTTCCGCGCCATTCGGGATGATCGAGCATCTCCACGCTCGCAAAAAACGCATCGAGGTCCATGAGGCCCACCGCCGGACCCGTCCAGGGAGGCGGCGTGACGCCCATGGCATCCTCATAACCGTATGTATGTTCGCGTCTTTCCATGTCATGAGTATACCGCGCAGCTCATGTGGGGTGCGTGTATGTGCTTGCAAATCCCGAATTCTTGTCTAAGATATGGATTTGCCCTCGACTACACCGAAGAAGTTGGTCTCACGGACTTCACCTGCCCGCGTCGATGGCGTATTATGTTCAACTGTTTGTTTGTAGTTGCAGCCTAAAGCTGCTTGGTTGGAGGAGTTTCCTTTGGCAGTCAAGATTCGCCTTGCTCGTCACGGCGCTAAGAAGCGTCCGTACTACCGTGTCGTCGTCGCCGATTCCCGCGCCCCGCGTGACGGTCGTATCATCGAGGAGGTTGGCCGCTACAACCCGATGACCGCCCCCAAGACCATCAACCTCGACCTCGAGAAGATCGCCGACTGGCAGTCCAAGGGCGCTCAGCTCACCGACGCCGTCGCCGCTCTGGTCAAGGCCGCCAACGAGGGCGAGAAGACCGAGACCGTCGTCAAGAAGTCCAAGAAGCAGCTCGCCAAAGAGGCCGAGGCCGCTAAGGCTGCCGCTGAGGCCGCTGAGGGCGCCGAGGAGTAAATCGTGCCTGAGGTTGACGCTGCACAGCTCGAGGGTGAGGCAATGCTCTCAGATCGCATCGCCGATCTCGTCGAATATCTCGTTGTTCAGATCGTCGACGACCCGGATTCCGTGAGCCTTGAGGTCATCGATGGTGATGACGCCTCTACGATTGAGGTTTCTGTCGCCGAGGATGACGTCGCTAAGGTCATCGGCCGTCGTGGCCGTACCATCAAGGCCATTCGCACGCTCGCCCGTGCACTGGCCGCTCGCCTCGACACTGCTGTCGAGGTAGAGGTTCTGGGCTAGGACCTTGAGGTCCCAGTACAAAAACATCGCCCGTGTGGTCAAGCCGCACGGAAGGAAGGGGGAGGTCCTCGCGCAGCCGCTGCGGGGGCTTCCTTCTGTATTAGAGCCGGGTATGCGCGTCGCCCTGACGCCGCCGGCGCTCAAGCGCGACCGCTTTTGCACGGTCGTGTCCGTCTCCGATACGGGCGATGGCGATCTGGTCTCGTTTGAGGGCATTGACGACTTGACGGCCGCCGAGGGCATCACGGGATGCTACGTGCTGGCAAATCGTGACGACTTTGAGCTCGATTCACTCGACGTCGCCTATACCGATCTGATGGGTCGCGAGGTGGTCGACGAGCGCTTCGGTTCGCTCGGCACGATCGTCGAGATCATGTCGACGCCCGCTAACGATGTTTGGGTTGTCGAGGGCGATCGGTACGGCGAGGTACTGATTCCCGTGATCGAGCAGGTTGTGCTCGATCTTCCCGACACAGGAACAATTTCCGTCCACGTTATGGACGGCCTGATCGATATGGACAAGTAGGGAGGACAACATGCTGATCGAGACCCTTTCGGTCTTTCCCGAGATGTTTGAGCCCGTCATGTCCACATCGATTTTGGGCCGCGCCCGCAAGGCCGGCCTTTTTGATTTTAAGGCGTATAACCTGCGCGACTGGACGCACGACCGTCATCGTACCGTCGATGACGAGCCGTACGGCGGCGGGCAGGGCATGCTCATGAAGGTCGAGCCTATCGCCGAGGCCATCGAGGCCATTAGCGCGGAGGGCCCCAAGCCGACGGTGGTGTTCTTCACCCCGTGCGGCGAGCCCTTTACGCAGCATGTGGCCGAGCGCCTGCTCAAAAGCGAGCGCCTGCTGTTTGTGTGCAGCCGTTACGAGGGTGTCGACGAGCGTGCCTATGCGTATGCCGACGAGCGCCTGTCGATCGGCGATTACGTGCTCACGGGCGGCGAGCTTCCCGCTATGGTCGTTGCCGATGCCGTCGTACGCCTGATCCCCGGCGCCCTTGGTGACGAGATGAGCAACGTCGACGAGTCGTTCTCGACCGCTGAGGACGGAGGCCTGCTCGAGTATGCGCAGTACACCCGCCCCGCCGAGTTCAACGGCGAGGGCGTGCCTCCTGTGCTCGTGAGTGGCGACCACGCCAAGGTTGACGCTTGGCGCCGCAAGAACGCCATCGAGCGCACCTGCCGCTGGCGTCCCGACTTGATCGAGACTGCGCGGCTCACGCCCGAGGAGCGCGCTTACGCGCAGGAGATCCTTGACGCTTCGTATTCGCAGAGCGAGGAGTGAGTATGGTTCCATCGCAGCATTCCGCGTTGAGGGGCGCTTTTGAGTGGATCGCGGTCATCGCGATCGCGCTTGTGGCCACCTTCCTGATCCGCACCTTTGTGGTCGAGCCCTTTGTGGTGCCCACCGGTTCTATGGAGGACACGATTGAGATTGGCGACCAGATCCTGGCGCAAAAGGTGAGCCTCGAGCTCGGTCAGCCCGTCAAGCAGGGCGATATCGTGGTGTTTCACAACCCCGACGGCACCTCCGAGCATGATATTCTTGTCAAGCGCGTTATTGCCACGGCCGGCCAGACGGTCGACCTGCAGGACGGCAAGGTGGTCGTTGACGGCCAAGCGCTCGACGAGGACTATACGGCGGGCATGAGCTGGCCGCTTTCGGTCCAAGCGCCCGGCGTCCAGGTGAGCTATCCCTACACCGTCCCCGACGGGTGTGTGTGGGTGATGGGCGACAACCGAGAGAACTCAGCCGACTCCCGCTATTTTGGGCCGGTCGACCGCTCCGACTTAATGGCCGTTGCACTCGTTCGCTACTGGCCGCTCAACCGCATCGGCGCTATCGACTAAAAACCGCTATAGTACAGTACCTAACCGTGTAATCGTTTCGACGAGGGGATATTAGAGGCATGAACGCTTCATCGCTTTCCTTCCAAGACATCATCCTGCGCCTCCAGCAGTACTGGGGCGAGCAGGGCTGCGTCATTATGCAGCCCTATGACTCCGAGGTCGGTGCCGGTACCTTCCATACCGCGACCACGCTGCGCTCGCTCGGTCCCGCCGAGTGGCGCACCTGCTATGCGCAGCCCTGCCGCCGTCCCGCCGACGGCCGCTACGGCGAGAACCCTAACCGCATGCAGCACTACTATCAGTTCCAGGTGCTCATCAAGCCCTCGCCGGTCAACGCACAGGAGCTCTACCTGGGGTCTCTTGCCGCCATTGGCCTGGACCCCAACGACCATGACGTTCGCTTTGTCGAGGACGACTGGGAGAGCCCGACCCTGGGCGCCTGGGGCCTTGGCTGGGAGGTCTGGCTCAACGGTATGGAGGTCACGCAGTTTACGTACTTCCAGCAGGTGGGCGGTATCGAGGTCGACCCCGTGCCCGTCGAGATCACCTATGGCCTGGAGCGTATCGCCATGTACGCCCAGGGCGTCAACTCCGTTTACGACCTGGTGTGGAGCTACCTGCCCGACGGTACGCCCATGACTTACGGCGACGTGTTCCTCGAGAACGAGCGCGAGTTCAGTGCCTATAACTTTGAGGTCGCCAACGTCGAGATGATGCGTCAGAAGTTTGACGACTACGAGGCCGAGTGCCATTCCTGCCTGGAGCGCAAGCTGCCGCTGCCCGCATACGACTGCGTCATGAAGTGCAGCCACGCTTTCAATCTGCTCGATGCCCGCGGCGCGCTGTCCGCGGTCGAGCGTGCCAATTACATCCTGCGCGTCCGCGCCGTCGCCAAGGCGTGCTGCGAGGCCTATATGGCCGAGGTCGCCGGAGTCAACGAGAATGCCGACCAGGAAGGCGAGGTGGCGTAAGCCATGGCAGACGCTAAGGATTTCCTGTTTGAGATCGGTACAGAGGAAATGCCCTCCGCACCGCTGAACAATGCCGTCAAGCAGCTTGGCACCATGATCGCCAAGGGTCTCGACGAGGCCGGTCTGGCCCACGGCGAGGTCCGCGTGATCTCGAGCCCGCGTCGCCTGGCTGCGCTCGTTGCCGACGTCGCCACCGCGACCGATGAGGTTCACGAGGTCAAGCGTGGCCCTGCGGCCAACATCGCCTTCGACGCTGACGGTAACGCCACCAAGGCCGCCCAGGGCTTCGCCCGCAAGTGCGGTGTGGCTGCCGAGGATCTGGTCCGTCGCGAGGACACCGACGGCCGTGAGTACGTCTTTGCCGAGAAGAACATTCCTTCCGCACCGGCTACGCCGATTCTGACCGCTCTGTGCGAGAAGACCATCGCCGGCCTGCAGTGGCCCAACTACCGTAGTCAGCGCTGGGGCCACGAGCACGCCACCTTCGTGCGCCCGGTCCGCTGGATCTGCTGCCTTTTGGGCGAGGATGTTGTGCCCGTGTCGTTTGCCGACGTGACGAGCGGCAACACCACGCGCGGCCATCGCGTGCTTGGCCCCGGTGACCACGTTGTCGCCAGCCCCGCCGTCTACGAGCAGGTGCTCGAGGACGCCGGCGTGCTTTCTGCCGAGCGCCGTCGCGAGGTGATTCTCGCCGGTATCGCCGAGGTCGAGGCTGCCCGTCCCGGCTGCCATGTCGATACGCCCAAGAAGGTCTTCGAGGAGGTCATCAATCTCTGCGAGTGGCCGACGGTGCTCGTCGGTACCTTCGATGAGGAGTTCCTCAAGGTCCCGCACGAGATCATCTGCGAGTCCATGCTCACCAACCAGCGCTACTTCCCGATCTATGACGGCGAGGGCAAGCTGACGCGTGAGTTCGTGGTCGTCTCCAACAGCAAGCCCGAGAATGCCGAGCGCGTGATCGACGGCAACGAGCGCGTCGTGCGTGCCCGTCTGGACGACGCTAAGTTCTTCTACGAGGAGGACCTGAAGATCTCCCTCGACGAGTTCCGTGAGCGCCTGGCCAAGGTCGCCTTCCAGGAGAAGCTCGGCAGCGTGCTCGCCAAGTCCGAGCGCATTGAGCAGCTCGCGCTCGCTATTGCCCGCGAGGCTCATCTGGGCGCCCATCTTGCCGCCGACGCCGCTCGCGCCGCGCACCTGTGCAAGGCCGACCTGGTGTCCAACGCCGTCGTCGAGTTCACGAGCCAGCAGGGCGTGATGGGCGGTTACTACGCCACCGCGATGGGGGAGAACGACGAGGTCGCCCACGCCATTCGCGATCATTATCGTCCCCGCTTTGCCGGTGACGAGCTGCCTGAGGGCACCGCTGGCTGCATCGTGGCCTGCGCCGACAAGCTCGATACCATCGCCGGTATCTTTGCCATCGGCGAGCCCCCGACCGGCTCCTCCGATCCCTACGCGCTGCGTCGTGCCGCTATCGGTATCATCAACATTCTGCGCGACCGTCTGCCGATCGACCCCACGTCGCTGATTGACTTTGCTCTGCAGCTTTACAGCGAGCAGGGCATTGAGTTCGACGCCGCCGAGGTCGCCCAGCAGGTTCGTGACTTCTTCCATGGCCGCCTGGTGAGCATGGCCCGCGACGAAAAGATCCCGGCCGATACCGTTGCCGCCGTCTCCGCGGTGCACATTATCGCCCCGTCCATCTTCTTCGCCCGCTGCGCCGCCCTCGACGAGGCCCGCAAGAATGATGCCGAGACCTTTGACAACCTGGCTACCGCCTATGCCCGTGCCGCGCACATCTCCAAGCCCGAGCTGGGTGCGGAGTACGACCGCAGCCTGATGGGCGAGGTCGAGCTCGCGCTCGCCGACGCCTCCGAGGCTGCTCAGACCGCTGTCGATGCCGCCCTTGCTGCCGAGGACTACCCGGCCGCATTTGCCGCCCTCGCCGCCCTGCGCGCGCCCATCGACCGTTTCTTCGATGAGGTCATGGTCATGGACAAGGACGAGCAGCTTCGCGATAATCGCCTTAAGCTGCTCAACCGCTTCGAGGCCGTTTTCTCCGGCATCGCCAACATCGGTGAGCTTGCCCGCAAAAAGTAAGCCAGCCTGCGCATAAGCGCAAAAGGAGCCCCGCATGGATTGCCTGGTCACCGCTCGTCCCACCGTCATCGTTATCTCCGACTCGCTCGGTGATACCGCTTGTGAGGTGGTGCTTGCGGCGTCCGGGCAATTTGATGAAGGGGCTTTTCATCTCTTGCGCCTGCCCAAGGTGACCTCGGTGGAGCAGGTTAAATCGTTTGTGGGATCGCGTGTCGATGCAGACCATCGCGATATCGCCGTGTTCCACACCATTGTCGATCCGGCGCTTCGCGCTCGCGTGCTCGACTATTTGGGCATGCTGCATATCCGTTCGGTCGACCTGATCGGCCCGACGCTTGCCGTGCTGTCGTCGCTCCTCGGTGTGCCGCCCAAGGGCGTTGCGGGCGTGATTCACAAGACCGATGACCGCTATTTCCATCGTATCGAGGCTATGGAGTATTTCGTTGAGCACGATGACGGTCGTGGTTGTGACGATCTGTCGGGTGCCGATATCGTGCTGCTGGGTGTATCTCGCACGTCCAAGACGCCGTTGTCGATGTATTTGGCCTATCAGGGCTACAAGGTTGCCAATGTTCCGTTAGCGCATGGTATGGAGCCGCCTAAGTCGATCTACGAGGTCGACCCGATGCGGTTGTTTGGTCTGATTTCGACCGTCGATGTGATTTCCGAAATTCGCGATAGCCGCTTGGGCGATGATTACGCCCGTGCCGTTGCCGGCTCCTATGCCGAACCCGAGAGCGTGCGTAGTGAGCTTGCGGAAGCCCGCGCGCTCATGAAACGCCTGGGCTGCTTTGTAGTGCGTACCGATGGCAAGGCCATCGAGGAAAGCGCTGCCGAGATCATTGCTCACCTCGAAGAGATTCAAGAGGCAAGAGCCCGCCGTGCCGCCCGCCGCGCTCAACAAAAGTAGCTCACTTGGGACAAGGTTGTTTGGGTAGCTAATTTGGGACGGGGCTCTTTTAGCTACCCAAAGAGAATACTTGGAAATAATGCTGATAAACGGTAAAGCGATTTAGCAAAAACATCGCATCCGACCTGCATTTTCCTTGTAGTGGTATCTTCATAAGGTAACCACCTTTACCTACCGTTTACCGCCAGTTTTAGCACGTTTACCAAACCGCGCACCCTCTGCTCAAGCCTGCCCAAAACGCGCCGTATAGTTCCCTCACGGCCCGCATCCGGTGGGTCGATTCGTTACCACGGTCGTGTGCGAGAGCGCATGGAAGGGGAAGTATCGTGAGCGATTGCAAGAGGGTTTACCGTTTTGGAACCGACGCCCAGGGCACCTGTGTCACCGAGGGCGACAAGTCCATGAACTTCGTGCTTGGCGGAAAAGGCGCTAACCTTGCCGAGATGAGCCGTATCGGCCTGCCGGTTCCCGGTGGCTTTACTATTACCTGCCAGACCTGTGTCGAGTACTCCGGTGCCGGCAACGTCTGGCCCGAAGGCGCACTCGATGAGATCGTTGCCGCCGAGGCAGACCTCGAGGCCCGTTGCGGCAAAAAGCTCGGCGACGCCTCCGATCCGCTGCTCGTGTCGGTCCGCTCGGGCGCTCCGTTCTCCATGCCCGGTATGATGGACACGGTCCTCAACTTGGGTCTCAACGACGACTCTGTTCAGGGTCTTATTGCCCAGACGCAAAACCCGCGCTTTGCCTGGGATAGCTACCGCCGCTTTATCCAGATGTTTTCCAACGTCGTCATGGGCGTTGACGCCGACCTGTTCGAGAACGCCCTGACCCAGGCACGCCTGGTCGCCGGCGTTCGCGTCGATTCCGAGCTTTCGGCCGAGGACCTGCAGGAACTCGTCGAGACCTTCAAGGGCATCTTCTCCGAGAACGTCGAGGCTGCCCTGTATCCCGAGCTCGAGGTCGCTGACGGCAAGCCCGTCTTCCCGCACGACCCGGAGCTTCAGCTACGCCTTGCCATCCAGGCTGTCTTTGGCAGCTGGATGAACGAGCGTGCCTGCATCTACCGCAAGCAGCATGGTATCTCCGACGAGCTCGGTACCGCCGTCAACGTTCAGGCCATGGCTTTTGGTAACAAGGGCGAGACCTCCGCGACCGGCGTCGCCTTTACGCGCAACCCGGCCGATGGCACCAAGGAGTTCTACGGCGACTTCTTGGTGAACGCCCAGGGCGAGGACGTCGTCGCCGGTATCCGCAACACCGAGCCCATCGCCGACCTCAAGAACACTCCGGGCCTCGAGTCCGCAGGCGAGGAGCTCGAGCGCGTGTTCCTGACGCTCGAGGATCACTATCGCGATATGTGCGATATCGAGTTCACCATCGAGCAGGGCAAGCTCTGGATGCTCCAGACCCGAGTGGGCAAGCGCACCGCCACCGCCGCCCTGCGCATCGCCATCGAGATGGTCGAGGAGGGCCTCATCACCCGCGAGGAGGCCGTGAGCCGCATCGATCCCGCGCAGCTCGACCAGCTCCTGCACCCGCAGTTCGACGCCTCCAAGAAGTACGAGGCGCTGGCCAGCGGTCTGAACGCCAGCCCCGGTGCCGCCGTGGGCGAGGTCGTGTTCTCGAGCGATGACGCCGTTGCACGTTCCGCCGAGGGGCATAAAGTCATTTTGGTTCGCTGGGAGACCAACCCCGACGACCTGAAGGGCATGGTCGCCGCCGAGGGCATCCTGACCAGCCACGGTGGCAAGACGAGCCATGCCGCCGTTATCGCCCGCGGCATGGGTACGCCCTGCGTTTGCGGCGTTGAGCGCTTCCACATTGACGCGGCAGAGAAGGTCGTGCGCATCGAGGGCAGCGACCGCGTGCTGCGCGAGGGCGATGTCATCTCCATCGACGGCACCCAGGGTATCGTCGTCGACGGCGCGGTCGACCTGGTCTCTGCAGAGCTCACCGGCGACCTGGACACCATCCTGTCTTGGGCCGATGAGATCCGTTTGGACGAGACCGACGGTCACGCCAACCACGTGCGCGTCAACGCCGACAACCCCGAGGATGCTGCGCTCGCGCTCGAGTTTGGCGCCGAGGCCATCGGTCTGTGCCGCACCGAGCACATGTTCCTGGGCGATCGCAAGAACATCATCCAGAGCTTTATCCTGTCTGACGATGAGGCCGTGAAGCAGCAGGCCCTGGCCGACCTGCTCAAGGTTCAGACCGAGGACTTCTTGGCGATGTTCAAGACCATGTCCGGCCGCGATGTGGTCGTTCGCCTGCTCGATCCGCCGCTGCATGAGTTCCTGGATGATCCTCGCGAGCTTGAGGTCGCCATCACTAAGAAGGAAGCCGCTGGCGCCAGCGAGGAAGAGCTTGCCGCCCTGCGTGCCCGCCTGCGTCGTATCGACGGCATGGTCGAGTCCAACCCGATGCTCGGCCTGCGTGGTGTGCGCCTGTCCGTCGTCTTTAGCGATCTGCCGCTCATGCAGGTTCGCGCCGTCGCCACGGCTGCTGCCCGCCTTATCAAGGAGGGTGTCGACCCACGCCCCGAGATCATGGTTCCGCTCGTTTCCATCACGGCAGAGCATGTCCAGACCCGCGAGGTCATCGAGCGTGTCATCGCCAAGGTTTCCGCCGAGGAGGGCGTCGAGCTCAACATTCCCGTGGGCACGATGCTCGAGCTGCCGCGCGCCTGCATGGTCGCCGACGAGATCGCCCAGCACGCCGACTTCTTCTGCTTTGGCACCAACGACCTTACCCAGACGACCTTTGGCTTCTCCCGCGACGATGCCGAGGCCAAGTTCATTCCGCTGTACCTGCACAAGAAGATCCTGAAGGACAACCCCTTCGAGACCATCGACACGGCGGTTCTCGAGCTCGTGCGCATGGCCGTGGAGAAGGGTCGCGCCACCAATCCCGACATGCACTTTGGCGTGTGCGGCGAGCACGGCGGCGACCCCAAGTCCATCAAGGGCCTGTTTAACGTGGCCGACGTGGACTACGTGTCCTGCTCGCCCTATCGCGTGCCCCTCGCACGCCTGGCTGCCGCTCAGGCCAAGCTCGAGGCCAAGCGCAACGCCTAGCGCCCCGCACATCGACGTCTAGTGTAGCCCCCCTTCATGCCGCCCGTCTCATTCGTGAGGCGGGCGGTTATCATGTGCGGGTTTTGTCTTTTTGTCTGCGTAAAAAATTGTTCTTGCAGCAGAAACCCGCGCGTGTATACTCGAATACGTTTGTTCAACTACGTGCCGGCCAAGATGGTACGGCACCTCTAGAAGAGTAAGGAATTGCACATGGATTACATCCGCGCAATCGAGCGTCAGCAGATCCGCGAGGACATTCCTCAGGTTCGCGTCGCCGACAACGTCAAGGTTCATTACCGCATTAAGGAAGGCGACCGCGAGCGCATCCAGGTCTTCCAGGGCGACGTCATCCGCATGGCCGGCGCCGGTGCCCGCGAGACCTTCACCGTCCGCAAGATGTCCTTCGGTGTCGGTGTTGAGCGTACCTTCCCGCTTCACAGCCCCAAGATCGCCAAGCTCGAGGTCGTTCGTCATGGTCGCGTCCGTCGCGCCAAGCTGTACTACCTGCGCGACAAGGTGGGCAAGGCTGCTCGCATCCCCGAGAAGCGCTAAGAAGATCGCAGCGTCTGTCCACTCGTTTGGACACAAGGGTCACCTTCGGGTGGCCCTTCTTTTTATCTGATTTGCATGCAAGGAGGGCCTGGTATGGCCAACATGACGAGCTCGGTTTCGGCATCGCAGGTTGCCGGTGAGTTGGCGAGCGCTACGTTTGAGGAGATTCCCGCCCTCGTGGAGCATTATCGCGAGGACCCGCGCCAGCAGGTGATCAAGGCCTGTGAACGCGCCCTCAAACGCCATGCCAAAGAGCTTGCCGAGCGCGAGCGCGTCAATGACATGTACGAGCTTATGCATGAGCTTGGCGGCGATGGGGTGGTCGTTGGTGTCGACGAGGTGGGTCGCGGATCGGTGGCCGGCCCTTTGACGGTATGCGCCGTCTGTCTTCCGATGGAGCCGCGCGTCTGGGGTATCAACGATTCCAAAAAGCTCACGCCCGCGCGCCGCGAGTTGCTCTCAGTGAAGATTGCCGAGGTGGCGACGGCAATCGGTTTTTGCCATATCGCGCCGAAGGATATCGATGAGATGGGCATGGCCCGTGCTATCCGTACTGCCGTTGCGGGCGCCGTGGCCGATACGGGACTTGAGCCCGACTGCGTCCTCATGGATGGCAACCCCTTGGGCGCCGTTCCTAACGAGCGCGATGTGGTGAAGGGCGATGCCAAAATCGCCTGTATCGCCGCGGCGTCCATCATGGCCAAGGTCACGCGTGACGAGATGATGGTCGAGTACGACGCCGAGTATCCCGAGTACCATCTGGCCGAGTCGAAGGGCTATGCAAGCCCCGAGCATATCGAGGCCATTCGCAAACATGGACTTTGTCCACTGCACCGCGTGAGCTTTTGCGGAAACTTTCTGCAGACTGAGCGCCTATTCTAGGTCAATTGTGGAGACAGGGACCTCTGGGGTTTTATAAACCTGCTGGTAGCGGGCCGTATGCAACACCATTGCTGCGTACGGCCCGTTTTTTGACGGCATTTGGTCAGCTTTTGGTTTGCTTCCGGTACTTACCCGCATGAAAGGTGCCCTCATCATCGGGGCAATGCAGCGTGCGGGAAAGGAGACCCCATGAGTGCCGCAAGCAAAAAGAGCAAGACGCAGCAGCTCAAGGAGCGTTGGGAAAACGGCGAGCTCGACTGCGGGGCGATGACGCCCGAGTTTATCAAGGGACTCAGTCCCCGCGAGCTGGGCATGCTGGGCGAGCTGATTACCATCGACTACTTTAACGAGCGCGGCTACACCTTGCTGGAGCAGGGTTATCGTTGCGCCGAGGGCGAGGCCGATCTGGTGCTGCTCGATGAGCTCGACGATGTCGTGGTGATGGCCGAGGTCAAGACCAGACGCGTTGCATTGGATTGCGGCACGCGGGTCTTTCCCGAGGAAGCCGTGGACGCTCAAGAGCAACGCCGCTACCGCCGCATCGCAAGTTGCTACCTCATGGAGCATTATCCGCTCAAGGCGATTCGCTTCGATGCCGTGGGTATCACCATTCGTGACGGGCATATCGCCGAGATCGAGCATCAGTACAACGCGTTCGATTGGCAGGTGTCGTGATGGCGTTCGAGACGTTTGCCGTTCACGCGGCCTGCATCCGCGGCGTCGAGGCGATTCCCGTCACGGTCGAGGTTTCGCTTGCCGGCGGCGTTCCGGGCATTCAGATGCTCGGCATTCCGAGTATGGAGGTGATGGAGTCACGCGGTCGTATTCGCTGTGCGATGCGCTCCGCCGGGTTCGAGATCCCGCGCTCGGGCATTACGGTCAATCTGGCGCCCGGCGATATTCGCAAGACCGGTAGCGGCTTTGATCTGCCCATCGCCATCGCGGTTTTGGCGGCCGATGGCCAGATTCCCCGCGACAACCTCGATCGTTGTCTTATTGCTGGTGAGCTTGGCTTGGACGGTACGGTGCTTCCTGTCAAGGGCGAGGTGGCGTTTCAGCTGCTGGCTCGCGACATGGGGCTGTCCTTTATCGCCGGCAGGTCCGATCAGCATGTGCCGCTTGCGGGCGTGGATTGCGGCTTTATCGATCATTTGTCTCAGCTTGCTCATGGTATGGGCGATGCCGCGCGGCACTACTTGGATTCTGAAGTGCTCGAGGCGACCTTTGAGCCCGAGCTCGACTATGCCGACGTACTGGGGCAGGAAGTCGCTAAACGCGGCATGGCGCTGGCGGCAGCGGGTGAGCTCGGTTTGCTTATGATCGGGTCCCCGGGATCGGGCAAGACGATGCTCGCCCGTCGTATGACCGGCATCCTGCCCGAGCTTTCCGTTGAGGACCAGCAGGAGGCGCTGTGCATCCATTCGGTCTTGGGTGAGAACATCGATGGCTTATTGGCAGGTCATCGGCCCTTCCGCAGTCCCCACCACAGTATTTCGACCGCAGGCCTTATCGGCGGCGGGCGCCCGGTGCACCCGGGTGAGATCAGCCTTGCTCATGGCGGCGTGCTCTTTTTGGACGAGCTTGCCGAGTTTCCCACGGGTGTGCTGCAGACGCTGCGTCAGCCTATCGAACGCGGCTATGTGAGGATCGTACGCGTCGACGGGGCCTTTACCTTCCCGTCGCGCTTTCAGCTGCTGGCTGCGAGCAATCCCTGCCCCTGCGGCTTTTTGGGCGATCGTGAGGTGCCGTGTCGCTGCTCGGCGGCGATGGTCGAGCGTTATCGGTCTAAACTGCGCGGTCCTTTGGCCGACCGTATCGACATGATGATCGATGTGACCCGTCCCGACCCCCAGGTGATTATCGAGGGAGCGGAGGGTATGTCGTCGGCCGAGTTACGTGACTACGTTGTGCGCGGTCGCGCCTTTCGCGCCTGGCGCGAGTCCCGTATGGACGATGCGGATGCCGAGGCCGAGGATGACGAGACGCGGTCCATTGACGGCGTCGTATCGACCTTTGAGCTCGATGATGCGGCGGAGATGTGTGTGCTCGGCCTGTCGAAGCGCACACATCTCACGGGCCGCGGCATCGTGCGCCTGGTTCGCATTGCGCGTACGATCGCAGATGTCGCCGAGAGCGAGCAAGTGACGCAGGACCACGTGCTCGAGGCGGCGATGTATCAGGGAAGGAGGGACCAATGATGGCCGAGGGGACCTTTGAGCTGCATCCAGGTGATGCGTTGTATCCCGAGACTGTTTTGGAGCTTTCTGATGTACCCCAGACGCTCTATGTGCGCGGCAACCCCGAGGTGCTTTCGACGCCCGCGCTCTCCATCATCGGCGCGCGCAAAGCCTCGCCGTATGGTCTTGCCGTGGCAGAGCTTGCGGCAAAGGTGGCGGTCGAGGCGGGAGTGACGGTAGTTTCGGGCGGCGCGGTCGGTTGCGACCAGGCCTCGGGTTGGGCTGCGGTCAACGCTGGCGGCAAACACGTCATGGTGCTGGGGACGGGCGCCGACGTGGTCTATCCGCGCTCGAGCGCGGGGCTTATTACGCGCACGCTCGATACGGGTGGCGCGGTCGTGTCGATCTCCCCGTGGGGCATGGGTCCTCGCAAGTTTACCTTTCCGCGTCGCAATCGCGTGATCGCGGCCCTGTCGCAAGCCCTCTTTGTATCCGAGGCGGGTATGCCTTCCGGGACGTTTTCTACAGCCGAGGCTGCTATGGATTTGGGGCGAGAACTTCTTGCCGTACCGGGGTCGATCCTATCGCCCGAGTCGCGTGGCACGAATTACCTCATTGCGAACGGTGCCTGCTGCATCATCGACGAGGAATCTATCGAGATGGCTATCTCACGCATCTATGGAACCCTGCGCTACTCGCGCCCCGATGCTCCCGGCATTGCCGACCTGGATTCAACGCAGCAGACCGTGATGCATGCGCTCATCGCCTCTCCGCTCAAGGTCGACGACATCGCGGCGCTCGTCTCGCTCGATGCTGTCGGTGTACTCAAACTCTTGGGTTCGCTTGAACTCGAGGGTCTTATCGAGCGCATGATGGATGGAAGGTATGCGCCCTCCAAGTTTGCCCTTCACGCCCAGACACCCTTCGGTCACAATGGAAAACGTGTCAATTAGAAAGGTGTTTGCAGATGCAGTTCGATCAGGTGACAGTTATCGGTGGCGGTCTGGCGGGTTCGGAGTGCGCGATCCAGCTGGCAGATCGCGGGTTTGCCGTAAAGCTGTGCGAGATGCGCCCCCAGGTGAGCTCCCCGGCCCACCATACCGATCACCTGGCAGAGCTCGTCTGCTCCAATTCGTTTAAGTCGACCCGTCCGGATTCCGCGGCTGGTTTGCTGAAGGCCGAGCTTGAGCGCATGGGTTCAGTTCTGCTCGATTGCGCCCATCGCGCGGCTGTTCCCGCCGGTGGCGCCTTAGCGGTCGATCGCGTCAAGTTTTCCGAGCTTGTCGAGGCCGAAGTTGCCGCTCGTCCCAATATCGAGGTCGTGCACGGCGAGGTCACGCAGATTCCCGAGGGCCACGTGGTCATTGCCGCGGGCCCGCTGTGTTCACCTGCGCTGAGCGAAGAGGTCATGAAGCTCGTCGGTGGCGACGCCCTTGCGTTCTTCGATGCCGCGGCGCCGATCGTCGATGCCTCCACGCTCGATATGGACGTGCTGTTCTCGCAGTCGCGCTACGAGGAGCAGGGGAGCGGCGACTATCTCAACGCTCCGCTCAACAAGGAGGAGTACGAGGCCTTTATCGAGGCGCTTACCACGGCCGACCGCGTGGTGCTCAAAGACTTTGAGGGTGGCGATCTGTTCCAGGCCTGCCAGCCCGCCGAGGAGGTCGCGCGCACCGGCAAGGATGCCATCCGCTTTGGTGCCATGAAGCCCGTCGGCCTCACCGACCCGCGTACCGGACGTCGCCCCTGGGCGGCGATTCAGCTGCGTGCCGAGAACAAGGAGAAGACCGCCTATAACCTGGTGGGCTTCCAGACCAACCTGACCTTTGGCGAGCAGAAGCGCGTCTTCCATATGGTGCCGGGCCTGGAGAACGCTGAGTTCTTCCGCTACGGTGTCATGCACCGCAATACCTTTGTCGACGCCCCGCACGTGCTCGATGGCACCTTTGCCGTGCCCGGTACCGGCGTGCGCCTGGCCGGTCAGATCACCGGCACCGAGGGGTACATGGAAGCCGTGGCGACAGGTCTGCTCGCGGCGCTCAACACCTATGCCGAGGCTATCGGTGCCGCGGGCGTCGAGTTGCCGCGTGTGGGCGCCCTGGGTGCGCTCGTGGGTTATGCGACCGATCCTGCCACCGTGGGCTATCAGCCTATGCATGTCAACTTTGGCCTGGTGCCGCCACTCGAGGATGGTAAGCGCCGCAGCAAGCGCGACCGCTACCAGGCCTATGCGGACCGTGCGCTCGAGGCCCTTGATGCCTATTTGGCCACTCGCCCCGATCTGTTTGGAGGCGACCGGTCATAGCCTTTGACCTGTACGACACCGTCGACTCGTTTATCGCCTATATCTCACGTGTCGAGGGGCTTTCTCCCAACACGGTGACGGCCTATGGCTCGAGGCTGGAGCGCTTTGCTGCCTGGTGCGAGCGCGAGGATATAGATGCTTTCGCTGCCGACGTGCGCACCATTCGTCGCTATCTTGCCGAGCTTTCGCGTGGGCAGGTGGCTCCCCGAACGCTTGCGGCGCATCTGTCGGCTATCCGATCGCTCTATCGATGGATGGCTGCCGAGGGGGTCGTGGAGGGCGATGTGGTCTCGGCAATTTCCTCGCCCAAGCTCCCGCGCGATCTACCCGGTGTGCTGACGACCCAACAGGTGGAGGCGCTGCTCAAGACGCCTGATACCTCAACACCCGCGGGACTGCGCGATGCGGCGATGCTCGAGCTGCTCTATGCCTCGGGCGCCCGTATCTCTGAGCTCGCAGCACTTAATGTGGAGTCCATTGCGTGGTCCGAACGCACGCTGCGCCTGTGGGGCAAGGGAAGCAAAGAACGTATCGTCCCTCTGTATCGTCGTGCGCTCGAGGCGACGCGTCTCTATATTGAGGAGGGGAGGCCGGAGTTGCTCGCTCGGGCAAAGCGCCGTGACCCCGCTACCGGGGCGCATCCGCTGCTTATATCGGCGCGCGGCAATCGCATGAGTGCCGCCATGCTCAGGCGGCGGTTCCATACGCTGGCGACACTTGCTGGCATTCCGGCCGACATCGCCCCGCATGCGATGCGCCATACCTTTGCGACCGACTTGCTCGAGGGCGGTGCGGACCTGCGCTCGGTTCAAGAGCTGCTGGGTCATGCGAGCCTGTCCACGACGCAGATCTACACGCATCTCACGCCCGATCGGCTTAAGCGGGCCGTGGCTCAAGCTCATCCCCGCGGCGAATAGTGGCTGGTCCGTCCCGCGCCGCACTCAGGTGTGTGGTTTTGATTGCGGGTTGGCAGGAAGAAGCATTCCTGCTATCATTCATCGGGTTGCTTCACGGCAACATGTTTTTATCACGCACGCGCGGCTACTTCATACCGTGGTGCCCGGGCTTTGGTAGCACATGTCCGGGTTGGTTTTGGAGGATGACCCCGCGCGGAGGCAAACCACAGGAGGTTTAACATGGCTACCAAGATTAATATCCGCACCCTGCTCGAGGCCGGCTGCCACTTCGGTCACCAGACCCGTCGCTGGAACCCCAAGATGAAGCCGTTCATCTTCGGTGAGCGCAACGGCATCTACATCCTCGACCTCAAGCAGACCATCCTCGACGCCGACCAGGCCTACACCTTCGTCAAGAACGTCGCCAAGGGCGGCAACGTGCTGTTCGTCGGCACCAAGAAGCAGGCTCAGGAGGCCGTCAAGAACGCTGCTGAGCGCGCCAACATGCCTTACATCAATCAGCGTTGGCTCGGCGGTATGCTGACCAACTTCGTTACCATCCGCTCCCGCATCAACCGCATGGAGGAGCTCGAGGCCATGGTCGAGGACGGCCGCATGGCAGTGCTCCCCAAGAAGGAGCAGGCTGTGCTCGGCAAGGAGCTCACCAAGCTCCAGACCAACCTCGGTGGCGCCCGCGACATGAAGGGTCTGCCCCAGGCTCTCTTCGTCATCGACACCAAGCGCGAGGAGAACGCCATCAAGGAGGCTCAGCGCCTGAACATCCCCGTCGTCGCCCTGATCGACACCAACTCCGATCCCGACGAGGTCGAGTACGGCATCCCCTGCAACGATGACGCTATCTCCGCTGTCACCCTTATGTGCGAGCTCATGGCTGACGCCTGCCTCGCTGGCTCCGGCAAGGAGCAGGTCTCCGAGGCCGAGATGGCCGCTGAGCCCAAGGCCGAGTAAATCAGTCTTAGTTAATTCTTTTTCATCTCTTTGAAAGGAACCACAATGGCCCAGATTACCGCCGCTATGGTCAAGCAGCTCCGCGAGATGACCGACTCCCCGATGATGGAGTGCAAGAAGGCTCTCGTCGAGGCTGACGGCGACATGGACGCCGCTGTCGACGTTCTGCGCAAGAACGGCCTCGCCAAGGCTGCCAAGAAGGCTGGCCGTGAGACCAACGAGGGCGCTGTCGCTGCGTTCGTCTCCGAGGATGGCAAGACCGGCGCTCTGCTCGAGCTCTCCTGCGAGACCGACTTCGTTGGCTCCAACGCCAAGTTCACCGGCTTTGCTTCCAAGGTCGCCGAGGTTGTCGCCACCACCGAGCCGGCCGATGTCGATGCTCTGCTCGAGAAGCCGATGGGCGAGGAGACCGTTTCCTCTGAGCTCACCGAGATGATTCACATCATGGGCGAGAACATGAAGATCTCCCGCTTCGCCGCCCGCAAGGCCGAGAACGGCGCTCTCGCTTCTTACATCCACATGGGTGGTAAGATCGGCGTCCTCGTCGAGTTCGCCTTCGAGAAGGCCGAGACTGCTCAGGCTGAGTCCTTCAAGGCCTTCGCTCACGACGTTGCCCTTCAGGTTGCCGCCGTCGCCCCGATCTGCGCTACCCGCGATCAGGTTCCGGCCGAGACCGTCGAGCACGAGAAGCAGATCTACATGGCTCAGGCTGCCGAGTCCGGCAAGCCCGAGGCTATCCAGGAGAAGATGGCTGTCGGCCGTCTGGAGAAGTTCTACAAGCAGTCCGTGCTCACCGAGCAGGAGTTCATCAAGGACAGCTCCCTCACCATCAAGAAGTACGCTGAGCAGGTCTCCAAGGAGCTTGGCGACACCATTACCGTCGTTGCCTTCGACCGTCTGGTCCGTGGCGAGTAAATAAGCTCTTGTAGTTGGTAATGAGCAGGCTGTGGGTTTTACTCACAGCCTGCTTTTTCATGGCTCTTATCAGAGCCTTTGATATCATATTGAGAGTCTAATTAAAGGAGGATCGCTTTGTCCGACATCCGATATAAACGCGTGCTTCTTAAGCTTTCCGGCGAAGCACTGATGGGCGATGGCCACTATGGCATCGACCCCAAGGTTACCGACCATCTTGCCAAGCAGGTCAAGGAGCTGCTCGCCGTTGGCCATGAGGTCGGCGTCGTTGTCGGCGGCGGCAATATTTTCCGCGGCATGGCCGGTGCTGCCGGTGGCATGGAGCGTGCTCAGGCCGATTACATGGGTATGCTGGCAACCGTTATGAACGCGCTTGCCCTTCAGGATGCCTTCGAGCACAACGATGTTCCCTGCCGCGTTATGAGCGCTATCCAGATGAACGAGATTTGCGAGCCCTATATTCGTCGTCGCGCCATCAACCACCTGTCCAAGGGCAATGTCGTTATCTTCGCCGCCGGTTCGGGCAATCCGTACTTTACGACTGACACCGCCGCGGCCCTTCGTGCCTGCGAGATCGGTGCGGAGATTCTTATTAAGGCCACCAAGGTCGACGGTATCTACGACAAGGATCCCGTCAAGTGCGCCGATGCCGTCCGCTTTGACAAGATTACCTATCACGAGGTTCTCGTCCGCGGTCTGCAGGTTATGGATTCCACGGCTACGGCACTGTGCCAGGATAACCGTATGCCGATTTTGGTCCTCAACATCGATGGCGAGGACACCGTCAAGCGCGCGCTTTCGGGTGAGCCCGTCGGCACGCTCGTCTATCAGGAGGATTAAGCATGGCAGAGAACATCACCGCCCATATGGACAAGTCGCTCGAGTCCCTCAAGCATAACTTCTCCAAGGTTCGTACCGGCCGCGCCAATGCCAACATTCTGTCCGACATCACCGTCGATTATTACGGTGTTCCCACGCCGGTCACGCAGGTTGCCGCCGTCAAGACCCCCGAGGCCCACATGCTGCTCATCGAGCCGTGGGACAAGGCGCTCATCAATGCTATCGTCAAGGCCATCGGCGCCTCCGATCTGGGTATTACCCCCAACTCCGATGGCACCGTCGTTCGTCTTCCGTTCCCGGCTCCCACTGAGGAGCGCCGTCGTGAGCTCGTCAAGGAGTGCCGCGAGTACGCCGAGCAGGCCAAGGTGTCTATCCGTAACATACGTCGCGACTTCAACAATAAGCTCGAGCGCGATGAGGAGCTCACCGAGGACGATGTCCGTCGCGAGCAGGCCAAGGTCCAGAAGCACACCGATGAGTATGTCGCCAAGGTCGAGGAGCTTCTGAAGGAAAAAGAAGCCGAGGTCATGGAGATCTAAGGTGCAATACGACGAGCATAAACTGGTCGAGTACTTTGCCGACGCCCCTGCGGGCGTCGGTTTTTCCGACCTTGACCTCAATAACATTCCGCACCATATCTCGTGCATCATGGACGGCAACGGTCGTTGGGCCACGTCGCGCGGTCTTGCACGCACCGAGGGTCATAAGGCAGGTATCGTCTCGTTGCGCGAGATCATTACCGCCTGCGTGCGCCTGGGCGTCGACGTGCTTTCTGCCTATGCGTTTTCTACCGAAAACTGGAACCGTCCGCAGCATGAGGTCAACGTCTTGATGCATCTGTTTGCCAAGACGTTTATCGACGAGCTGCCGCTTCTGAAGCGCGAAAACGTGCGCGTTGTCTTTTTGGGCGACATTTCCGCGCTGCCCAAGAAGACCCGCGACGTTTTTGAACGCGGTCTTGCCGAGTGCGCCAATCACACCGGTATGACGCTGGCGCTTGCCGTCAACTACGGCGCGCGTGCCGAGATTACCCGCGCTGTTCGTCAGATTGCACTCGACGCTGCCGCCGGTAAGATCGATCCTGCCACAATTGATGACGACATGGTGGCTTCCCACCTCTATACTGCCGGCCTTCCCGATCCTGAGCTTGTGATTCGCACCTCTGGTGAGCTGCGCCTTTCGAACTATCTGCTGTGGCAGGTGGCTTATTCCGAATTCTACGTCACCGATACCTATTGGCCCGACTTTGATCGTTGGGGCCTTGTCGACGCCATTTTGGCCTATCAGGGCCGTGACCGTAGGTTTGGTGGACTGAGCAAGACCGAGGAGGCTTAATCGTGTCCGATCGTCCCAAGGCATCTGCTCCCAAGACGCCAGTTTCCGCGGCGCCTGCGCGCAAGGCTGCCGCTGCGGGAGCACCTGCAGCAAAGAGCGGCACCGGTTCGTGGCTGGCGGGCTTTATTACCCGTGCCGCCGCCGGTATCGTCTACGCCGTTGTCTTTATCCTGTGCCTGGTTTTGGGTATCGTGCCCACGGCCATCTTTGTTTCTGTCATGAGCGGTCTGTGCTGCTATGAGTTTTTCCGTATGACAAGGCTCGATGGCAAGATGGCTAACGAGCGCATGGGTATCGCTGCCGCCGTACTCTTTCCGCTGTCGGCGTTGGGCGATTCGATGTTGCTGAATGCCCTGCTTTTTGCCTTAATGCTCGCTGTGGGCATTTGGTATGTCTGGTCGCCGCGTACCCGCATCTCTGATGTGGCCGTGACGCTCATGGGTCCCATCTACACTGGCTTTATGCTGTCGGCTATCGTGCTGCTGCGCGATGCCGTGCCCGGTTTTGCCGGCGCCCTGCTTTCAGTGGGCGTTTGCGCGTCCCTTTGGGTCTCCGATTCGTTTGCCTACATCGTGGGCAGCCGTATCGGCAAGCACAAGATGGTTCCCAAGATCTCTCCCAAAAAGAGCTGGGAGGGGTTTGCCGGCGGCATCTTGGGCTCGGTTTTGATTTGGCTCATCCTGTGGGCGACGCACTTCTACAAGCTCAGCCTGCCCTATGCGCTGCTGTGCGGCGTGGTCGTGTCCATTCTGGGCGTTATCGGCGACCTTATCGAGTCGCGCATCAAGCGCGGTGTGGGCGTCAAAGATTCCGGCAACCTTATCCCGGGCCACGGCGGAATGCTCGATCGTAGCGATTCGCTTATCTTCGGCTGCATCACCGCGCAGCTGTTGCTGATGATCGGAGGCGTGCTGTAATGTCCTTCCAGACGACGTATGGCCCCGATGGACGCCTTCGCGTTGCCATCCTGGGTTGTACGGGCTCTATCGGCACCCAGGCGCTCGATGTGTGCCGCCAGCATGCCGATCGCCTGCAGGTGACGGCGCTGTCCGTTAACTCCAGTACCTCCGAGCTCGTTGCCGCTGCCCGCGAGTTCTCGGTTCCGGCGGTTGCCGTGGCCGCTGTCGATCATGGCGATGACGCCGTGCTGCAGGAGTTGCCCGAGGGAACGAAGCTCGGCGTTGGCGCGCAGGCGGTTTGCGAGCTCGCGCGTCGCGACGATGTCGACTGCGTGCTTGTCGCTATTGTGGGCGCCGCCGGTCTCGAGGCGAGCCATGCGGCCTTGACCTCGAATAAGCGCCTTGCCCTTGCCAACAAGGAGTCCCTCGTCGTCGGTGGCGACTTGCTTATGCCGTTGGCGCAACCGGGCCAGCTTATTCCAGTCGACTCTGAGCACTCCGCCATTTACCAGTGCTATCTGGGGGAGAACCCGCGCGAGGCTCATTGTATTTGGCTCACCTGCTCGGGCGGTCCGTTCTTTGGCCGCACGCGAGACGAGCTCGATCGCGTGACGCGTGCCGATGCCCTCGCGCATCCCACGTGGGCCATGGGTGCCAAGATCACCATTGACTCCGCCACCCTCATGAACAAGGGCCTGGAGCGCATTGAGGCCATGCACCTGTTTAGCTGCGACCTCGATTTCATTAACGTGGTCGTGCAGCGTCAGTCCAAGATTCACTCTATGGTTGAGTTCGCCGACGGCTCCGTGATGGCGCATCTCGGTGCATCCGACATGCGTATTCCCATCCAGTTCGCGTTCTCGTATCCCGAGCGTTGGGATACCCCGGCGCCTCGTATCGATTTCCGCGAGCTGGGGCAGCTCACGTTTGATGCTGCCGACATGGATACCTTCCGCTGTCTGGCACTGGCCGAGCGCGCCGGCAAGACGGGTGGCACCATGCCGTGCGTGCTCAATGCCGCCAACGAGGTCGCCGTCGATGCCTTCCTGCACGATGGCTGCAGCTTTACCGATATCGATCGCATTGTGGAATCCTGCATGGACGCCCACGATATGCAGGCGGTCGATTCGTTTGAGCAGCTTCGCGACATCGATGCGTGGGCGCGTGAAAAGGCTGCGCAGGTGCTCGCCGCAACCCGTTCCTAACCCATAAGGATTGCTTTTTCGTTTTATGGATACTGTTCTGAGCGTTCTCTCATCGGTCTTTTGGGGCCTGCTGATGCTTTCCGTCCTCGTGTTTTTGCACGAGGGCGGCCACTTTTTGGCGGCGCGTGCCTGCGGCGTCCGTGTGACCGAGTTCTTTTTGGGTCTGCCGTGCCGCTTTGACATCCATTACACGTCGCGTCGCATTGGAACCAAGTTTGGCGTGACCCCGCTGCTGCTGGGTGGCTACGCTGCCATCTGCGGTATGGATCCGACCGATGTCTCGTGCG
Organism: uncultured Collinsella sp.; assembly: GCA_902491395.1. Taxonomy (GTDB): domain Bacteria; phylum Actinomycetota; class Coriobacteriia; order Coriobacteriales; family Coriobacteriaceae; genus Collinsella. Next base: position 39,948 of record CABUHO010000004.1, read on the forward strand.
CCGATCGCGTGCTCGCGGCTATCTATCGTCATGGTCGCGTGACCGTGGCCGACCTTGCTGTCGAGCTCGAGCTTTCCGAGGAGGATGTGCTCGAGGCTTGTGCCCTGTTGCTGGGCTGGGGCTCCATCGCACCCTGGTATGAGGAAGGGGAGAAGCCCTCGCCGAGCTACTATCCCACCAAGTATCAGACGCTGCCGCGAGACGCGGCGGGTTACACCACCTTTGACGGCCGCCGTTTCGATCGCGAACATTCAACTGCCGAGGGCGATGTGTGGGAGCTGCCGTGCGGCGAGGCCGAGTTCCTTGCACAAGAGCGTTCGCACACCTATCTTGGCCAGGGCTTTCTCAAGCGCGCCTTTATGCTGCTCGCGGGCATTATTGTCAATATCTTGACAGGCTTTTTGCTCCTTATGAGCATCTATTCCATTGCGGGTGTCACCGTGCCGATGGATACCAACGTGATCGGTCAGGTTGACGAGGGGTCTATTGCCGCCAAGGCGGGTATCGAGGGCGGCGACGCGATCCTTTCGGTTGACGGAGTATCGTGCTCTACTTGGATGGACGTTTACGATGCCATCGGCAAGGCTGCCGGTAAGGACGATATCGCTATCGATTACGAGCGTGACGGCAAGCAGCATTCGACCACGGTTGCGCTCAAAGAGGACGAGCGCCTAGGTGTGTATGCTTCTACGCAGGTGGTCCGTTTAGACCCCATCACGTCGGCTCGCCTGTCGTTCTCCTATGTCGTGCAGACAGCGGAAGGCGTGCTGCGCCTGCTCCAGCCGCAGCATACGATGGAGATTCTCGATCAGTCTTCTTCGATCGTGGGTATTAGCGTTATGTCCTCACAGGCCGCTGCTGCCGGCCCTGCCACGTTCCTTTCGTTTGCCGCGCTCATCTCGTTCTCGCTGGGCTTTATGAACCTGCTGCCCATCCCACCACTCGATGGCGGCAAGTTGGTCATCGAGATCATTCAAAAGATTGCTGGCCGCGAGCTGCCGCTCAAGGTCCAGACGATTGTGAGCTATGTGGGCATCGCACTCTTCGCACTGCTGTTTGTCTATATGCTTCGTTCCGACATCCTTCGATTTATTCTGTAGGGGAGTGTTTGGATTGTCTCTATCCCATTCTTTTCCGCGCGAGCTGACGCGCCCCGTGCATGTGGGCGGCGTGCAGATCGGCGGCGGCGCGCCGGTCGTGGTTCAGTCCATGACCTGCACCGATACCGCCGATGCTCAGGCAACGCTTGGGCAGGTTCGCGCGTTGGCGTGGGCGGGCTGCGGTATCGTGCGCGTGAGCGTGCCCACCGAGGCCGCGCTCGAGGGCTTCCGTACCATCTGTGCTGAGTCCCCGGTGCCGATTGTCGCCGATATTCACTTTAACCATAAGCTCGCCATCGGCGCCGTCGAGGCTGGTGCCTCCAAACTGCGCATCAATCCCGGTAATATCGGCGATTGGGCTAAGGTCGATGCCGTCATCGACGCTGCCGGCGCTGCGGGCTGTGCGATTCGCATCGGTGTCAACGCCGGCTCGCTTGAGCAGGATATCGCCGAGCGCGATGACCTTACGCAGCCCGAAAAGCTCGTGATGTCGAGCGAGCGCTTTGTACGGCACTTTGAGGACCGTGGGTTTACCAACATCGTGCTTTCCGCCAAGGCCCATAGCGTACAGACGACGCTTGATACCTATCGCGCCCTGTCGCGCGAGATACCGCATGTTCCGCTCCATCTGGGCGTGACGGAGGCGGGGACCAAGCTTCAGGGCACCATCAAGAGCTCTGTAGGCTTGGGTATCTTGCTTTCCGAAGGCATCGGCGACACCATGCGTGTGTCGCTCACGGCCGATCCGGTTGAGGAGCCTCCGGTCGCCTGGGGAATTCTACAGTCGCTGGGCCTGCGTCGCCGTGGTCCCGAGATTGTCTCGTGCCCCACGTGCGCCCGCTGCCAGGTTAACCTCATTCCCATCGCCGAGGAGGTCACCGAGCGGCTTAAGAACTACTCCGCGCCGCTTTCGATCGCCGTGATGGGATGTGCGGTCAACGGCCCCGGAGAGGCATCTGACGCCGATCTGGGTGTTGCCTGCGGGCGTGGTCAGGGCCTGCTCTTTTCGCATGGCCAGATCATTGGTAAAGTAGCTGAGGATCAAATTGTCGACGCGCTTATGGCCGAGGTCGACAAACTTATTGAGGAGAAGTAAATGACTCGAGCAATGTTTATGTCTAAGCTCTATGCGCCGACGCTTAAAGAGGATCCGGCGGACGCTGAGCTCGCCAGCCACCGCCTGCTGCTCCGTGCCGGCATGATCCGCAAGGAGGCCGCCGGTCTGTATTCCTACCTGCCGCTTGCTTGGCGCTCGATCCGCAAGATCGAGAATATCGTGCGCGACGAGATGGACGCCGCCGGCGCCCAGGAGCTCATGATGCCCATTATGGTCGATGCCGAGCTGTGGCGTGAGTCCGGCCGTATCGATGCCTATGGCAAGGAACTCGTGCGCTTTGACGACCGTCATGGTCGCGAGTTTGTGCTAGGCCCCACGCACGAGGAGACCGTCACGGCCCTGGTACGCAACGAGTTGCGCTCCTATAAGCAACTGCCCGTCAACCTGTACCACATTCAGGACAAGTTCCGCGATGAGTTCCGTCCCCGCTTTGGCCTGATGCGCGGCCGCGAGTTCATCATGAAGGACGCCTACAGCTTCTCTGCCACGCAGGAGAGCCTGCAGGAGGAGTACGACAAGATGAAGCAGGCCTACGCTAACATTTGCGAGCGCTGCTACATCAAGGCTCTGCCCGTTGTCGCCGACTCCGGCGAGATCGGTGGCGATACCTCCGTCGAGTACATGGCTTTGGCCGACGCCGGCGAGGCTTCGCTCGTCTACTGCGACGATTGCGGCTTTGCTGCCGATGATGAGGCCGCAAGCACCAAGGTCGTTGTGACCGAGGGTCCTGGCGACGGTGCGCTTACCAAGGTCGAGACTCCGGGCATGGGCACCATCGAGGCCGTTGCAAAGTTCTTCGGCTTCCCCGAGAACGGCACGCGCAAGTCTCTGGCACTCATCGACGCCGAGGGCAAGCCCGTCGTGGCCATTGTTCCGGGCGACCACGAGCTCAACGATTGCAAGGCCGAGCATGTCTTTGGCAAGGGCTATCGCATGATGACTGATGAGGAGCTCCAGACCTACGGTCTGCATAAGGGCTTTATCGGACCGGTTAACTTGCCCGAGGGCATCCGTCTGGTGTGCGACGAGAGCCTGCGCGAGTCCAAGCAGTGGGCCTGCGGTGCCAACGAGGTCGATTATCATTTTACCGGTGCCTGCCCCGAGCGCGACTTTGCCGTCGATGAGTGGGCAGATCTGGTCACCGTCGTTGCCGGCGATCCCTGCCCGCACTGCGGCAAGCCGCTCTCTGCTGCTCGCGGCATCGAGGTCTCGCAGGTCTTCCAGCTGGGTACCAAGTATTCCGAGGCCATGGGCGCCACCTTTATGGACGAGGACGGCAAGGAGAAGCCGCTTATCATGGGTTGCTACGGCGTGGGCGTGTCCCGCTCGCTTGCTGCCGTCGTGGAGCAGCACAACGACGAGCACGGTATTGTCTGGCCGGTCTCCGTTGCCCCGTACGAGGTCGCGGTGATTCCGCTTGACCCCAAGAAGGAAGAGTGCGCTACCGTCTGCGAGCAGATTGTTGATGGCTTGTGCGCCGAGGGTATCGAGGTCGTCGTCGACGACCGCGATGAGCGTCCCGGCTTTAAGTTTGCCGATAACGACCTCATGGGCTTCCCGTATCAGGTGGTTCTGGGCAAGCGTGGCCTTAAGAATGGCACCGTTGAGCTCAAGGACCGTGCCACGGGCGAGCGCGAGGACGTGGCGATTGAAGAGGTCGTCGCCAAGGTCGCCGAGCTCGTGAAGGCGGCCCGCCGCTAATCGACGATTTCGCTTGTAGTTCGATATGTGGGACGGCCCCGCATTTCTCCAGATCGGGGAGATGCGGGGCCGTCCTTTTATCTTGTAGTATTCTTAATATCTAAAAGGAAAACCCCACAGCCCATATGAGCTGCGGGGTTTTCCTTGTGCCTCCGATGCGAAATAAATCGCTCAGATATTACTGATAATCGACGACGTCGATCCAGTTCTTCAGGAACTCATCGTTCACGTTGCGCTTACGAGCGAGCTCGGAAGCGGCGACGATGCTCGTCCACTGACGCACGACCTGCATGGGCATGTCGGCGCGGTCGCAGTAGAGCTCCAAGTAGGCCTCAGCCTGGTCCTTGCTGTTGAGGGCGAAGAGCAGGTAGGTGGTGGCAACGTCGGCAGCAGGGGAGCCCTGGGTGGCGTGTGCCCAGTCGCACACATAGAGCTGGCCGTCGTCGCCGACGATGACGTTGGAGGGGTTGAAGTCGCCGTGGCAGACCTTGAACTCCTTGGTCATGCCGTCCAGACGCTCCTGAAGGTTGTAGCGCGTGGTGGCATTGAGCTGATCAAGGCTGTCGATCATGCGGGCGAACTTGTCGCGCTGACGGTTGAGCAGCGGGGAGGTGTAGCCGTGGATCTCGATCTGGAGGTCGACGAACATCTCGAGATACTCACCAAAGCGCTGGGGCTCGGCAGTCATCTTCTCGGCAAGGGTGGTGCCCGGAACCTTCTCGGTCACGAGCGCCCAGCCGTTGGCGTTCTCGAGCTGGGAAACCTCGAGAGCCTTGGGGCTGCGGATGCCGCACTCATTGATGCGGGCAAGATTCAAAGCCTCGTTGAACACGTCGGAGACAGGCTTGGTCTCGTTAAAGACCTTGACGATCTTGTCGCCCAGGTCGTAAACGACCTTGTTGCCACGGCGGACGAGCTCGGTCTTGGAATCGGGTAGCAGCATGGTTGCATCCTTTCAACGATGCGATAGAAGCGACGGCGGGGGTGTGTGAAACACCCGTGCACCCCCGCCGTTAAAAACCGTGCTAAAACTAGCAGACGGCGTAGTCCTGAGGCTCGCGGCCGTAGTAGGCGTCCAGGTAGAGCTCCTTGATCTCGCTCATGAGCGGGTAGCGCGGGTTGGCGCCGGTGCACTGGTCGTTGAATGCCTGCTCGGTCATCTCGTCGAGGGTGTCGAGGAAGTACTGCTCGTCAACACCGTAGTCGGCGATGGTCTTCTTGACGCCGATGAAGTCCTTGAGCTCCTCGAGCTTCGTGATGAAGTTCTCGAAGACCTCCTTGTCGTCCTTGCCCTCGATGCCGCAGTACTTGGCCATCTCGGCGTAGTTGTGCAGCGCGTTGGGGTAAGGATACTGGGAGAAGGTACCCATCTTGACGGGAGCCTCGGCGGCGTTGTAGCGCATAACGCGGGTCAGGATGACGGCGTTGGCGAGGCCGTGGGGCAGGTGATGGAAGGCGCCGAGCTTGTGAGCCATGGAGTGGTTGAGGCCCAGGAAGGCGTTGGCGAAGGCCATACCGGCCATGCAAGAGGCGTTGTGCATCTCCTCGCGGGCATGCGGGTCCTTGGCGCCGTTCGTGAAGCTGGAGGGCAGGTTCTCGAAGACGAGCTTAGCAGCGCGCTCGGAGAGGCCCTTGGTGTAGTCGGAAGCCATGATGGAGACGTAGGACTCGATGGCGTGGGTCATGACGTCGATGCCGGAGGCAGCGGTCAGGCCGCGCGGGGCGGTCATGCAGTTGTCGGCGTCGACGATAGCCATGTTGGGGAGCAGCGCGTAGTCGGCGAGCGGCCACTTGATGCCGGTCTCCTTGTCGGTGATGATGGCGAACGGCGTGCACTCGGAGCCGGTACCCGAAGAGGTCGGGACGGCGACGAAGTAGGCCTTCTTGCCCATCTCGGGGAAAGTGAAGATACGCTTGCGGATGTCCATGAAGTCCATGGCCATGTCCTCAAACTTGCACTCGGGGTGCTCGTACATCATCCACATGATCTTGCCGGCGTCCATAGCGGAGCCACCGCCGACGGCGATGATCACGTCAGGCTCAAAGAGAGCCATCTGCTTGGCGCCGCGACGTGCGCACTGCAGCGACGGATCGGGCTCGACGTCGTAGAAGCAGTCGTGGGCGATGCCCATCTCGTCGAGCTTGGCCTCGATGGCGCGGGTGTTGCCATTCTTGAAGAGGAACTGGTCGGTGACGATGAAGGCGCGCTTCTTGCCCATGACGGTACCGAGCTCGTCGAGGGCGACGGGCGTGGAACCCTTCTTGAAGTAGACCTTCTCGGGAGCGCGGAACCACAGCATGTTCTCACGGCGCTCGGCCACAGTCTTAACGTTGATCAAGTGCTTCACCCCAACGTTCTCGGAGACGGAGTTGCCGCCCCAGGAGCCGCAGCCCAGGGTCAGAGACGGCTTCATGCCAAAGTTGTACAGGTCACCGATGCCGCCGTGCGAGGACGGGGTATTGATGACGATACGGCAGGCCTTCATGACGTGCTCGAACAGGCTGATCTTCTCGGCCTGGGCGGGGTGCACGTACAGAGAGGCGGTGTGGCCCGGGCCACCGGCGAGCACCAGGTGCTCGGCCTTGTCGACGGCCTCCTGGAAGTCCTTGGCGTGGTACATGGCCAGGACCGGGGAGAGCTTCTCGTGGGAGAACTCCTCCTTGGCGGGGTCGGTGGAGGTGACCTCGGCGATCAGGATCTTGGTCTTGGCGGGAACCTCGATGCCTGCGAGCTCGGCGATCTTGGCGGCAGCCATGCCGGGGATGCGGTGATCGAGGGCGCCGTTCTTGAACATGGCGGCACGCAGGGCCTCCATCTCGGCACCCTGCTTGACGAAGTAGCAGCCGCGCTTCTGGAACTCGGCCTTAACCTGGTCATAGATGGTGTCGATGACGGTCACGGACTGCTCGGAAGCGCAGATCATGCCGTTGTCGAAGGTCTTGGAATGGATGATGGAGTTGACGGCGAGCAGCACGTCGGCGGTGTCGTCGATGATGACCGGGGTGTTACCGGCGCCAACGCCCAGGGCGGGCTTGCCCGAGGAGTAGGCGGCCTTGACCATGCCCGGGCCACCGGTGGCGAGGATGATGTCGACGTCGCGCATGACCATGTTGGTCAGCTCGATGGAGGGGACATCGACCCAGCCGATGATGCCCTCGGGGGCGCCGGCCTTGACGGCGGCGTCAAGCACGAGCTTGGCGGCGGCGATGGTGCACTTGGCGGCTGCCGGGTGCGGGGAGATGATGATGCCGTTGCGGGTCTTCAGGCTGATCAGCGTCTTGAAGATCGCGGTGGAGGTGGGGTTGGTCGTCGGGATGACGGCGCCCACGATGCCGATGGGCTCGGCGATCTTGGTGATGCCGTAGGCCTCGTCGCGCTCCAGGACACCACAGGTCTTGGTGTTCTTGTAAGCGTTGTAGATGTACTCTGCGGCGTAGTGGTTCTTGATGACCTTGTCCTCAAGAACGCCGCGGCCGGTCTCCTCGATGGCCATCTTCGCCAACGGGATACGAGCCTTGTTGGCGGCCATGGCGGCCTCGTAGAAGATCTTGTCGACCTGCTCCTGCGTGTACGTAGCAAAAAGCGCCTGGGCCTCTCGCATCTGAGCGAGCTTAGCCTCAAGCGCCTCTACGTTGTCCACAATTGCGGGAGTAGTGTTTTCCGGTGACTTTTTCACCATTTGTGTCTCCTTGCGATCGGAGATTTACCCTACGTCTTGCATGATAGCAAGAAATTATTCGGCGAACGGTCAGATTCCCGTAAAAGGCATACTAAAACGCTTCAAATAACTGAAGCGTTTTAACTAAAACAATCTGCCTACTGCATCGCCTCACTCATTGGGGACAGACTTACATGAGTGCTTTCACTCATTGGGGACAGACATATATGAGTGATTTCACGCGTGGGGGACAGACATGGGTTTGACATTTGCGTAAAGCATTGGGAAGCCCCGGCTAAACAGGGGCGGCCCCGCAGTATCACCGATACGTGATGCTGCGGGGCCGCCTTCTTCGTTGCCTTACGTTCTCCCAAGGGGCTACGCTCGCGCGTCGGATGGGCGACTACTCCACGGACTTGAGCGCCTCGAGCATGTCGACGCGCGACAGGCGCCGCAGCTCCACAAAGAACAGCGCTATGGTGATGGTGCAGATCACCACCGCGGGCACCGCAAACTCAATCACCGCAAGCTCGGGGTTGAACATAACCGTGTCGGGCGGAACGACATCCAAAATGTACTGGTGTAGCGCCACGCCGAGCACATAGCCGGCAAGGATGCCTAGAGCCGTGAGACAGATGGTCTCGCGATAGATGTACATCGTGGTCTCGTTGGAATGGAAGCCCAGGACCTTGATGGTCGAAAGCTCGCGCATACGCTCCGACACGTTGAGGTTGGTGAGGTTGTACATAATCACCACTGCAAGCATCGCGGAGACGATGATGAGCACGGTCATGATCATGTCGAGGGAGTCGACCACGGTGTCGACCTGCTCTTGAAGCGCCGTGTTCTGCACCACGGACTTCACGCCGGCGAGCTGCATGAAGGCGCTGGCTTTTTTCTCCACGCTCTTGAGGCCGCTGTCCTTGAGGCACACGAGCTCGGCGTTGGCGTCAAAATCCTCGCCATAGCACGACTCATAGGCTCTGCGGCTCATATAGATGAAATGCCCCATGTACATCTCGCATACGCCGCTGACCTTTACCGAGCGCTCCGTACCGTCCTCGGCGCTAAACGTGAACGTGTCACCCACGCCGATGCCCAACAGGTTCGCAAGACGCTCCGAGATGACGGCTCCGTCGCCATCAACCTCAAGACTGTTGTCGCTCTTTCGGTCCACCAGGCTTACATAGTCATCGAACGAACCACTGTCCCTGGGCACGAGCAGGGTGATCTCCTGGGTGTCGCCATTGGCACCCGCCGCGCGGGTCACCGACTCGTAGTGCAGCTTCACATGAGATTTCACATCCGACGTGCTCAGAAGTTTCTCCTCCTTCTTGAGCTGTGCGTCGGTTGCCATGGAGGAGTTGGCCACAATCATGTCGTATTTGATGATGTCGCCAAACTGACGGTCGGCCATCTCCTGGATTGAATGCTGCACGCCAAAACCTGCCACGAGCATGCAGCTTGCGCCGGCAACGCCGAGCACCGTCATGAGCATGCGCTGTTTGTAGCGGAAGAGGTTGCGCGCCGTCACCTTATGAGTGAATGACATGCGCTCCCACACAAAGCCAATGCGCTCGAGCATGATCTTGGAGCCGCCCGCGGGAGGTTTGGGCAGTAGCAGGCGCGCGGGCTTCTCGGCGAGTTCTCGTCGTGCGGCGATGAGTGCCGGCAGGACCGAGCAAAGGCCCGCGAGCGCGATGGCCACCAGCGATACGAGCGGGTGGAAACCCAGGTGGATCGGCGGCAGTGTGAACGCATCGCCATAGGCGGAGTACACGATCCAGGGTAGCAGAGTGTGTCCGAGCGCTATGCCCGCAAGCGTTCCCAGACCGCCGGCAAGCGCGCCGTAGACCGTGAATTTGAGCACGATGTCGCTATCGGAGTAGCCGAGTGCCTTGAGCGTACCCGAGTTGATGCGCTCCTCGTCGACCATGCGCGTCATGGTGGAAAGCGTTACGAGCGCGGCCACCAGGTAGAGCAGCACCGGGAAGACCCGTGCGAGCGAGTCAACAATTTCGGACACGGTATCGTAGGTTCTATAGGCCTCGGAGCCTAGCGTTTCGCGACGGGTACCGGTGTCGTAGGTGGGCTGGGAAAGCTTTGCCAGGCGGTCCCGGGCGCTTTTGAGCTCCGACTCGACATCGGCGATCTTTTCCTCGGCATCCGGGAGCTTCTCGTCATACTCGGCCTTTTTGGCGGTGTATTCGGCAAGGCCGTCTTGGTATTCGGCCATCTTGGAGGCCAGGGTCTCGCGTGCGGATGCGAGCTGGCTGCGTGCGGAGGCGAGCTCCGAGGCCTTTGCCGCGAGCGTCTGGCGCGAAGCGCTGAGCGTCTGGACGCCCTCGTTGTATTCGGCACGCCCCTGTGCGATCCGGGTCGCAGCCGCCTCCCATTGCGCAAGACCGTCTTCATAGGAGGCTTTGCTCTGGTTGTAGGTAGCCACGCCCTGTTCGTACTCAGCGTTCTTTGCGTTCAGCTCATTTCGTGCCGCCGTGAGATTTTGCTCTCCCTGGCCTATCTGTGCTCGGGCGGATTCGACATCACCGGCAACCGAGTCCAGATAGGCTTCTGTTTCGGCAACCTGGACACGGGCGGCCTCGACCTCCTCCGCCTTGGCGTCAAGCTCGGCCTCGGCGGCGTCAAGCTCGGCAGTCTTTTGCGCGATTTCCTCACGACCGGCGGCAACCTGTGTGCGGCCGTCGTCGTAGGCCTTGATGGCGGTGTTCATGGAATCGATCTGGCCTTGCGTCTGCTCGCATGTCCGGAGCGCCGCATCAAGCGTCGTCTCTTCTGTCTTGATGGCCGCCTCAAGGGCCTTTTTCTTTATGGGACTAGTCTCGGCATTGTACTGGTCTCTAAGCTCGGCGATGTGGTTCTCGAGCTCTGTGCAGGTCTGCTGCGCGCTCTCAAGGGTCGCCTCAAGTGTGGGCAATGCCTGGCGCATGAGCTCGACCTGATCCTCCTTGCTGTCGAGTTCCGCCTCCGCGGCATCGAGCTCGGCCGCGTTCTTTGCTATGGCCTCACGGCCGGCAGCGACCTGTGCGCGTCCGTCGTCGTAGGCTTGAATCTGCTTCTTTGCTTCACCGACCTGCTCGCGGGCGGTATCGTAGCCGGCCACCTGCTGCTTTGCCGCGTCGAGTTCGGCTTGTTTGGTGTCGATGGTTGCGGCCCCCTTATTGAGGGCGTCCTTCGCGCTTGCGAGTTCACGTTGGGCCGCTTCGAGTTGTGACGCGGCTGCATCGAGTTGCAAGCGGTTTGCGTCGAGCTCGGCCTGCCCCTGGATAATCTGCTCGCCAGCCGCATCGAGCTGGGCTTGGGCGTTTTCTATCTGGGTCTGCGCGCTTGCGATCTGGGCGGCACCGTCATCTACCTGAGCTTGTGCGCTCGCGATCTGTGCTTGCCCGTCTGCGATCTGGGCAGCGCCGTCGTCGAGCTGCGCCTTGACATCACCAAGCTGCTGCCTAGCATCGTTGAGCTCGGCTTTTGCATCGTCGACCTGGGCTTGGCCGTCGTCGATCTTTTCCTGCGCCTCTGCCTTTACCGTGGCCAGTCGCTTGGAGGGTCGGCCTTTGAGCAACTTTTCGAGCTCGTCCTTATGGTCGGCCACGGCATCGCGGTATTCGTTTGAGTAGGGGTCCATATCCCGCGTGTCGGTATACGCGAGGCGCGCGGTCATAAAGACATCGGAGTCAAAGACCTGGCGCTGCACGCAGGCGTAGCCCTTGAGCGTGCCGGTGCCTGCCGTAGATTGCCCCATGTTGACGATCGAGATGATCTCGGGCGAGTTAACGTGTCCGACCACCTTGAACGTATCTCGCGTGAGGCAGGTGCTGTCGTTGAGCTCGTTTGCCTTCTCAGTGACTTTGATGGTGGAGCCGATGGGGTAGTCCTCGGCAAGTCCCGAGTCGATCGCAATCTCGTTTTTGGCGGAGGGCATATGTCCGTCAACGAGTTCAAGCTGCGAAATGTCCGCAGGTTCGCTCAACACGCGCACGGCGTCGGTGGTACCGCGAACGGTTACGTCCTTAAAGTAGCCAAACTCAACCTCATCGGTGCCCGTGGCCTGTTTGATCGTAGCAACGTCTTCCTTGTCCAGACCGTAGTCGCTTACCACGGTGAGGTCCGCGAGACGGTAATCGTCAAAGTAGCGCTGGCCCGTCTCACGCATGTCCGGACCTGCGACAAAGAGGCCCACGAGCGCAAACGAGCCCAAGAGCATGAGCATGAATATCGCAACAAAGCGGCCTTTGGAATGCGCGATAGAACGCCAGACGTCTTTCCAGAGCGCTGTCTTGCGCGGCATGGGTCCCGAATCTGTTCGCATGTGCTTCACCTCTACCACTCGATCTCGGTGATGGGCGTGGGTTTACGATTGATCTCTATCGCCTGAACGCGCGCGTCGTGCATGCGGATCACGCGGTCGGCAATGGGTGCGATCGCCGCATTGTGCGTGACGATGATGACGGTGGCGCCCTGCCTGCGGCTCATATCCTCTAGGATCTGGAGCACCTGTTTGCCCGTGCGGTAATCGAGCGCGCCCGTTGGTTCATCGCAAAGCAAGATTTTGGGGTTCTTGGCTACGGCGCGCGCAATTGCCACGCGCTGCTGCTCGCCGCCCGAAAGCTGAGCGGGAAAGTTTACCATGCGTTCTCCGAGGCCCACGCTGCGCAGAACCTCCTCGGGGTCAGATGCGTTGCGCACGATCTGGCTCGCGAGCTCCACGTTCTCCTTGGCCGTGAGGTTTGAGACCAGGTTGTAGAACTGGAACACAAAACCCACGTCCGTGCGGCGGTAGTCGGTGAGCTGATGTGAGTTGTACTGCGCGATGTCCTTGCCATCGATGACGACCGAGCCCTCCGAGGCTGTGTCCATGCCGCCGAGGATGTTGAGCAGCGTGGACTTGCCGGCACCGGAGGAGCCCAGGATCACCACGAGCTCGCCCTTTTCGACTGTGAAGCTCACGTCGTTGTTTGCCAGAATCTCGGTCGAGCCGCTCTGGTAGCGTTTGGTCTCGTGCGTGACCTCGATGTAAGCCATATACACTCCTTAAATGAACAACGTGTTGACTAAAAACTGAAAACATTCTAGTCTTGATGCTGTGAGTTTCAATGAGCAATAATCAACAGGTTGTTCATTTAAGGTGTTTGAACAGGAGTTTTCTATGTCAGGAGAACGCGCGGAGCGGACTCGTCAGACGAGGCGCCGCATCAAGGAGGCCCTTGTTGAGTTGATTGCCGAGAAGGGCTTTGATTCGCTGACGGTCTCGGATGTTACTCGTCGTGCGCATATCAATCGCGGCACATTCTACCTGCACTTTACCGATAAATATGACATGATGGCCAAGCTCGAGGACGAACTCATAGCGCGCCTTGAACAGGTTTTACTGCAAGAGGGGGACGAACCTCATGACCCCCGGGACCTGTTTCCCTATGAGAGGCTCCTGCCGGCGCTTGAGCTTGTTGCGCAAGACATCGATTTCGTCCGCGCTGTGGCGGGGCGCGGGGGAGATCCTGAGTTTTCGTCCAAGCTCAGGTCGGTCATCGAGGGCCTGTTTGCCCAGGGGCTTGAGCGCTCGGACTGCACCCTGCGCGACGATGACGAGCTTCCCCTGGTTTACGCGCGCGAGCTCGCGCTTAGCCACGTGCTAACGATCATCAATCTCTGGCTCGAACGTGGCGGTACCGAATCTCCCGAGCAGCTCGCCCGCATCATCGTTGGCGCAAAAGACGTCAGCCCCGCCAGCCTACTCATTGGGGACAGACTTACATGAGTGTTTCCACTCATTTGGGACAGACATGGATTTGCAATTTTGCCGTTCTGGGCCTGTTTTTGGTGCGGATTGGCTATAAATAGGTCACAGGCTCAGCATTTCGCGTTCCTTCTCTCCTTTTAGGTGTTGCCTGTTCGGCTTTGAAAGGAGAGGCTATGCCCCGATGCGCCCGCGAAATTTCGCTCACCGGCTATTACCACGTCTTTGACCGCGGCAACTCCAAACAGATCATTTTTGAAGATGATTCCGACCGGTATCGTTTCTTATCGGACATCTCGGACAGGTTTGCGTGCCATGACGTGGCGGTGTTGGCCTGGTGCCTTATGGACAACCACTTCCATTTGATGGTTGATGATCCATATGACAACCTTTCAAAGGCAATGCAGTGCGCGCTGACGGCCTATGCCAAGTATTTCAATGGGAAAACCGGAAGAACGGGCCATCTGTTTGATAATCGCTATTCGCGGGTCGCGGTCGAGTCGGACACGCAGGCGGTCCAGTTGCTCGATTATATCCATCTCAATCCTGTGAAAGGCGCGCTCGACTCGCTCGATGCGTACCGCTGGTCAAGCTTCAAGGCATATCAGCTGGGCTACGATCCCTTTGATATCTGCGATGCGGCTCCCATGCTCGATATTGTCGGGGGTTCCCGTCGCTATTGCGAGCATCTTAAGGAAGTTGCCGGGTGCATCTGGTCAGTGGAGGTTCTTCCACGCCGGCGGATCCCCGATGAGGAGGCCCTTTCCGTTGCGCGTGAAGTCCTGCCGAGCATAGATCCTGCGCTGCTCAAGGCCCTGCCGCGGCACGAACGCGATGCCTGTCTGCTGAGGCTCAGACGGGCGCATCTCACGGTCAAGCAAATTGCCCGTATCACCGGTATCGGCGCTACAAGCGTGACCAAGGCCACTGCAGGCTGGAATGAGGCTGCGTGAGGCGGGGATTAGGGCCGATCGGCGCGCCGTGGGTTCATCGGTGCGCTGCAAGCTTGGGAAAGCGCTCATCTAAGTCTGTCCCCAATGCGTGAAAACACTCATGTAAGCCTGTCCCCAATGAGTGCAAAAAAGGCGCCCTCCGTGGGGGAGGACGCCTTTGGTAAGTTCTATGTGAACGCGAGGTCTTTGACCCGGAGAGTCCGAGGTACTTGTTGGTAAGACCTTATTTAGGAGCGCGCAACCTTGCCGGACTTGAGGCAGGTGGAGCAAACGTTCATCTTGCGACGGTGACCATCGACAACAACATAGACGCGCTGGATGTTGGGGCGGAACTTACGATTGGTGACGCGGTGAGAGTGGCTGATGGAGCGACCGGCAACGGGGTGCTTACCGCAAACTTCGCAAACTTTGGACATAACTGACCCTCCTTGGGCGACAAACGAACATGTCGCGTTAACAAACAAGCCTGAACTATAGCACAGAAGCAGCTCCCTGTGCGTAATCTACACAGAGATATTCCTCTTATGGCGATAGTGCCCACGCTACGGCCCTGGACGTAGATCCGATTTGCGTGCAGCAGAGGGGATTATGCCAGCTCGTGCGTGCGTTTTCAAGCTCGTCCCACAAATATATATAGGTTTATTGAGCGTAGGGCTCCGTTTACGGATTGCTCTGTATTTATGCTCGCAATTAAGCTCAAGGTTGGCTACACTATCCCTTGACCATTAAAGGGGTACGAGATACCCACATGGAATTACATAGCTGCCAAAGAGCAGCCCTTCCTGTGGGTGTCTGGTCCGCTTTGAGCGGTCGGGCATCTATTTTTTTTGACTGTGTCAGCAGTCAAGACATGTGAGGAAGGAGATCGATGGGCACGACTTCCCCCAAGGCGGTCATCATGGACGAGACCGCCGTCAATCGAGCGATGACCCGCATCGCGCACGAGATTCTCGAGCGCAACGAGGGCTGTGAAGACCTCGCTCTGGTCGGCATCGTCACGCGCGGCGACCTTCTGGCAAAGAAGCTCGCCGAGGAGATCAAGGAGATCGAGGGCGTCGACGTTCCGCTCGGCAGCCTCGACATCAGCTTCTATCGCGATGACTATGCGACCAATTTCGCTCCCGCGATCCACGCCACCAACATTCCCTTCAGCGTCGACGGCAAGCGCGTCGTGCTGGTGGACGACATCCTGTATACGGGTCGTACCATTCGCGCCGCTCTGGACGCCGTCATGGACCTGGGCCGTCCGAGCCGCATCGAGCTGGCGGTCCTCGTTGACCGCGGCCACCGTGAGCTCCCCATCTCGCCGGACTTTGTCGGCAAGAACGTTCCCTCGTCGCATGAGGAGAACGTGCACCTATATATGAAGGAAGTCGACGGCCACACCGCTGTCGAGATTAACGACGTCGCGCCGGGTTCCCATGTGGGCTCCGCGCCGCTGGGAGGTGAGTAGTACCGTGGCGTTCAACCATAAGCACCTGATCGACATTACCGAGTACTCCGAAGAGGACATCAAGCTCATCCTCGAGACCGCCAAGGCGTTCTCCGAGGTCAACGAGCGTGCGATCAAAAAGGTCCCCACGCTCAAGGGCAAGACCATCGTCAACATGTTTAACGAGCCCTCGACGCGCACGCGCAGCTCCTTCGAGCTTGCCGAGAAGCGTCTTTCGGCCGACAGCCTCAACTTTGGCGGCTCCTCGACCTCCACGGTCAAGGGCGAGAGCCTCGTCGATACCGTCGAGACCCTCAACGCCTATAAGATCGACTGCATCGTCGTGCGCGACAAGCACGCCGGCGCGCCCTACATCGTCACGCAGAACTCGCCCGCGAGCGTCATCTGCGCCGGCGACGGCAAGCACAACCACCCCACGCAGGCCCTGCTCGACCTGTACACCATCTGGGAGCACAAGGGCGACTTCCACGGTCTGAAGGTCGCCGTCGTCGGCGATATCGCGCACTCCCGTGTCTGCGGCTCGCTGATCCCCGCCCTTAAGATCATGGGCTGCGAGACCTACGCCGTCGCCCCCGGCACGCTGCTGCCGCCGGCGCCCGAGGTCCTGGGCTGCGACCACGTGACGAGCGACCTCGATTCCGTCCTGCCCGAGCTGGACGTCGTCTACATGCTGCGCGTGCAGCAGGAGCGCCTCGAGGGCGCTCCGTTCCCGACCATTCGTGAGTACCACAAGCTCTTCGGCCTGACCAAGGACCGCGAGAAGCTCATGAAGCCCGACGCGATCATCTGTCACCCGGGCCCCATCAACCGCGGCGTTGAGTTCGACTCCTATATGGCCGACCACCCGCAACGCTCCGTCATCCTGGAGCAGGTCTACGCCGGTATCTGCGTGCGTATGGCTATCCTGTATCTGCTGCTTGGAGGTGCCGATAATGGCCTTGCTTCTTAAGAATGCCCACGTCGTCGACCCGTCCGTCGAGCTTGACGGTGTCGTTGACGTCCTTATCGACGGCGACAAGATCGCCGAGGTCGGTGAGAACCTCGCCGCCGAGGGAGCCGAGGTCCGCGACCTTTCCGGTAAGTACCTCGTCCCTGGCCTGGTGGACATGCACGTCCACCTGCGCGAGCCCGGCTACGAGGTAAAAGAGGACATCGAGAGCGGCACCCGCGCAGCTGCCAAGGGCGGCTTCACCGGCGTGTGCGCCATGCCCAACACCGACCCCGTCACCGATAACGGTACCGTCGTTGAGTTCGTCAAGTCCCGCGCTGCCGAGGTCGGCCACTGCCGCGTCTATCCTTCTGGCGCCATGACCCGTGGTCTTAAGGGCGAGGCCATGTCCGAGATGGGCGATATGGTCGCCCACGGCGCCGTCGCCTTCACCGACGACGGTCGCGGCGTGCAGGGCGCAGGCATGCTTCGTCGCTGCATGGACTACGGCAAGATGTTCGGCAAGGTCTTTATGAGCCACTGCCAGGACGAGGACCTGGTCGGCCACGGCCAGATCAACGAGGGCAAGGTCTCTACCCGTTTGGCTCTCGAGGGCTGGCCGGCTGCCGGCGAGGAGCTCCAGATCGCCCGCGACATCGAGATCGCCAAGCTGACCGGCGCCAAGCTGCACATCCAGCACATCTCCACCGCCCATGGCTTGGAGATCGTGCGTGCCGGTAAGGCCGCTGGCGTTCAGGTTACCTGCGAGGCCACCCCGCACCACATGTTCCTGACCGAGAACGACCTGGACGAGACCTACAACACCTCGCTCAAGGTCAACCCGCCGCTGCGTACCGAGGAGGATGCCGAGGCCATCCGCCAGGGCGTCATCGACGGCACCGTCGACGCTATCGTCACTGATCACGCTCCCCACACCCCGTGGGAGAAGGCCCGTGAGTTCGAGCTTGCGCCCTTCGGCATGATCGGCCTCGAGACCTCGCTGTCGCTCGTACTCACCGAGCTGGTCAACACGGGCAAGATGAGCGTGGGCCGCATGGTCGAGCTCATGGCCATCAAGCCGCGTGAGATTCTGGGTCTCGACCAGGTTCAGGTCAAGGCGGGCTCCGTTGCCGACCTGACCGTGTTCGACCCCTCTGCCACCTGGACGGTCGGCGAGGACGGTTACGAGTCGCGCGCCGAGAACTCCGGTTTTGCCGGCCGCACGCTTACCGGTCGTGCCACCGATGTGTTTGTCGGCGGTAAGCAGACGCTCGCCGATGGCTGCATCTGCTAGCATAGCCTTATCGCTTTTGTGCGCGGTGCCCTTGCGGTGCCGCGCTTTCTGTTCGCCTGAACCATGCAACCGCATGGGGGATTGGAGCGTCTATGCCCACACCTTCCACTGCACGCATGCACGACTTCGAGGTCGTCTCGAACCAGGAGATCGCCGACGGCATCTTCTCGCTCGTTATCTCGGCCCCCAAGCTTGCAAGTGCGCTCAAGCCCGGCCAGTTTGTGAACATTGCCGTGCCCGGCGATGCGTCCTCGCTGCTTCGCGTGCCCCTGAGCTTCTATCGCGCCGACGCCCAAGCCGGCACCGTCGAGCTGTGGTACGCCGTTGTGGGCGACGACACCCGTCGTCTGTCGCAGATGGCCCCCGGTTCCACCTCTAATCTGCTGGGCCCTGGCGGCCGCGGCTGGCTTGTGCCCGAGGGCACTAGGAAGGCGCTGCTCGTTGCGGGCGGCATCGGTGTTCCGCCCGTGCTGTGCCTTGCCGGCAAGCTTGCCGAGCAGGGTGTGGCCGTCGACGTGTGCCTGGGCTTTGGCACCGCGTCCAAGGCCGTGGGAGTCGAAGAGTTCCGCGCGCTGGGCGCCACGGTCAACGTGTGCACCGACGACGGCTCGCTCGGCACGCACGGTTTTTGCACCGACCCGGCAGCCGAGCTGCTTGGAGAGGGCGGCTACGACTACGTCGCCAGCTGCGGTCCCGCCGTCATGATGAAGAAGGTCGCCGCCGCTGCCGCCGAGGCCGGTGCGTACTGCGAGGTGTCGCTCGAGCGCATGATGAGCTGTGGCTTTGGCGCCTGCAACACCTGCAATGTCGAGACGGTCGACGGTATGAAGGGTGCTTGCATGTGCGGCCCCGTGTTCGATGCTTCCAAGGTGGTGGTCTTCTAGTGGGTACCGTGAACATGACCGTCGATTTCGGCGGCGTCAAGATGCAGAACCCCATCAACACCGCAGCCGGTACCTTTGGCTACGGTTGGCAGTTCCAGAACTTCTTTGATGTTTCCCAGCTGGGCGCCATCACCACCAAGGGTTGCGCTGCCGAGCCCTGGCCCGGCAATCCCGCGCCCCGCATGGCCGAGATTCCCGGCGGCATGATCAACTCCGTGGGCCTTCAGAACCCCGGCGTGGCCGCCTTTGCCCGCGAGTCCGGTCCGTGGCTCGAACAGCTGTCCAAGGACGGCTGCCAGGTCATCTGTCAGGTTGCCGGCCACTCCGTTGACGAGTTTGTCCGCGCACTCGAGATGTATGTCGAGCTGTGCCCCTGGGCCGCCGGCTACGAGATCAACGTGAGCTGCCCTAATATCGCCGCCGGCGGTGCCGCCATGGGATCAACGCCCGAGGGCGCCTCCTCCGTTATGGCTGCCTGCCGCAAGGTGACCGATAAGCCGCTGTTCGTGAAGATGGCACCGGTCAACGTCGCCGAGATCGCCAAGGCCCTCGAGGCTGCCGGCGCCGACGGCCTTTCGGTCATCAACTCCATCCAGGGTATGGCTATCGACGTCCATACCCGCAAGTCCCGCGTGGCCAAGCCCAAGGGCGGCCTTTCGGGCCCGCTGTGCCACCACATCGCCGTGCGCATGGTCTGGGAGGTTGCCCAGGCCGTCGATATCCCCATCAACGGTGTCGGCGGTGTCATGACCGGCGAGGATGCGGCTGAGTTTATCCTGGCCGGCGCCACCTGCGTGTCGGTCGGCATGGCCAACTTCGTCGATCCGTGTGCTTCGCTTAAGATCGCGCATGAGCTCGAGGCCTGGGCCGAGTCCCAGGGCGTAAAGGACATCAACGAGCTGGTGGGTGCTTTCGAATGCTAGAGAATGATGCCCGCGACCGTGTTATCGTCGCCCTCGACTGCGACCGTGAGCGCGCGCTCGAGCTCGCCCACGAGCTTTCGGGCCATGCCGCCTGGCTCAAGGTCGGCATGACGCTCTATTACGCTGAGGGTCCCCAGATCGTCAAGACCTTTAAGGACCTTGGCTTTAAGGTCTTCCTCGACCTTAAGTTCCATGACATTCCGCATCAGGTGCGCGGCGCTGCCCGCTCGGCCTCGCTTGCCGGTGCCGACCTGCTTTCGGTCCACGGCCTGGGCTCGGGTGCTATGCTCGCTGCCTGCCGCGAGGGTGCCGAGGAGGCGCGTGAGGACCGCGCCAAGCTCGTCGCCATCACCGTGCTCACGAGCATGAATCAGGATGCCTTGAGCGAGATCGGCGTCGAGTCGCCCGTGGCCGAGGAGGCCGCCCGCTTGGCAAAGCTTGCTCAGGCCAACGGCATCGATGGCATCGTGTGCTCACCGATGGAGGCTCACGACATGCGTGAGCTGCTGGGTCCTGATGCCCTGATCGTGACTCCGGGTGTGCGTCCGGTGGGTGCCGCCCTTGGTGACCAGTCCCGCGTGGCGACGCCTTCCCAGGCTATCGAGCGTGGCGCAAGCCACATTGTGGTGGGCCGTCCCATCACCGGTGCCGACGATCCGGTTGCTGCCTTTGACGCCATCGTCGCCGAGCTGGTCGAAAACGTCGCGTAAAAGATTCCCCTAAGTCACCACTTTTGGGTCTCATTAGCACAAAATAGCCCCTGTGCCTGCGTAAACTTTCCCATCCTTTGTGTGGAATCGCAGGTCAGGGGCTTAACTTTGGGCGCAGTATATTGCACTTTTTGCGGGTATCGTCTAACCTATGGAGCCGCGATTAGGCATTTTATACGTTCTACGTGCTAAAATGCCAATTATTGAATCAGATATAACCCAACTATTTGGAGGTACGAATGGCACTCCCTCAGCTTACCGACGAGCAGCGCAAGCAGGCTCTTGAGAAGGCTGCTGCCGCACGTCACGCCCGCGCTGAGCTTCGCGAGCAGATCAAGAAGGGCGAGAAGTCCCTCGAGTCCGTGCTCAACTCCGATGACCCCATCGCTTCTCGCATGAAGGTTTCCACCCTCATCGAGTCTCTCCCCGGTTATGGCAAGGCCAAGGCCGCCAAGATCATGGAGGAGCTCGGTATCTCCGCTACTCGTCGCGTCCAGGGCCTCGGCGTCCGTCAGCGCGAGCAGCTCCTCGAGCAGCTGACCAAATAAGTGAGCGCTCAGGATTCCAAGCTCTTTGTGATTTCTGGACCGTCAGGCGCAGGCAAGGGTACGCTCGTCACTCGTGTGCGCGAGCGCCGCTCGAACCTGGGTCTGACGGTTTCGGCTACCACGCGAGCACCACGCAAAGGTGAGGTCGACGGCGTCAACTACTTTTTTCTGACGCGCGAGGAGTTCGACCGCCGCGTGGCAAACGGTGAGTTTGTTGAGTGGGCCGAGGTCCACGGTAACTGCTACGGCACGTTGGTGAGCGAGGTCACATCCAAGCTCGCCTCGGGCTCGTCTCTGATTTTGGAGATCGATGTCCAGGGCGCCCTGCAGGTGAAGGAGCGTTTCCCCGAGGCCGTGCTGATCTTTATCAAGCCGCCTTCGCTTGAGGTGCTCCGCGAGCGTCTAGTCGGTCGCGGTACCGAGACGCCCGAGACGATTGAGCTGCGTATGGCAAACGCCGCCGATGAGCTTGCCCTTGCCGACCGCTACGACGACGTCGTGGTGAATGACGATCTCGACCGCGCGACCGATGAGCTCGTTCGCGTTCTCGATATGCATGAAAGGATCTGAGGTCCGTGTCCGTTGTAAAGCCTTGCATTGACGATCTTCTGGAGAAGACCGATCACAACCGCTTCCTGCTCGCTTCGCTTGCCTCCAAGCGCGCCTGCGACATCAATAGCATGCTGCGTGGCCAGCACAACCGCGTGCTTGCCGTCCAGGATGTCGATGACATCACCATCGGGCTTTCCGGTGCCGATACCATCTCGATGGCTATGGACGAGATTGTCGACGGCGACATCTCTTATGACGAGGCCCGTTACGAGAAGGCGCTCGGCCACAAGGTTGCTGAAGCCTAAATGGCGGCTCGCGTCTGCCTAGTCCACTATCACGAGGTTGGGCTGAAGGGCAAGAACCGCGCACATTTTGAGCATATCCTCATGGATAACATCAAGGCGGCCTTGGCCGCCTTTTCCGTGAATGCCGTGTCTCGAATTTCCGGTTATATCCTCGTGACCTTTAACGAGCATCAGGCCGACGAGGCGGCGCGTGTCATTCGCACCGTTCCCGGCGTTGCCCGTGTGTCTTTGGCGTATCACACCAACCGCGACCCGCAGGAGTACTGCGCCGCCGCCGTGAAGGCGCTGCGCGAGTTTGGTTCCTTCGATTCGTTTAAGGTGCACGCCAAGCGCTCCAATACTGACTATGAGCTCACCTCGATCGATATCAATCGTCAGGTGGGCGAGGTACTGTGTGAGGCCTTCCCCGATAAAAAGGTTCAAATGCACGACCCCGATGCAATGGTGCACGTACTGGTGGTCCAGGGTAGCGTTTACGTGTATGCACGCTCCGAGCGCGGCGTGGGCGGTCTGCCGGTGGGTTCTGCCGGCAAGGTCATGACGCTGCTGTCCTCGGGTATCGATTCTCCGGTGGCGACCTGGATGCTCGCGCGCCGCGGCGCGGTTTGCGTGCCGGTACATTTCTCCGGTCGTCCGCAGACGCCCGATACGAGTGAGTATTTGGTGCAGGACATCATCCGTGCGCTTGAGCCGGGTGTCCAGATCGGCCGCCTGTACGTGGTGCCGTTTGGCGACTGCCAGCGTGAGATTTCGGTCACCTGTCCCAGCAACCTGCGCGTGATCATGTATCGCCGCATTATGTATTCGGTTGCTGAGCACATTGCACACATCGAGGGTGCCAAGGCCATCGTTACGGGCGAATCGCTTGGACAGGTTGCCTCCCAAACGCTTGAGAACATCATGGCCGTCAACGAGGCCGTGAAGATCCCCGTGTTCCGTCCTCTCATCGGTTCGGACAAGCAGGAGATCATCGCGCGCGCCGAGGAGATCGGTACGTTCGATATCTCGACTGAGGCCGCTCCCGACTGCTGCACGCTGTTTATGCCGCGCCGTCCCGAGACGCACGCTAAACTCGATGCCGTGCATGAGGCCTGGGAGTTGTTCGATCACGAGGAGATGATCGAGCGCTTGCTCAAGCAGACCGAGTACATCGACTTCGAGAGCAACACGTACAAGGCCCCCAAGACCTTAAAACGCAAACATTCGGAGCTTGCTCCACGTGAGATTTACCAAGATCACGAATAAATTTGTGCATAGACCGACGATGCGCCTGCATCGTCGGTCTTTTGCTATCTGGGCATTTTGCGACTAAGTGTTCATTTGCTGACGTGTGCCTGAATAAATGGACATTATTTCGCAAGGTTTTGGTCAGCTTTTGGTTTGACCGCGAAAACCGGTTTTGGGGCGTGGCTGTTGTGGAGCTCCTTTCCTGACACGATGGTGTTGGGAGGTTTTGCTATGGCGCAGCGCGAACAGCACGAACGAGTCAAAAAGATGGATCGCTGGGCGGGCAAACTGCTCGGTCATAAGGCAGTGGTGATGACGATACTGGTCGTCATTGCGATGGCGAGTGGACTGGCGATGGCGAACCTTGGCGGCGGTGCCGGCGGTGTGTCGTTTGAGCGCACTGATGGTTCGGGTTCGTTGGTGGATCCGGGATCCGGCGATGCCTCGAGCGGAAAGACATCCGAAGGCTCTTCGTCTAAGGCATCTGCCGCGGCAGAGGTTTATGTCGATGTCGATGGCGCCGTTGTGTCGCCCGGTGTATATCGCCTCAAAGACGGGGCGCGGGTGGCTCAGGCGATTGATGCTGCCGGCGGGCTGGCGCCCGAGGCAGACGTTACGGGGCTTAATCGTGCATCCAAGGTCGCTGATGGACAAAAAATTCACGTTCCAACGGTAGGGGAGCAGCAGGCGTCCATTGCGGAAGCCGGTGTTGATGGTGGGGCTTCCGTATCATCGGGCGTGAGTGGCGCCACAGGCCTAGTAAACATCAATACGGCAAGCGCGGCAGAGCTGCAGACGCTCTCGGGCATCGGCCCCTCCATGGCACAGTCGATTATCGATGAGCGGACAAAGAACGGTGCTTTTGCCTCGGTTGACGATCTGATGCGGGTGTCGGGAATCGGCGAGAAGAAGCTTGCCAAAATCAAAGATTGCATCTGCGTATGAGTGCGACCGAGCGCGAGCACGTGATGCCTCCGCGACCCCTGATTCCGTGGACGATGGCCCTGTGTGCCGGCCTGTGCATGAGCTGCGCCTTGGTGCTCAGCATGGCCGCTGATGCGCTGCTGACGGAGCGGGCGACGGCGGTCTGGCCGCTATGGGCCATTCCCGTTGCGGCGGCGGTATTCGTTGTGCTGGCTCAATCTTGTGCGCGGCTTGTCCCTTTGAAGCGGTGGCTGTATGCCGCGTCCGTCGGCCTCGTAGCGGGTGCGGTCGTCTCGGCGTGGTGGGCCGTGGGTGTGCTCAGTGCCGCGAAGACGCTCGACGGTCGAGCGGCAAGCAGTCTCGAGTTTGTCGTGCAGGGTGACCCATCCATAAACGACGACATGTATTTCTATACCTGCGAGGCACGCGCGGACGGCAAGAACTTGGCAACGATTCGCCTATCGTGCGACCGCGAGCTCAAGGTCGGGGCACACGTGCGTGTTATCGGTCGCGTTTCGCGTTTTGAGAACGATGCATATGGACGATCGCGCGTGCTCCGAGGCGAGGTGCGCAAGGTTAAAGCCGTTCGGATTTTATCGGTCGATGAGGGTTCTCCGGGGCCGCTGCTTCGGCTGCGAAATGGGCTGCTTGCATCCATCGCGCCTGCGACCGACCCGGCGCGTGCGCTCATAGCCGGTGTCGTCTGCGGTCGTTCGGCCGAGCTGCGCGCCCAGCCGGCGGGCGACTGGTTTTCGGTGACGGGAACGGCGCATCTTATCGCCGTCTCGGGCAGCCATTTGGCTATCGTGGGGTTTGTAATCGAGGGTGTATTGCAAAAGACTCGGTGCTCACGTGGTCTTCAGCGGGCGATATTGGCGATAACGCTTGTGGGCTATGCTGCCTTTACGGGCGCGTCTCCCTCGGCCGTGCGTGCATGCTGCATGGTGTTCGCGACGCTTGTCGTAAACGGCGCGGGGCGTCGTCGGCACGGCCTTTCGGCACTCTTCGTAACCATGTCCATCTTTGTGCTACTGCGGCCGACGGTGCTGTTCGAGATGGGCTTTCAGCTTTCATGCGCCAGCGTCTTAGCCATTCTGTGCTTTTGCCCCTATGTGACCTACGCTTTGGGTGAGCTGGGTGTGCCATCGGGCGTTGCCAGCATGCTTTCCGTCACGCTGTGCTCGCAACTGGCGACACTTCCCATTACCATTCCTGCCTTCGGTACGTTCTCGCTCATTGCTCCGCTGGCAAATGCGGTCATCGGTCCGGTGGTGAGCGTACTGCTCGCTGTGTCGATCGTGCTAGTTCCCTTTTCGCTCGTGGGACCGTTGCGGACTTGGGCGCTCGTTGTGCCCATGATTGCCGCCCGTTGCGCGCTGTTCTTCGAGCAGCTGTTTGCCGCCATGCCGGGTGCATCCGTGAGCGTGCCGCCCGATAGCATGTGGATTTACCTAGTGCCGTGTCTGCTGGCGGTTCTGCTGGTCTGGTGGCCTCGTCCCCGTGCACGTCCTATGGCGGTGGGGCTTGCATGTCTGGTGCTCTTGGCTGCGATTCCGTACGTCTATTGGGATCGATTCGCTCCTCCTTCGGTGACGGTGCTCGATGTGGGCCAGGCCGATTCGATTCTTATCCGCCAGGGCGGCGCAGTAGCGCTTGTCGACTGTGGGCTCGACGAGCGTGTGGTGGCGGCGTTGGTTCGCAATAACGTGCACCATATCGATGCCGTCTTTGTGACGCATTGGGATGAGGACCACTGGGGTGGTCTGCCCGCCGTGCTCGAACAGTTTTCGGTCGGAACGATTGCCGTGGCGGCGGATGCGCTGGAGGATGCTCCTGCCGAGGTATTGAACCGACCTGGCGTGGAGTATCGGCAGGTACGCCGTGGGGATACGGTCGACATCGGATCATTTTGCGCCCGCGTGATGTGGCCATTCGAGTCCGTGGATGGCGAGGGAAATGAGGATTCGCTTGTCCTGCTGCTCTCCTATGTTCAGGAGGGCAAGGGCCTGCGCATGCTCCTCACCGGTGATGCCGAACTCGATCAAGAACGGGAATTCGTGCAGGAGGTGGGGGATATCGATGTCCTTAAACTTGGGCATCACGGCTCCAAGGTTTCAGTCGATGGAGAGTTGCTGGGCGTCCTGAAGCCCGAGCTTTCCCTCGCGAGCGCGGGCGAGGGGAATCGATACGGCCATCCGTCCGATGCCTGCATCGATGCCGTTAAGGAAGCGGGTGGTGTGTTCGCGTGCACCATCGAACACGGCGACATTACCGTCACGCCGACTGCGAATGGCTTTGCGATGCGATGCCAGCGACCGTGACGACGTCGTTGGCGTGTGGTGGGCCCCTGGGCTAGAATGGCACGGAACGAATACGAAGGCCTGCGGGAGGGGAGCGCAATGTCCGAAACCGGTTTGCTGCCGGCATATCTGATCGTCGGTACCGACGGCGTCAAACGCGACCACGCCGTCTCGCGTATGAAAGCGCGTCTGGAAAAGACGGGCATGGTCGAGTTCAACCTCGACGAGCGCGACATGACCAAGGACCCCGATGTCGAGTCTATTATCGGATCGCTTAACACCTTTCCCATGGGCAGCGAGTTTCGCTTGGTAATCCTTGATGGCTGCTCAAAGCTCGCTAAGGCGGTCTCGGAGCCGCTCGTCGAGTATCTGGCGAGTCCCAGTCCCACAACGGTCTGCCTCATCATCGCCGACTCACTTGCCAAGAATACGCGCCTGTATAAGGCAATCGCCAAGATCGACAAGAAGGCTATCGTCGATTGCTCGGGTACCAAGCGCTGGGAACTGCCGCGCCGTGTTCAGCAGATGGCGACGCAGCGCGGTAAGTCGATTTCGACGGCGGCCGCCGAGGAGCTCGTCTCGCGTTCGGGCGAAAACACTCGCATGCTCGATAACGATTTGGCTAAGCTTGCCCAGATGGTCGAGGCGCCCCAGATTGAACTTGCCGATGTTGAGCGCTGGATCGTACGTACGGCCGAGGTTCAACCCTGGGACTTTCTCAATGCGGTCTCGGCTCGCGATATGCAGCGTTCGCTCGAGCTCTTTAAGCTTCTGCCCTCCAAGAGCTACGTGTGGACCTATACGCTGCTATGCGGTCGCATCCGTGAGCTGATCGTCGCCAAGGCGCTCGATGCGCGCGGACAGGGTCGTGAGCTGGCCGCAACGCTCAAGCTCCAGTCCTGGCAGGTCAAGAATCACCTGACCTGGGCACGTCGCTTTTCGATGGCAGAGCTCGTCGCAGCGCTCGAGGGTGCGGTCGATGTGGAACTCGCACTCAAGGGTTCGGCCGATTCTCAGACCGCGCTTTTGCTCTGGATTACGAACATCTTGAGAAAATCGTGATGATAC
This sequence comes from uncultured Collinsella sp., assembly GCA_902491395.1. Lineage (GTDB taxonomy): Bacteria > Actinomycetota > Coriobacteriia > Coriobacteriales > Coriobacteriaceae > Collinsella. The sequence continues at coordinate 67,346 of CABUHO010000004.1, forward strand.
CTGCCTATTTGACAAATTCGTTCTATCCCTTTGAGGGGGAGCGTGCTATAGTAGGCGCTTGCATGACCTCACCGTGTCTCAGAGGTGTCATACATTTTTTGCAAGGAACTCGAAAGGAACTCCAGAAGTGGCAAACATCAAGTCTCAGAAGAAGCGTATCCGCACCAATGAGGCAGCTCGCATGCGTAACAAGGCTGTCAAGTCCGAGCTCAAGACGCTGACCAAGCACGTCCAGTCCGCCGTCGCCGAGGGCGACGCCGAGAAGGCCCAGGCTGCCCTCAAGACCGTCACCAAGCGTCTCGACATGGCTGCCGCCAAGCATGTTATCCACAAGAACCAGGCTTCCAACCGCAAGTCCGGTCTTGCCAAGCTCGTGAACAGCATCAACGCCTAAGTTGTAAATTTCACACCACACAGATTACGCGCATAAATGGAGCCTGTTTTATGGAACAGGCTCCATTTTTTGTACCGCTCGGGTAAGATAGTCCGCATGAATACTTCAATTGACATTTCCCACATCCGCAACTTCTCGATCGTTGCGCACATCGACCATGGCAAGTCCACGATCAGCGACCGCATCCTCGAGCTCACCCATACCGTCGACGAGCGCGACATGGAGTCGCAGCTGCTCGACACCATGGATATCGAGCGCGAGCGCGGCATTACGATCAAGTCCAATGCCGTCCGCGTTTCCTATGACGCCGACGATGGTGAGACGTATCAGTTCAATCTGATCGATACGCCGGGCCACGTGGACTTTACCTATGAGGTCTCGCGCTCGCTGGCAGCCTGTGAGGGCGCGGTACTCGTCGTCGACGCCACGCAGGGCGTCGAGGCGCAGACCGTTTCCAACGCGACGCTCGCCATGAACGCCAATCTGGACATTGTGCCGGCCATCAACAAGATCGACCTGCCCTCGGCCCATCCCGATGAGGTTAAGACCGAGATCGAGGATGACCTGGCGATCCCTGCCGATGATGCCGTGTGCGTCTCGGGCAAGACCGGCGAGGGCATCCACGATCTGCTGGAGTCCATCGTCTTTTTGATTTCGCCGCCTAAGGGCGATGCAAACGCTCCGCTCAAAGCGCTCATTTTGGATTCGTACTTTGACGAGTATCGCGGTGTGGTGGCTACGGTGCGCGTCTTCGATGGTTCCATCAAAAAGGGCGATACCCTGCTTATGATGCAGGCCAAGGGCGACTTTTTGGTCGACGGCGTGGGCGTCAAGCGTCCCGCCGAGACGCCGGTCGACGCGCTGACCGTTGGCGAGGTGGGCTACGTGGTCACGGGCCTGAAGGACCCCGAGGCCGTGCGCGTGGGCGATACCCTCACGTGGGCCTCGAACCCCTGCCCCGAGCCGCTTCCGGGCTACCGCGAGGCCAAGCCCATGGTCTACACGGGCCTGTTCCCGATCGAAAACAAGGACTACGAGAATCTGCGCGACGCCCTCGATAAGCTGCACGTCAACGACCCGTCGTTGGTGTGGGAGCCCGAGACCTCGGTGGCGCTCGGCTTTGGCTTCCGCGTGGGCTTCCTGGGCCTGCTGCACATGGAAGTCGTCAAGGAACGCCTGGAGCGCGAGTTCAACCTGGACCTCATTGCCACGAGTCCCTCGGTTGACTATCACGTCTACAAGACCGACGGCGGAATGATCGATGTCCGCAGTCCGCAGGACCTTCCTGAGGCCACGCGCATCGAACGTATCGAGGAACCCTACCTCAAGGCAAAGATCATCTGCCCGCCTGAGTACACGGGTGCCGTCATGCAGCTCGCCATCGAGCACCGCGGCGTCACGACCGACATGATCCACCTGACGAGCAAATCGGTCGAGATGCGCTTTGATATGCCGCTCGCCGAGCTCATCTTGGACTTCTTCGATCAGCTCAAGAGCCGTACCAAGGGCTATGCCTCGCTCGACTATGAGTTCAACGAGTACCGTCCCTCCGAGCTCGTTAAGCTCGATATATTGCTTTCGGGCGACGAGGTGGACGCGCTGTCGTTTATCGTGCACAAGGATAAGGCTTATGGCCTGGCCCGTGGCCTGTGCGACAAGCTCAAGGAGATCATCCCGCGTCAGCTGTTCGAGGTTCCTATCCAGGGTGCTATCGGCAACAAGATCATCGCCCGTTCCACCGTCAAGGCGCGTCGTAAGGACGTTCTTGCCAAGTGCTACGGCGGCGATATCTCGCGTAAGCGCAAGCTGCTCGAGAAGCAGAAAGAGGGCAAGAAGCGCATGAAGGCCATCGGCTCGGTCGAGGTCCCGCAGGAGGCGTTTATGGCGATCCTCAAGGTGGACGAGTAGGTCCATGGCGCTTTCTGAATACAGCAAGCGGCTGCTGGGTGCCTATGCCGAGCAGCCGTTCCTTATGGCTCCCATGGCGGGCGTGACCGACCCCGCCTATCGCATCATGTGTCGCCGCCGCGGTGCCAACCTTGCCTACAGCGAGATGGTGAGCGTGGCGGGTCTTGCCTATGCCAGCAACAAGACCTGGCGCCTGGTGCTACCGGCCGACGAGGAGCAGCAGGTTTGCGTGCAGCTCTTTGGCTCCAAACCTGATCAGTTTGCGAGCGCCGTGGCCGCCGTCGAGGAGCGCGTTGGCGATCGCCTGTCGCTCATCGATATCAATATGGCATGCCCCGCCCGCAAGGTTGTTACCAAGGGCGAGGGTTCGGCGCTCATGCGCACGCCCGACCTGGCGGAGAAGATCGTCGAGGCCACGGTGGGCGCGGCGCATGTGCCCGTGACCGTCAAGATCCGCAAGGGCTTTTATGCCGAGGACCGCAATGCCGCGACGTTTGCCCAGATGCTTGAGGGCGCAGGGGCTGCCGCAGTCGCCGTGCATGGTCGTTGCGCCACGCAGCTCTACACGGGCCAGGCTGATTGGTCGGTCGTCGATGAGGTTGCCGATGCTGTCGAGATTCCCGTGATTGGTTCGGGCGATGTGTTCTCGGCCGAGGACGCTGCTGAGCATCTGCACGGCTCGGGTGCCAGCGCGGTGTTTATCGCGCGCGGCATCTACGGCAATCCGTGGGTGTTCGGCGATGCCCGAGCCCTTGCACTCGATGGCACGCCGGTTCCTTCTCGCTCCTCGGTCGAGCGCCTGGAGGCTCTGCGCGAGCACCTGACGTTGACGCACGAGCTTCTGCCGCTCATGTCGCGTGCCCGCACGTACGCAAGTTGGTACTTAAAGGGCATGCCTCATGCCGCCGCCTGGCGCGCTCAGGTGGTGCGTTGCTCTACGTACGAGGAGTTTATGGCGCTGGTCGATGATATCGAGCGCGATGTGGTGGCCTGCGAGGCCGCGCTTGCCGCCGGTGAGTCGGTGCCCGCTCATCCGCTGGAGGCCTAAGGGTGGCCGTTACCGCGCTGTACGTGCACGTGCCGTTTTGCGCCCAAAAGTGCCGGTACTGCGACTTTGACTCGCGCAGTTTTGCTCCGTGCGACCTGAGCGCTGTGCTCGATGCCTATTTTGAGCAGCTGTATGCGCGCCTCGATTCCTTTGGCGACGCCGGGGCGCTTGCGCAGGTCCGGACGGTCTATATTGGCGGCGGCACGCCATCGCTGGCGGGGGAGCGTCTGGTAGAACTTGCCCGCCGTATCTCCATGTGGTGCAAGCCCGTTGAGTTTACTTGCGAAGCCAATCCTGAGTCGTTGACCGCTGAGCTCGCCACCGCGCTTGCCGAGGCGGGCGTCACGCGCATCTCTCTTGGCGTGCAAACCCTCGAAAATACCGAGCTGGCTGCTATTGGCCGCATTCACGATGCTAATCGGGCACTTGCGGCTATCGCGACGGTGAAGGACGCTGGCCTCGATGTGTCGTGCGACCTGATGTGCGGCCTTCCCGGGCAGACGGCCGCAAGCTGGCGGAGCACGCTCGATGGCGTGCTGGCGGCGGCGCCGCATCATGTATCGGTGTACCCGCTCACTCTCGAGGAGGGCACACCACTCTATCGCATGGCGTGCCGTGACGAGTCTCTCGAGCCCGACGAGGATTTTCAGGCTTCGTGCATGGACGCGGCGCGTGAGCGCCTGGGTGCGGCCGGCTATCATCCGTATGAGGTGGCAAGCTACGCGCTCGACGGCCATGAGTGCGCCCATAACATTGCCTACTGGACCGGACGGGGCTACCTGGGCCTGGGTCGTTCTGCCGCGGGCATGCTCGATGACGAGGATTTCGACCGTCTTGCAGGTTTGTTCCCCGGCGTGTCTTCTCGAGGCGATGCGTACCGCGTGCGTCTGGTGCAACGTGACGATGACGCGACGGCGTTCGAGGCCGAATATCTGTCGCAGCGCGAGGCAGCGGCAGAGGACCTGATGCTCGCCTGTCGCATGACGCGCGGTGTTGCGTCCGACCTGTTGGCTCGTGCAGCTTGCGTCATCCCAACGGGCGAGCTGGCAGCTGCCTGCGATCGCGCGCTCGAATTGGGTCTTGCCACTTGGGTGCCCGAGACGCTCTGGGGTCATGAGGGACCCTTCACTTCGGCAGATGTCGTCGCGGGCCATGTTCGAGCTCGTCTGGCGCCGACCCATCTGGGCTGGCTCGATGGAAATGTTCTGTTCGAGCTGTTTTGGGATCTAGCTTAGGCCGCTCGGGTAGAATTACCGGAATATATACGCTGCTGTGAGCAGGAGGTTGCCGCGCATGGCGACGATGAACGAAAAAGATTACTACGAGATTCTGGGTGTCTCCAAGGACGCCACCTCGCGTGATATTCAAAAGGCCTTCCAGCAAAAGGCCCGTAAGCTCCATCCGGACGTCAATAAAGAGCCGGATGCCGAGGAAAAGTTTAAAGAGGTTTCCGAGGCCTACGCCGTGCTTTCGGATGAGCAAAAACGTGCGCGCTACGACGCCATGCGTTCTGGCAATCCCTTTGCCGGTGCTCCTACGGCTTCGCCCTATGGTGGCGGCTACGCCGGCAGCACGGGCTATGGCAATCCCTTTGAGGGCGGCTTTCCCTTTGGTGGCGCCTGGGGCCAGCAGCGTCGCGGCCAGGCTGCCTACAATCCCGAGAACGGCGCCAACGTGGTCGTCGATATCAAACTCGACGCCAAGGAGGCCAAGGGCGGTGCCCACAAGACCGTTCGCTACACGCGCTTCGATACCTGTGGTCACTGCGGCGGCTCGGGTTCTGTCTCCTCCGAGCATGCCCATGCCTGCCCAAGCTGTGGCGGCCGCGGCCACATCGACGTCGACCTGTCCTTCCTGTTTGGTGCGGGCACGTTCCAGTCGGTCTGCCCCGAGTGCGGCGGTTCCGGTAAGGTCGTGGCCGACCCCTGCCCCGATTGCGGTGGCAGCGGGCGAACCCGTGTGACCTCCGAGCAGGCGATTGAGTTTCCTGCCGGCACGCACGATGGCGACGAGGTCCGCATTAGCGGCATGGGCCATGCTGGCACTAACGGTGCCGCGGGCGGCGACCTGGTCGGCCGCGCCCATGTTGAGGCCGAGCGCTTGGAAGGCAAAGCTCGTACTGGCTTTTACCTGATGGGCATTGTGGCGCCGTTTTTGGTGCTGTCGGCCATCTCGGGCGTGTTCTCGGCCTTTGCCGTGATGTGCTTTATTCCATTTACCATGGGCCTGTTCATGGTGCTTTCGGACGGTGTGCTTCATCGCAGCCTGCTGTGGTGGAAGCGCGGTGCGATGCAGTTTGCCAACGGTTTTGCCAACGGCTTCATGTTCGCGCTCGTGTCGGTTTGGTTCGCGAGCTGCTCGCAACGGGCCATGCTTTCGCCGTATCAAATGCAATAACATCAAACCCTCTGTTTGCGGTCGGCCCAGCTTGGGTATAGGACGCACTGTGACAATAATGAAAGTCGGAAGGATTCGGTCGTGTCGGAAAATAGGGATTACTACGAGGTGCTTGGCGTCGACAGGGATGCCGACGCGCGGACGATTAAGCGTGCGTTTTTAAAGAAGGCCCGTACCGTACATCCGGATGTTTCGGACGATCCCGAGGCCGAGGCCAAGTTCAAGGAGCTCAACGAGGCCTATTCCGTTCTTTCCGATGAGCAGAAGCGTGCTAACTACGACCGTTACGGCACTGCCGACGGTCCTGGTGGTTCGGGCTATGTCGACATCAACGATATCTTTGGTGGCATGGGCATGGACGACCTGTTCTCGTCGTTCTTTGGCGGTGGCGCCGGTGGTGGCGCCCGCAGCCGTCGTGAGCGTCGTCGCGGACGTGACATGGCCATCTCGCTTTCGGTGACGCTCGAGGAGGCGGCACTCGGCTGCAAAAAGACGATCAGCTATGATCGCCTTGCTCCTTGCGAGGACTGCAACGGTACCGGTAGGGCCGAGGGTGCACAGGAAAAGCAGTGCAGTCGCTGCCACGGTACGGGCTACGTCACGACGGTTCAGCGATCGTTTTTGGGCCAGGTTCAGTCTTCCTCGCCTTGCCCCGACTGCCATGGCGAGGGCACGGTTATCGACCATCCCTGCGAGACCTGCGACGGTCAGGGCCGCACGCCTTCGCACGAAAAGATCGACATCGATATTCCCGCCGGCGTTTCGACCGGTCGCCAGCTGCGTGTGAGCGGCTTTGGCGAGGCCGGCCTTCGCGGCGAGCCTTCGGGCGACTTGATTGTCAACGTGCGCGTTGCCGACCATGAGCGCTTTAAGCGCAACGGTGACGACCTGTACCTGGTGAGCGATATCTCGATTGCGCAGGCTGCGCTCGGCTGCGAGATCGAGGTCGAGGGCATTATGCCCGACGAGGTCGTTAAGGTGACGGTTCCCGCCGGCGCCCAGTACGGCGACACCGTGAGCGTCAATAATTACGGCATGCCGCGCATTGGCGGTGGCGGTTCGCGTGGCCGCCTGATCGTGCAACTGCGCGTGGTCGTTCCCACCAATCTTTCCAATAAGCAACGCGAGCTGCTCCGTGCTTTTGCCGATGAGATGGGCGATGACGTCGCTTCCGGTAAGAAGTCGGTGACCGACCGTATCAAGAGTGCCCTCGACGATATCCTCGATTAAGGAGCCCGCGTGCTCGCACCCCATATTTCCGTCGTCAACCTCGGCTGCCGTGTCAACCGGGTTGAGTCTGACCGTATCACTGCCGATCTTATGCGCCTGGGCTTTGCTATGGTGGAGCCCCACGATGCCGATCTGATCGTCATTAACACCTGTGCCGTTACGGGCGAGGCCGAGGCCAAGACCCGTAAGGCCGTCCGTCATGCGCTGGCCCATCCAAACGAGCCCTATGTGGTCGTGACCGGATGCGTGGTCAATTTGCATCCCGAGGAGCTGTTGGAGCTTTCGGATCGCGTGATTGCCGAGCCGTCTAAGATCGATGTCGCCGAACGTGTCTGCGATGTGCTGGGCGTTGAGTCCGATAGCGTTCCCGCCTGCAGCGATGGTGACGTGGTCGATGCGCTCGGTCGTTCGCGGCTGGGCGTGAAGATCCAGGATGGCTGCAACCACCGTTGCACTTATTGCATCGTGTGGAAGGCCCGCGGCCCCGAGCGTTCCGTGCCCGTCGAGTCCGTGCTTGAGCAAGTTCGCGAGGCCCAGGAGGCCGGCGTGCCCGAGGTGGTGCTGACCGGTGTGAACCTGGGTGCCTACGATGGCAAGAGCTCGACCGACGAGCATGTCGAAATCGATGAGCTGCTCGAGGCCATCATGGAGCGCACGACTATTGCGCATGTGCGCATTTCCTCGGTCGAACCCATGGATATCTCTGAGCGCCTGCTTAAGGTTATGGCGCGCTATCCGCAGCGTATTGCCCCGTTTTTGCACCTGCCCGTGCAGTCCGGCTGTACGGCGACGCTGCATCGCATGGGTCGTCCCTATAGTGCCGAGGCTTTTGAGGACACGGTGCGCATGATTCGCGCCATCCTGCCGCAGGCGTCTCTTTCGTGCGACGTCATCGTCGGTTTTCCTGGTGAGACGGACGAGGAGTTCGAGGAGTCGCTGGCGCTGTGCCGCCGCGTGGGGTTCTCGCGTATGCACGTGTTCCGCTACAGCAAGCGTCCCGGTACCCTTGCTGCCGACATGCCCGACCAGGTGCCGTCCGAGGTTATGGCCGAGCGCAGCCGCCGTATGCGAGACGCGGCGCAGGAGCTCGCTATTGCCGATGCTCGTCGTCGCGTGGGCACTGTCGAGCGTGCCGTGCTCGAGTATGGTGACAACCTGACGCTCGGTTCGTTCCATCATGCCCGTCTTGACGATACCTGTGGACTTACAGCCCCGTGCCTGCTCGATGTTGCTATCATCGGAGTCGATGATTCCGGCTTGGTCCATGCGCGCAGGGAGGTCCATGGAAGCCTCGAGTATTAGACTTACCGTTCCCGAGGGAATTGATCCCTCGCGCGTTTTGGGCGCCGGCGACGGCGTCCTTCGTGCGCTCGAGAGTTTGGTTCGCGCTCACGTGGTCGCCCGTGGCGATAGTATCGCCGTGAGCGGTGACCCGGACGAGGTCGAGCTCGTGGCGCGTTTTTTCGAACACGCTTTTCGCGAGGCGGCCGCCGGGCGCACGCTGTCTGCCGACGATGTCTCTCGCTGCCTGGCCGTCTTGCGCGACGGTGAGCACGAGGCCACGTCGCTTCGCGATGACGTGCTGCTTTCGTATCGCGGCCGCGTCATTCGCCCCAAGACGCTCGGGCAAAAGCGCTATGTGGATGCCATCCGCTCGCATACCATCACGTTTGGCCTGGGTCCAGCCGGTACCGGTAAGACTTATCTGGCCATGGCTCTCGCCGTTGCCGCGCTCAAGCGCCACGAGGTGGGCCGTCTGATCTTGACGCGTCCGGTTGTCGAGGCGGGGGAGAACCTGGGCTTTTTGCCCGGCACCCTCGAGGAAAAGATCGATCCGTACATGCGTCCGCTCTACGACGCCCTTTTTGACATGATGGATCGCGAGCGAACCGATGAGCTTATGGAGCGCGGCGTGATCGAGATCGCCCCGCTTGCCTATATGCGCGGTCGTACGCTGAGCGATGCCTTCGTGGTGCTCGACGAGGCGCAAAATACCACGCCCGAGCAGATGAAGATGTTCCTGACACGCCTTGGATTCAACTCCAAGTTCGTGATTACCGGCGACCTCAGCCAGCGCGACCTGGTGGGTCGTCGTGGCGGCTTGGCGGATGTCGAGAAGATTTTGGGCCGTGTCGACGATGTGGCGTTTGCACACCTGGAGCGCGCCGATGTGGTGCGCCATGCCCTGGTGGGTCGTATCGTCGAGGCATACGATGCTTATGATGACGTGCGTGAGCAGTGCTCGCGCGACCGAAAGGAGTCCCGTTGAGTGTATTGATCAGCAACGATGCCGAGCTCGATACGCTGCTCGACGCGCAGGAGGTGGAGCACATCTGCGAGGTTGTGCTTGCCGCCGAGGGTGTTGAACGTGAAGTCGAGATTTCCCTTTCGTATGTCGACGAGGACGAGATGCACGAGCTCAACCATGAGTGGCGTGGCATCGACCGCACCACCGATGTGCTCTCGTTTGAATGCGACTCGGCCTTTGACGAGGATATTCCCGCCGACGAGACGCTCGAGCTCGGCGATATCATCTTGGCCCCGCAGGTCATTGCCCGTCAGGCCCCCGGCTTTGGCAATAGCCCTGCCGACGAGTGCCGCCTGATGCTCGTACACGGCATGCTGCACCTGCTGGGGTATGACCATATCGAGGACGACGAGGCCGAGGTCATGGAGGCCCGCGAGGACGCTATCCTGCGCGATCTGGCGCTCGAGCGCGGTGAGGACCCCAAACTCGTTCACGTCGGCCCCATCACCAATCATGCCCACGACTAGGAGCCGTTTATGATTCCCGGATCGAACAAGGACCATCCGTCCTTTTTAAAGTCGTTCTCATACGCCATGGAGGGCTTCGTCACCGCCGTCAAGACCGAGCGCAACATTAAGGTCATGCTCGTGGCAGGCGTGTGCACCGTCATTGCCGGCTGCATCGTGGGGCTCGATATTGCCGAGTGGGCTACGGTCATCATCTGCTGCGGCCTGGTGATTCATGGCGAGCTGTGCAATACCGCCATGGAGGCCATCGTCGACCTGGCGACCCAAGAGCTCCATCCGCTGGCAAAGCGTGCGAAGGACATCGCCGCCGCCTCTGTATACGTTCTTTCCATTACCGCCGCGATCGTGGGCTTGCTTGTCTTTGCCCACGCGCTCGACTTTATTTAGAAAGGGATTCCCATGTCCGACAATATGCAGCCTATCGATGAAATTTTGGACGACGAGTCCCCGGATGCTAAGGCGACCGAGGCCTATGAGGAAGTCGAGGAGTTCGATCCGTTTGAGGGCATGAGCGATGAGGAGCTCGACGCCCTGTGCGACGAGGACGAAAGTCTCGCGGGCTTTGGTGACGTGGAACCCGGCTTCCGCAGCGGCTTTGTTGCCCTGGTCGGCCGTCCCAACGCCGGCAAGTCCACGCTGCTCAACGCCTGTTACGGCAAGAAGGTCGCCATCACCTCGCCGGTGGCCCAGACCACGCGCCGCCGTATGCGTGCCGTCGTCAATCGCCCCGGCTACCAGCTGGTCTTTGTCGATACCCCGGGCATCCACAAGCCCAAGGACGGCCTGGGCTCCGAGCTTAACAAGAGCGCCCTGTTTGAGCTCAACGACGTGGACGTCGTCGCATTTTTGATCGATGCCACCAAGCCCATCGGCAGGGGAGACGCCTGGGTCGCCGAGCGTGTTAAGAGCGCCCGCTGCAAGAAGGTCCTGGTGCTCACCAAGGCCGATGAGGCCGATCCCGCCCAGGTCATGGAGCAGCTCAAAGCCGCTCACGAGCTCATGGAATACGACGACGAGATCGTGACCTCGTCGGTCAAGAATTTCAACGTCGATGCGTTTATCGAGACCGTCGCGCACTTTTTGCCCGAGGGCCCGCGCTGGTTCCCCGAGGACATGGGCACCGACGCGTCCGACGAGACGCTCGTAGCCGAGTTTGTCCGCGAGAAGGTTTTGCGTCGCACCCGCGACGAGATCCCGCACTCCGTGGGCGTTATCTGCGACGCGCTCGAGCAGACCAAGAAGGTCCTGCGCGTACACGCCACGATTTACGTGGAGCGCGAGGGCCAGAAGGGCATCATCATCGGCAAGGGTGGCGAGATGATCAAGCATATCGGCATCGATGCGCGTCGTGACCTTGAGCGTATCTTTGGCACCCAGGTCTTTTTGGAGCTGGATGTGAAGGTCAAGGCCGGCTGGCGCGACGACGAGGCGCAGATCCGCCGCTTTGGCTATAACGCCGAAGATTAGTCCGCGTCAATGGCAGGTTCTCGTACATATCGCACGAAGGTGCTCGTCCTCGACAAGACCAAGCTCAAGGAAACCGACCTGATTTTGACGATGCTCGACGAGCGGGGGCGGCAGGTGCGTGCCGTGGCAAAGGGAGCGCGTAAGCCCGGCGGTCGCCTGGCGGCGCGCTGCGAGCTGTTCTGTACCGTGGATATGCTGCTGGCGCATGGGCGCTCGCTCGACGTGGTCTCTCAGGCGGAACTTATGGAGGCGCCGCTCGGTGCTGCGCCCGATTACGAGGCGACGTGTGCCGCAAGCGCGATTGCCGAGGTCGCTCGCGTGTGTTCGTTCGAAGATGCCGAGGACCCCTTTACCTTTGCCATTACGCAGCGGGCGCTCGCGCTTGTTGGCAGCGGACTCGATTCGGCACATATGGACCTGCTCGTGGCGGCGTTTGTCTTTAAGCTGCTATCGCATATTGGCTATCGGCCCGATTTCTCGGCTTGTGTCTCGTGCGGCGACCCCATGCTCTCGTATTTCTCGGCCCAGGCGGGCGGGCTTCTGTGCGGGTCGTGCGCCTCGAGCGTGCCCGGAGCCGAGTTGGTATCGGTCGGTGAGGTCGCATGGCTGCGCGCCCTTATGTCCATGACGTTCGATGCCCTTATGGCCGAGCAGATCGATCCGCATACCGCAGCGTTTTTGCTGGGGCTTTCGCATGTTTGGGCCGCCACGCATACCGATCAGCGGCTCCGTGCGATGGAATTCATGTTGGGTCGGTGATGATGCGCAGGCGCGGGCTGCTTGTGGTAACATACCGACCTGTTGGTACCTCGACCTTGGATGCTCGCTCCACCGGCGGCTTCCCAGTCCGAGGCGAATAGAGTCGCCCGCGGGCGACGCGAAACGAAAGGTGAAACAATGACTGTTTCCAAAGAGCGCAAGGCGGAGCTGACCGCCCAGTTCGGTAACTCCCCGGTCGACACCGGCAACCCCAAGGTTCAGGTCGCCATCCTGTCCGAGCGCATCAAGGAGCTGACCGAGCACATGAAGTCCCACCAGAAGGACTTCCACACCCGTCGTGGCCTGCTCATGCTCGTCGGCCGTCGTCGTCGTCTTCTCTCCTACATCAAGAAGAACGACATCGTCGAGTACCGTGAGCTCATCAAGGCTCTGGGCATCCGCGACAATATCCAGTAGGATTTGTACATGCTAAGAGCGTCCTGCGCAGCGGGGCGCTCTTTTTGTGTAAGGGCGTGAACAATCACGCTCTGAAGCGTGGCGGGGGCAGGGGGCCCGCGTCACATGAGAAGCCCGCAGGCAAGGGGCCTGTGGGGTAAAGGAGAACAATGACACTCGTATCCAAGACCTTTGAGCTGTACGGCAAGACCTACACCTTCGAGTCCGGCGAGCTTGCCAAGCAGGCCACCGGCGCTTGTCTGGTCAAGCAGGGCGATACCACGATGCTCGATACCGTGGTCGTCTCCAAGGAGCGCAAGAACTACGACTTCTTCCCGCTGACCGTCGACTTCAACGAGAAGATGTACGCTGCCGGTCGCATCCCGGGTGGCTACCTCAAGCGTGAGGGCCGTCCCAGCGAGAAGGCCACGCTCACGGCCCGTATGATCGACCGCCCGATCCGCCCGAGCTTCCCGGACGGATTCCGCAACGAGGTGCACATCGTCGCGACCTCGCTCGTCGCCGACCAGGTCAACCCCTTCGACGTCATCAACGTCATGGGCGCCTCCCTGGCCATGACGCTCGGCGGCGTGCCCTTCGAGGGCCCGCTCGCCTGCGTGCGCATCGGCCGTAACGTGGAGACCGGCGAGTTTATCGTCAACCCCACCTATGAGGAGCGCGAGAACTCCGACCTGGACCTTGAGCTGGGCGGTTCCGCCGACTTCATCTCTATGGTCGAGGCCGGCGCCGAGGAGATCTCCGAGGACGACATGCTCGCCGCTATGAAGTTTGGCCAGGAGGCCCTCGCTGCCTTCTGCCAGGCCCAGGACGAGTTCGTCGCCGAGTGGGAGCAGGTCAACGGTGCTATCGTCAAGAAGGAGTACCCGCTCGACCAGCCCGTCGAGGAGGTCCAGGAGCGCATTTTCGCCCACTACGACGAGATGGCCGCTGCCCTGCGCGACGCTGACAAGCTTTCCCGCATCGGTAAGGTCGAGGCTCTGAAGGAGTCCATCCGTGCCGAGTTCACCGATGAGGAGCAGGCCGCTTGGGAGCGCGAGATCCCCGTGGCGCTCAAGAAGCTCGAGAAGAAGGCCATGCGCACCATGGTCGTCGAGACCGGCGAGCGCGTCGACGGCCGTGCCGCCGACGAGATCCGTCCCATCATGGTGAAGGACAACTACCTGCCGCTCGTTCACGGTTCCGGCCTGTTCCAGCGCGGTCAGACCCAGGTGCTCTCCGTCCTTTCGCTCGGCATGCTCAATGAGGGCCAGCGTCTGGATACCATCGAGCCCACCGAGGGCAAGCGCTACATGCACCACTACAACTTCCCGCCGTTCTGCACCGGCGAGACCGGTCGCATGGGCAGCCCCAAGCGCCGCGAGATCGGTCACGGCAACCTGGCCGAGCGCGCCCTGCTCCCGGTGCTTCCCGACGAGAACGAGTTCCCCTACGCCATCCGCGTGGTTTCCGAGGTCATGGAGTCCAACGGCTCTTCTTCGATGGCTTCGACCTGCGGTTCCACGCTCGCCCTCATGGACGGCGGCGTGCCCATTAAGCGTCCGGTCTCCGGTATCGCCATGGGCCTGATCCAGGAGGAGGGCAAGACCGTGGTCTTGTCCGACATCCAGGGTCTCGAGGACTTCCTGGGCGACATGGACTTTAAGGTCACCGGCACCACCGAGGGCATTACCGCCCTGCAGATGGACAACAAGGCCACCGGCCTCACCTTCGACATCCTGGCCCGCGCCCTGCAGCAGGCCAAGGAGGGTCGCGCCTTCATCCTGCAGAAGATGCTCGATGTGATCCCCGAGCCGCGCCACACCACGCGCAGCACCGCTCCGCGCATCGTCTCCATTCAGGTTCCGACCGATAAGATCCGCGACGTCATCGGTTCCGGCGGCAAGGTCATCCGTGGCATCCAGGATGAGACCGGCGCTTCGGTCGACATTCAGGAGGACGGCACCGTCTTTGTCGGCGGCACCGGCGAGTCCGTCGATCAGGCCGTCGAGCGTATCAAGCTCATCATCAAGGTTCCCGAGCCGGGCGAGGAGTACACCGGTCGCGTTGTCTCCATCCAGCCGTTCGGCGCCTTCGTGAACCTGCTGCCCGGTAAGGACGGCCTGCTGCACATCTCCCGCGTCGCCAAGGGCCGTGTGGAGAAGGTCGAGGACGTCCTCAATGTGGGCGACGAGGTCAAGGTCGTCGTCATCGAGGTCGATGATCGCGGCAAGATCTCGCTCGATCGTCTGGACAAGCCCGAGGCTCCGGCTCGCGCCGAGGGTGCCTCCGAGGGCGACGGCGAGCACTTCCAGCGTCGTGAGCGTCCGCGTCGCGAGCGCTCCGAGCGCAGTGACCGTCCGCGCCGTCCCGGCGACAACGGAGGTCGCAAGCCCCGCCGTCACCACGACGCCGAGTAACAGCCGCACATAAGCTGCTCAGAAAGGGCGACTCCGCACTGGGGTCGCCCTTTTTGCTTGCGCGCGGGGGCGGCGCATATGAAGTTTCCTGCTCTACAGTCCTGCGCAAGACGGAAAGCACATTAAGTGCTTTCCTTTGCGTGCGGAACTCGCGATAAACTTCATATGCGCCGCCCCCGCGCGCAAGCAAAAAGGGCTGGTTGACGTTGTTGGGCGTTTACTTCGTTCTTGTTCTTAATTGCTATACTGTGTCTCACATTTGATGTGCAGCTAATGGAGGCGGGCATGACAAACAAGGTTGAATGGGATCGCATGATTGCCGGGGAGCTATATAACCCCTATAGAGTTGGAGACTATTCGTTTAGTAGGGTGCATGCGGCTCAGAAGTTGTTTAATGAGTCGGAGTATTGGGCTGATTCGAGTGCTCTTGAGGAACTTAAGAAGTGTTTTCGCGCCGCTCCGGACGATATGGTCTTAACGGCTCCTGTCTATTTTGATCACGGCGATAGGATTTCGTTCGGTAATCATTTCTATGCGAATACTGGCTTGACGATTCTGGACGAAAATTACGTGACCTTTGGCGATAACGTTTATCTGGGACCCCATGTGAGCATTTTCACCGCTGGGCATCCTATTGATGCAGATGTGCGCAATCTGGACCTTGAGTATGCAAAGCCTGTCACAATTGGCGACAACGTCTGGATGGGCGGCGGTGTGATTATCAATCCAGGCGTCACAATCGGAAGCGACGTTGTCATCGCCTCAGGCTCAGTCGTTGTCAAAGACGTCCCCAGCCACGTCATCATCGGTGGCAATCCGGCTCATATCATTCGAGAGATTACCGATAGCGATCACAAGCTCTGGCAAGACCAACTGAATGCCTACAACGAGGCAACTAGGTCATAGCTGAAGCATTTCCCTAGATAAAACCTGCCAAAATAAACCTGTCCCTATTTGGCAGGTTTCCCGTGGGGCGGGCACTGATGAAGTTTATCGCGAGTTCCGCACGAACAGGAGGCCACTTAATGTGGCCTCCGTCGTGAGCAGGACTGTAGAGCAGGAAACTTCATCAGCGCCCGCCCCACGGGAAACCGGCGGGATAGACCGGTTCAGATGGGGCTTTGATGCATGGGTGGTCTGTGTTCGTGCAAATGGGTATCATATTGGGGTTAATGCGTCGACTCCGTGATGCATGTTTGTACGTTCCCGACGGTCGGTTTGCCAGAAGCGCCCCGTCGGTTGTTCCAGACCCGTTTCGAAGAAAGGAAACAACACTCACCTATGGCAGCTAAAAAATCATCTCCCTTGAAGATCATCCCGCTCGGCGGCCTTGATGGCATCGGCAAGAACATGACGGTCTTCGAGTGCGGCGACGACATGGTGCTCGTCGACGCCGGTCTTATGTTCCCTGACGATTCCCAGCCCGGCATCGACCTGGTGCTTCCCGACTACACCTATGTTCTGGAGAACGAGGAAAAGCTCCGCGGCATCATCGTTACCCATGGCCACGAGGACCACACCGGTTCGCTTCCGTACCTGCTGCAGGACCTCAACAACAAGGTGCCCATCTTCTCGAGCAAGCTGACGCTCGGCTTTATCGAGGGCAAGCTCTCCGAGTTCCGCATCCGCGCGCCTAAGTTCCGTGAGGTCAAGGGCGGCAGCCATGTCAATCTTGGTGGCATCTCGCTCGACTTCTTCTCTATGACGCACTCCATCCCGGGCGCTCTGGGTGTGTTCATTCGCACCAACCAGGGCACCGTCATGCACACCGGCGACTTTAAGCTCGACCAGACGCCCATCGATGGCGTTACGCCCGACTATGCCGCCATCAGCCGCTTTGCCAAGCAGGGCATCGACTTGCTGCTGTCCGACTCCACCAACGCTACGGTCCCCGGCTTTACCAAGTCCGAGGCCGAGGTTGGCCCCAACCTGCTGCATGCCATCAAGAATGCTCCGGGCCGCGTGTTCGTTGCGTCGTTCTCGAGCCACATCCATCGTCTGCAACAGATCTGCGATGCTGCCCGCAAGTGCGGCCGCAAGGTCGTCGTGACCGGTCGCTCCATGCTCACCAACACCCGCGTGGCGCGCGAGCTGGGCTATCTCAACATCGACGATGCCGATATCATCGATGCCTTCGATATCGACAACCTGCCCGACGACAAGATCGTCGTCATGTGCACCGGTTCTCAGGGCGAGCCGCTGTCGGCGCTGTCGCGCATGGCCAACGGCGAGCACAAGACGCTTTCCATCCACGAGGGCGACACCGTCATCCTCTCGGCAACGCCGGTCCCTGGCAATGAGAAGGCCGTCCAGCAGGTCGTCAACAGCCTGGCTAAGCTTGGCTGCGATGTGTGGGATAAGAACCGCGCCCTCGTCCATGTCTCGGGTCACGGCAGCCAGGAGGAGCTCAAGCTCCTGATGGCCATGGCCAAGCCCACGTACTTTATGCCGGTCCACGGCGAGGCGGTGCATCTGCGCTCCCATGCTCAGCTTGCTCGCAAGATGGGCCTCAAGGACGACCATATCTTTATCCTCGACAACGGTGACACACTCGAGATGCGTGGCGGTATCGTCAAGCGCGGTACGCCCGTCGAGTCCGGCGTCGTCTATGTCGATGGCCTGCGCATCGGCGATACCGACCCCATCGTTCTGCGCGATCGCCAGAAGCTCGCCAACGACGGTATGGTCACGGCTGTCGCTATCGTTTCGCTTAAGCACAAGAAGATCGAGGCCATCGAGTTCTCGGGCCGCGGTGTCTCGTTTGCCATCGACGATCAGTTCTCCGAGGATGCTTCCGCGTCCATCATGAAGACGATTGAGAAGGGCAAGTTTAGCTTTACGAGCAGCGGCTCCGATGCCATTCGCAAGGCCGTGCGCGACTCGCTCTCCAACTTTATCTGGAGCCGTACGCGCACCCGTCCGATGATCATCCCGGTCGTCATGGAGGTTTAGTTTGGCGCGCGGATCTGCACAAAACGCCAAAGGCAATAAAGCCAACAACCAACCGGCATCTGCTAAGGGTGCCGGTTCCCATCTTCGTGCCAATAAGGGCCACGAGGCCGAGTTCGACGATTTTGAGCCTTTGGTCGAGCCTTCGGCCAACCGCGATATCGCCGGCGTGGTCATCGCCGTTTTGGCGATTGCGTCCTTCATTGCCGTGATTTCGCCGGCGACCGCACCTGTTACGGCTGCGGTTGCCGGTTTCTACCACTTGGGCTTTGGTCTGGGTGCCTACGTTTTGCCGATCGTCATCCTGCTGTTTGCCGCCACGCTTTTTTTGGGCGATGATTCGCCGCTCAACGTGCGCTCTGTTGCGGGCGGCGCGGTGGTCTTTGTCGCTGTCGTCTCTATCTTGTCGCTTATGGTGCCGGGCACCAGTGACTCGTGCGACCTTATGTTCACGCCGCAAAACCTGTCCGCCTCGGGTGGGTACATCGGTGCATTCATTGCGAGCGCGCTGCAGAACGCCCTGGGTAAGCCCATCGCGATGGTGGTCCTGTTGGGTCTGGCAGTCGTTGGCTTTGTCATCATCGGCTTTTCGGTGGGCGGCGTTTTGCGCTCTGCCCGCGACCGTGCGGCCGATTTTGCCGAGCGCCGTCGTGCCGACGTCAACGCGAGCCCGTGGGGTGACGATGAAGCCCTTTCGGTCCCCGGTATTGCCCGTCCTCACCTGAGCATTCTGCGTCAAAAGAGTTCCGATGCTGCTGTGACTACGGTTATGGGCGGCGAGGTTGATCCGATTCTGGACGATGAGGACGAGGATGAGGACCCGTTTGTCGACGTATCCGATGCTGTAGAGGCCGAGCGCGCCAAGACGACGCTGCTGCCGCGCCGCCACGCCAAGAAGGGCAAGGCTGCGCCCAAACTCAATACAAGCGAACCTGATCCGTCGTGGTCCGAGAGCGAGATTGAGCTTACCGAGGGCGATGACGAGGACGATGAGGCTCCGATCGAGAGTGCCAAGACGACCTTGCTGCCGCGCCGTCATCCCAAGCGCGGTCAGGTGACCGGTCAGCTTTCGATGGAAGATGATCCGGCCAAGATTGATGAGTCCGAGCCGCCGTTTGCCGTGAACCCTGTTTCGGCAGCTCCGCAGATTCCCGACTTCCTGAAGCATCCTAAGGTCGCCGATGCGTCTGCCGCGAGCGCGGCCGAGACGCCTGCTGTTAGCGATGGGGGAGCGGACGGAGCCTCCGCAGATAATGAGGGTGAAGAAGAGGACGGCCTCAAGCTTCCGCCGCTCGAGATTCTGCATGCCAACCCTCAGTCCGCCTCTGCTGCGTCTTCGGATAAGGAGCTGGAGCAAACTGCAGAGTCGCTGCAGTCGACCCTGCTTGAGTTTGGTCGTAGCGCCCGCGTCGTCGGCTGGATTGCCGGCCCCACGGTGACGACCTTTAAGCTGCAGCCAGGCGAGGGCGAGCGCGTGAGCAAGATTTCGAGCCTCGAGGACGATATCGCGTTGTCGCTTGCCGCCCAGTCGGTGCGTATCTTCGCGCCGATTCCCGGCACTTCGCTCGTGGGTATCGAGATCCCCAATCGCAAGCGTCAAAACGTCAACCTGGGCGATGTGCTGCCCTATGTCAAGGGTGGCCCGCTCGAGCTTGCCATCGGCCGCGATGCCGAGGGCACGCCGGTCGTCGCCGATCTTGCCAAGATGCCCCACCTGCTGATCGCCGGTACCACCGGCTCCGGTAAGTCGGTCATGATCAACTCCATCATCACGACCCTGCTCATGCGGGCGCTTCCCGAAGATGTTCGCCTGATCATGGTCGACCCCAAGCGCGTCGAGCTCGCGGGCTACAACGGCCTGCCGCACCTCTACGTGCCCGTCGTGACCGAGCCCAAGCAGGCCGCCAGCGCGCTGCAGTGGGCCGTGTCCGAGATGGAGCGTCGTCTGAAGGTCTTCGAGCGTCTTAACGTCCGTAAGATCTCGACCTACAACGAAAAGCAGGCCGCCGGCGAGTTTGAGCATTACGACAACCCGCCGCAAAAGATGCCCTACCTGGTCATCATCATCGACGAGCTCTCAGACCTGATGATGGTCGCCGGCAAGGACGTCGAGGCCTCGATCGTGCGTATCGCCCAGCTGGGCCGCGCCGCCGGTATTCACCTCATCGTGGCTACGCAGCGCCCGAGTTCCAACGTCGTGACGGGCCTCATCAAGGCCAACATCACCAACCGTATCGCCTTTAACGTCGCAACGGGTATTGACTCGCGCGTCATCATTGACCAGATGGGCGCCGAAAAGCTCACCGGTCTGGGCGACATGCTGTTCTCCAAGGTCGACTGGGGCAAGCCGCGTCGTATTCAGGGCTGCTTTGTCTCGGACGATGAGATCAACGAGATCGTCGAGTTCGTCAAATCGCAGAGTGAGCCGGACTACCACGAGGAGATTCTTTCGGCTGTGGCCCCCGCTTCCATGTCCATGGCGGGTGGCGGCGGCATCGTGCGTACCGGCGTTGCCGAGCCGCAAGACGATGATCCGCTCATCTGGGAAGCCGCCCATATTGTGGTGGAATCGCAGCTGGGCTCCACATCTGGCCTGCAACGCCGCCTAAAGGTTGGCTATGCGCGCGCCGGGCGTATTATGGACATGCTGGAAGAAAAGGGTGTCGTCGGACCGCCTGACGGATCCAAGCCGCGCGAGGTCCTTCTGGACGAGGAAGGCCTTGCCGCGCTTGAGTCCGTTGACGCCGAGATGGCACGTGAAGATCGTGAGTTTGGAGGATTCTGATGGCTGCACGCTTTGGTGACATGCTGCTCGAGCAGCGTCGCCGAATGGGCCTTTCCATTCAGCAGGTCGCCAACACCATCAAAATCAGACCGCAGATCATCGAGTTTTTCGAGACCGGTAACTTTGCATCGATGCCTCCGCGCGGCTATGCGCAGGGCATGATTTCGAGCTATGCACGCTTTTTGGGCCTCAATCCGCGCGAGGTCGTCAATGCCTATTTTGACGACCTGATGGCGTATGAGCGTGAGACGTCGCAGCAGGGCGGTCGTTTTCAGGACGCCGCCGGCTACGTCAACTCGCGTTCCTCGGTCGACAACGGCCGCTTCCTGATGGTTCAGGGCGGACGCTCGACGCGTTATGGCCAGCGCCCTCAGCAGGCTGGCTATATAACCGAGACGGGCTCGGGCGAGGAGATTCGCTCTCAACGTGACCGGTTCCGTAGCACGCCGATGCCCGAAGACCGTGCGCTTCCGGCTGCCCGTGGAATCGCACGTGACCCTCGCGCTGGATACGGCGATGGCGGCTATTCCGATCGCGGCCACCGTGGCGTTTCTGCCGGTCGTTCTCGCGGCGGCTATGCGGATGCCGATACCACGCAGGTAACGCCGCGTCTTCGCTCGCAGTCGCAGCCCTATGGGCAGCGTTCATCGGCTTCTCGTTCGGGCCAGCGCAGCTATCAGGGTCGTGGCGAGCTCGCTCCGCGCTCGGGGCAACGTAGCCTTCAGGGCCAGGGAAGCTATCGTGGCCGTCCTGATAGCAGCCGCGGTCGAATGCCCCAAAACAGTGGTCGTGGTGGTTCCAATCGTGGGCGCGGCGGGTCGCGTGTCCCGCAGAATAACGGACTTGATCCGCGTATCGTCTACGCCGGTATCGGTGCCGTTGTCCTGCTGCTGATTGTGCTCATCGTGGTGCTTCTGCGCGGCTGCGGTTCTGCAGCGCCCGAGTCGACGCCCGAGACGCCTGCGGCAACCAAGACAACGACTAAGAAGTCTTCCAAGAAGACCGAGACCGTCGATGCGGATGAAGATACCGATGAGGCGACGGACGAGTCGACCGATTCGGATGCCGCTAAGACAACGGCCAAGAAGGAAGAAAACGAGGTCACGAAGGTCAAGGTCTCCGTCGCCAAGGGTAAGACCGCTTGGATTGAGGTCAAGGTCGACGGCAAGTCGGTCTATGGCGCTCAGGCGACCGGTCCCTTTGAGCAGGAGTACACGCCCGAGTCCTCGATCGAGATCACCACATCCAAGCCTTCCGATGTCACCGTTACCAAGAACGGCGAAAAGGTCCGTTACGACACCAAGACGTCGGGCGTGGCGCGCGTGACCATCACCGTTCCCAAGAAGGAGACGACTGACTCCGAGAATGGTGAAAGTACTGATGGTGCCGATTCCACCGATGGTACCGACAGCAGTGACGGCACCAATGCCCAGTCCACTGACGGCACTGATACCGCCGCCGATGGTCAGACGACTAACGATTCTACCGACTACTCGTACGACAGCTACTAAGCCGCTCGTAAGCGAAAGGAAACATCATGGCTAAAGATTCCAGCTTCGACGTTGTGTCCGAGGTTAATATGCAGGAGGTCGACAACGCCTTCCAGCAGACCACACGCGAGATTTCCCAGCGCTATGACCTTAAAGATTCCGGTGCCACGATCGAGCTCTCGAAGGGCGACAAGCTCTTTACGATCAACGCCCCGGCCGACTTTGTCTCCAAGCAAATCATCGACGTGCTGAGCTCTAAGCTCATCAAGCGCGGCATTGATCTTAAGGCCGTGTCCTGGGATGCGCCTCAGGCTGCCTCCGGCGGCACTGTGCGCGTGCTCGGCCACATCGTCGAGGGTATCGACCAGGCGACTGCCAAGAAGATCAACAAGGACATTAAGGATCAAAAGCTTAAGGTCAAGGTGACGATTGAGGCTGATAAGCTGCGCGTTTCCTCTGCTTCGAAGGATGCCCTGCAGACCGTGATCCAATTCCTGCGCGATCAGGACTACGGCCAGCCGCTGCAGTTCACCAACTACCGCTAATTCATTCGAAAGGACCGCTCTCCAACATGGATACACCGTTGGGCTCCGTGCTCTACATCACCCTCGGGTGCGCCAAGAACGAGGTCGATACCGACCGCATGCGTTCGCTGCTGACCGCTGCGGGCTACGAGGAGGCATTCGACTCGCAGGATGCCGATATCGCCATCGTCAATACGTGTTCGTTCCTTGCCTCCGCAACGTCGGAGAGCATCGAGACCACGCTCGAGCTTGCTAACGAGGTGCAGGACGGCGTCCGTTCCTGCCCCATCGTCATGTGCGGCTGCGTGCCTTCGCGTTACGGCGACGACCTGCCCGACGAGCTGCCCGAGGTCGCGGCCTTTGTGAAGGCCGACGAGGAAGACGGCATCGTGGCAGTCATCGACGGCGTGCTGGGCGTCGAGCGCGAGATTGCCGCCTATATTCCGCAGGTCAAGCGTACCGTCGAGGGTGCCGTTGCCTACGTCAAGATTTCCGATGGCTGCAACCGCTTCTGCAGCTTCTGCATGATTCCCTACATCCGCGGCCGTTATCACTCGCGCAATGCCGAGAGCATTATCTCCGAGGTGCGCGATCTGGTCGCCGGCGGCGTGCGCGAGATCGTGCTGATCGGTCAGGATACGGGCATCTGGGGTACTGACTTTGCCGACGAGGATCTCGCCGAGGGTTCGCCGCGCAACCTGGCGCAGCTGCTGCAGGCTGTTGCCAATGCGGTTCGTCCGAATAACGTTTGGGTCCGCGTGCTCTACCTGCAGCCCGAGGGCATGTCCGACGAGCTTATCGAGACTATCCGCGATACGCCCGAGGTGCTGCCCTATATCGATATCCCCGTGCAGCACTGCGACGCGCGCATCCTCAAGGCCATGCGCCGCTCCGGCTCGCGCCAGGAGCTCGAGGACCTGTTCCGTGACCTGCGCGAGCGCATCCCCGGCATCGTGATCCGCTCCACGGCCATGGTCGGTTTCCCGACCGAGACCGACAATGAGTTCCGCGACCTCATCGACTTTATGGACACCGTGGGCTTCGACTACACGAGCGTCTTTGCCTACTCGCAGGAGGAGGGCAGCCTGGCCGCCAAGATGGAAGGTCAGGTCGACGAAGAGGTTAAGCTCGAGCGCGCCCAGGAGGCCATGGACCTGGCCGAGTCGCTTGGCTTTGCCGCCACCGCCGCGCACGTGGGCGAGTGCGCCCAGGTAATCGTCGACGGTATCGAGGAGACCGAGGACGGAGCCGAGCTGATCGGTCACGCTTGGTTCCAGGCGCCCGATTCCGATGGCGCGGTGCATCTGGACGCCAGCGAGGCATCCGTGGGCGATATTCTGACGGTCGAGTTTACCGATAGCTTCTGCTACGAGCTTATCGGTCATGTTGTGGAGTAGGAGAGCGTCGTGGCTAACGAGAGCAATAAGGAACTGACGAGTGTTTGGACGCCCGCCAACATCGTGACGTGCGTGCGCATCGTCTTTATCCCCGTGTTCATGATCGTGTCGGCCCTGTCCCACACGAGCGTTGCGGGTACAGATTGGAGCACCTTCGACGGCCCGCTCGCTGCCGCCGCTTTCATTTTGTACGTCATCCTGTCGTGCACCGACAAGGTCGACGGCTATTTGGCCCGCTCCCGCAACGAGATCACCGACTTTGGTAAGTTCTTGGATCCTATTGCCGATAAGCTGCTCGTGTTTTCGGCTTTGCTGCTGTTCTTGGACTTTGGCGCCGTGACCGTATGGTCCGTATTCATCATCCTGTTCCGTGAGCTGCTGGTGAGCGCCCTGCGCATGGTTGCGAGCGCTGCCGGCGTGGTCGTCGCTGCCGATAAGCTCGGCAAGTACAAGACGGCGACCACGATGGTCTCCATCTGTGGCTACCTGTGCGTCTTCGCGATGGCCGGTCTGCAGCTGGGCCCGGTGTCGCTGACGCTCGGCATCTATTCGGTGTCTCGCTTCCTGTACGCCGTGGCCGTTGTCCTGACCGTTATCTCGGGCGCTCAGTACTTCTGGAACTGCCGCAAGATCGTCTTTTCGGTCTAGGTTCTGGTAGGTATGACGGAGTCTTTTGAGCAGGTTGCCGCGCACAACGAGGAGCTTGCGCGCGATATCGTCGAGCGTGCGAGCGCTCGCGGCATGACGGTTTCCACAGCCGAGTCGCTGACGGCCGGCATGATTGCCTCAACGATTGCCGATATCCCGGGCGCTTCGGCGGTGCTCCGCGGCGGTGCGGTGACCTATTGCGATGAGATAAAGCATCGCGTGCTGGGCGTTGAGCAAGAGACGCTCGACCGCTATACCGCGGTGTCGTATCAGACGGCGCGCGAGATGGCTGCCGGCTCGTTGAAGCTGTACCAGAGCGATGTTGCCGTGAGCGCGACGGGCTATGCCGGCCCCGGTGGAGGCACCGAGGACGATCCGGCTGGCACCTTCTATATTGGCTGGGCGTATCGCTCTGCCGATGAGGGAGTGCCGGTTGTGGACTCCATGCGCTGTCATTATGAGGGCGATCGCTCGTGTGTTCGTGCCCATGCGGTCGCGGAAGCATTGGGGCGCATTGTCTTTGTGCTCGACTCTATGGAATAGACGTGTTTTAAGGGGCCTTTGGGCCCCTTAATTGTGGAGATAGGGACCTCCTGCGAATTTTATCTTTGTGCAGGTAGTTGCTGTATTTTTTTCTCGTCATGATTTTCTTGGTTCGCCTGCGGTCAAGTTTTTGGTCAGTGTTTGGTCGGCGTTTGGTTGGGTTTTGGAAAGGTCGGCTGCATATGATTTATCTGAACGGTTGACCACGAACAGCCGTTCGTTTATTATCGATGCAGGTTGTTAAGAGGAGGGCTATTCATGGCCAAGAATTCAGGTCCCGTACGTACCGTTCATGCACCCACGACGGGTAAAGAGCGCGAAGAGATGATCGCCACCACCAAGGCCGAGATCGAGAAGAAGTTCGGTCAAGGCTCCATCATGAGGTATGGTGACGGCGGCCCCGAGCTTGAGGTCGAGGCCATCCCCACGGGCGCTCTGGCACTCGATGCCGCTCTGGGTATCGGCGGTGTGCCGCGCGGCCGTATCGTCGAGATTTACGGTCCTGAGTCCTCCGGTAAGACGACGCTTTCGCTCGAGATCCTGGCCGAGGCCCAGGCAATGGGTGGCGTGGTGGCATTTATCGATGCCGAGCACGCGCTCGATCCCACGTATGCCGCGCGCATTGGCGTGGATATCGACGAGGTACTGATTTCCCAGCCCGATACGGGTGAGCAGGCGCTCGAGATTGTTGACATGCTCGTGCGTTCCGGCGCCATCGATGCCATCGTCGTCGACTCCGTCGCCGCGCTGACCCCGCGTGCCGAGATCGAGGGAGAGATCGGCGATACCACGGTCGGTTTGCAAGCTCGCCTGATGAGTCAGGCGCTCCGCAAGCTCGCCGGCTCGCTGTCCAAGTCCAACACGACATGCATCTTCATTAACCAGCTGCGAGAGAAAATCGGCGTCATGTTCGGCAACCCCGAGACCACGACGGGCGGCCGCGCCCTTAAGTTCTTCTCTTCGGTGCGTATCGACATTCGCCGCATCGACAGCATTAAGCTTAAGGATGAGGTTATCGGTAACCGCGTGCGCGCCAAGGTCGTTAAGAACAAGGTGGCAGCTCCGTTCCGTTCTGCTGAGTTCGACATCATGTACGGTACGGGCATCTCTAAGGAGGGCTCGATTCTGGACATGGCTGTCGAGTGCGGCATCTGCAAGAAGATGGGCTCCTGGTTTGCCTATGGCGAGGACAAGCTCGGCAACGGTCGCGAGGCCGCCAAGGCGTTCCTGCGCGAACACCCCGATTGCGCCGACGAGATTGAGCATAAGGTCCGCCTTGCCTGCGGGCTTGAGTTTGATGACGATGCTCCGTCCGAGGTCGAGCTGACCGATCAGCCTGCGCCTGAGGAGTTTGACGAGCTTTACGCCATCGATGGTTCCGCCATGCTCGATGATGACGACGAGTAGCGGTTCCGCTCATGTCGTATACGGTGACCGAGGCCACGGTCGTCTTTCCCGATAAGAAGGCGGCCTCCTCGTTCTCGAGCGGCTATGCGTCCAAAAAGCCATGCGCACATATCGATTGTGAGCTTGAGGGCGGTTTTGAGCGGTCCATTTGGATCCCCGTGCGGGTCGCGCGGCTGTATGTCAAAAACCGCCCCGATCTTCCCTGTGATTGGGATAACTTTCGTGATGCGGTGCAGCTCATCGAGCGTAAATGTGCGCTTACCATGGTGACCGAGATGTTATCGCGCCGCGACCATGCGACGGGTGAGGTCCGTGACAAGCTGGCTCGCTATGGCTTTCACCAGTCCGCGATCGATTTCGCCGTCGAGCGCGCCACTGAGTATCGCTTTTTAGACGAGAACCGCTTTTGCTCGTACTTTATCGAGGAACGCAAGCGGCGCGGTTGGGGACAGCGTAAAATCGAGACCGAGCTCAAGCGCCGTCATGTCGTGCTCGGTGACATTCCCGGTTATCCCGAGGATTATTTTGCCATCGAAGACGATTTGGCGCGTGCGTCAGCCCTGCTCGCCAAGCGGCGTGTTCCAGAGACGCGCGGATTCGAAAAACTGGTTCGGTTTTTGATGGGCAAGGGCTTCTCGTATCACATCGCCGCCGATGCCGTTAAGGCACGTCTCGATGCCGAACGTAAGGAATGTGCGGTTTAGGCGTATGCGTTTTGCGGCCCTGCCGTTCACCGCGTTTTAGCCGCCGTGCTGGGGCCATTTATTTGACAGTTGTTGTGGTTCAACGTACGATAAACACTGTCATTTGCTTTGTGATATGTGCTCATCTGTGATGAGTTTGTTTATATGTCTATCTGTATCCGACCCGCATAAGCTGCGCCCATATTACTCAAATGTCGCGAGCCGTTCGTAAGGACGGTTCGCTTTGTTGTGTAACGAATCCATAAAAAGGAGTGAGCATGCCTATCATCGCAGCGCTCGTTGGCATCGTTTTGGGTGCCATCGCCGCCATTACCTACATGCGCACCGCCAAGCAGGGTAGTCTTCACGAGGCCGACGAAAAAATCCAGTCGGCACACGCACAGGCTGAGTCCCTGATCGGTGATGCTAAGCGTCAGGCCGAGACCCTCAAAAAAGAGGCTCTGCTCGAGGCTAAAGAGGAGATCATCAAGAACAAGCAGGCCGCTGAGGCCGAGGACAAGCAGCGTAAGAACGAGATTCGTACGCTCGAGAACCGCGTGATGCAGCGCGAGGAATCCCTCGATCGCCGCAACGACGCTCTCGACAAGCGCGAGCATCAGCTGTCCAGCCAGGCCGGTCAGGTCGAGAAGCGCTCCCGTGAGCTCGAGGAGCTCTGCGCAAAGCAGACCTCCGAGCTCGAGCGTATCGCCGACCTTACCCGCGAGGACGCCCACAAGGAGCTCCTCGATAAGGTTCGCGGCGAGGTCACCCACGAGGCCGCCACGATCATTCGCGAGTCCGAGCAGCAGGTTCGCGCCGAGTGCCACAAGACCGCCCAGGAGATTCTGTCCCTGGCGATTCAGCGCTGCGCTGCCGACCACACTGCCGAGGTCACCGTTACCTCCGTGCACATTCCCTCTGATGACCTCAAGGGCCGCATCATCGGTCGCGAGGGTCGCAACATCCGGACCTTCGAGCAGGTTTCCGGCGTCAACCTCGTGATCGACGACACACCCGAGACCGTCGTTCTTTCGAGCTTCGACCCAGTCCGTCGTGAGACCGCCCGTGTCGCCCTCGAGAACCTCATCGCCGACGGCCGCATTCACCCTGCCCGCATTGAGGAGATGTATCACAAGGCTGCCGACCTGGTTCAGCAGCGCGTGCGCGAGGCTGGCGAGCAGGCTGCCTTCGATTCCGGCATCCACGACCTGCACCCCGAGATCGTCAAGACCCTTGGTGCCCTGCGCTACCGTACCTCGTTTGGTCAGAACGTGCTTCAGCACTCCCTCGAGGTCTCTGATCTGTGCGGCGTGATGGCTTCCGAGCTTGGCCTGGACGTTGTGACTGCCAAGCGCGCCGGCCTGCTGCACGACCTGGGCAAGGCAATCGACCATGACGTCGAGGGCCCGCATGCCGTCATCGGCGCCGAGCTGGCCCGCCGTTATGGCGAGAAGCCCGTTATCGTCCACGCTATCGAGGCTCACCATGCCGATGTCGACCCCAACACGGTGCTCGATGTCCTGGTACAGGCCGCCGATGCCGTCTCTGCCTCTCGCCCCGGTGCCCGTCGCGAGTCTGCCGAGAACTACATCAAGCGTCTTGAGAAGCTCGAGGAGATCGCCAACTCCCATGACGGCGTCGAGCGTACCTATGCCATGCAGGCTGGTCGCGAGGTCCACGTCATGGTTCAGCCGGACAAGATCTCCGATGCCCAGTCCACGGTCCTGGCTCACGATATCGCCCATCAGATCGAGGAAGAGATGGAGTATCCCGGTCAGGTGCGCGTCGTCGTGATTCGCGAGAGCCGCGCTGTCGATATCGCTAAATAACATGAGCGACGCGAACGAGCTCATCTCATTTATCGCGTCGATGTCGGGGGAGGGCAACCTTCGCGTCGAGGAGAACCTTGGCGAGGGGTATGTCCGCCTCCGCGTTTCGGAGGCCGAGCGGCGCCAGGCAAAGCACGACATTCAGCATGTCGAGGATATCGTCATCGAAATGCTCCGTAATGCTCGCGATGCCGGCGCCGACAAGGTCTATCTCGCCACGTCCAAGGAAGACGGCGTCCGCACGCTTGTCTTTCTGGATAACGGTTCGGGCGTTCCGCAGGATATGCAAGAGCGAATCTTCGATGCCCGCGTTACCTCCAAGCTCGAGAGCATGAAGATGGACCGTTGGGGCGTTCACGGTCGTGGCATGGCATTGTTTTCGATCAAGCAGAACACCGACGAGGCCCGTGTGGTCACGTCCGGTGTCGATCTTGGTTCAGCCTTTAAGGTGAGCGTCGCGGCCGACCGCCTCAGTGAGCGCGCCGATCAGTCGAGTTGGCCTCAGGCTGTCAAAGACGAGGACGGGCATTATGTCTGTGCTCGCGGCCCGCATAACATTATTCGCGCTGCGTGCGAGTTTGCCCTCGAGGAACTGCGTGGTTGCGATGTGTATCTGGGTTCTCCGTCCGAGATCGCCGCGACCCTCTATGCGCAGGCGTCCAGCCGCCTCGATACGTCGCATCTTCTGTTCATCGATGACGAAAACGAGCTTCCCGTTGTCGACCGCCTGGGTCTTGCCTCGGATGCTGAGGACTTTATCCGCATCTGTTTGGGGCTGGGCCTCGAGATGTCCGAGCGAACGGCTCATCGCATCTTGGCTGGTCAAATCAAGCCCGTACGCGGCGTGACGGCGCGTCTGTTGCGCGAGCGCGATTCGACATCGCATGCCCCCGCCCCGGTCGATCTTGCAAAAGACCGGCGTGGCCTGCGTATTGCCAAGGACGACATGGCTCAGTTCTCTCGCGCTGTCGAGCGCGACTTTAATGAGCTTGCCGCCCGGTATTATCTCAACCTCTGCGGCGACCCCAAGATTCGCGTTTCGCGTGATCGCATCACCGTGACCTTCGATCTTGCCAAAGAGGAATAGTGCCTTTACCGAGTCCGCTCGGTACGATACAGTTGTTGCAGTTAAAACGTACTTTTAAACGCAGGAGTTTCTTCATGGATTGCCTGAAGGTATCAAGCAAATCATCGCCCGCGTCCGTTGCCGGCGCTATTGCCGGCATGGTCAAAGATGGTGTGCCGGTTAATATTCAGTGTGTCGGTGCCGGTGCTGTCAACCAAGCCATCAAGGCCGTTGCCATCGCGCGTGGTTTTCTGATTCCGACCGGTTTTGATATTTCCTGCGCACCGGTGTTTTCGGACATCCTCATCAACGGAGAGTCACGCACGGCTATCCGTCTTTCAATTTATGTTCATCAGATTAATCGATCTGCTATGGATAGCGTCGTCATGGATGACGTTAAGCCTGTGGCATAGACGCATTGCCCTGCGTCCGTTCATTTTCGTGATTCCGTAGATTCCACCCCGTTAGGACTAATTCATATGGACCAGCGTTCCGCACGCGATATTCTTGCCGGTAAAACCTACTTTATCCGCACCTTTGGCTGCCAGATGAATCAGCATGACTCTGAGCGCGTGAGTGGCCTGCTCGATTCGTATGGCTGCCTGATGGCGCTTGATCCCGAGCATGCTGACATCGTCGTCTTCATGACGTGTTGTGTGCGCGAGGCTGCCGATACTCGTCTGTACGGACAGTGCAATTCCTGCAAGAGCCTGCCGCCTTCGCCTTCTGGCAAACGCGTGGTTGCCGTCGGTGGCTGTATCGCCCAGCGTGACGGTGAGGGTCTGCTTACCAACGTCGATAACGTTAACGTCATCTTTGGCACGCATTCCATTGCGCATGTGGCGGAACTTATCGCCGAGGCGTTCTTGGACGGCAAGCGTCACATCCGTACCAACGAGCACGAGGACACGGATGCCATGAGCATGCCGTGGCATCGCGAGACGCAGTATCACGCCTGGGTGCCCATTATGACGGGCTGCAATAACTTCTGCACTTACTGCATCGTGCCGTATGTTCGCGGTCGCGAAAAGAGCCGCCCCTTCGAGGAAATCGTTGACGAGGTGACCGGTCTGGTGCGTCAGGGCGTGCGCGAGATTACGCTGCTGGGTCAAAACGTCAACTCCTACGGTCGTGATCTGTTTGGCAAACCGCGCTTTGCCGACCTGCTGCGTGCCGTGGGTGATACGGGTGTAGAGCGTATCTTCTTTACCTCCTCGCACCCCAAGGACCTGCTGCCCGAGACCATTGACGCCATGGCCGAGACGCCTGCCGTCATGCCGCAGCTGCATCTGGCCGTTCAGTCGGGCTCGACGCGCATCCTCAAAGAGATGAATCGTCGCTATACGCGCGAGGACTATCTGGGCTTGGTGGATCGCATTCGTAACCGTATGCCCGATATTGCGCTCTCCACCGATATTATCGTGGGCTTCCCCGGCGAGACCGAGGAAGACTTTGAGCAGACGCTCTCCCTTGCCGAGACGGTCCGCTATGCTCAGGCCTATACGTTTATCTACTCCAAGCGCGCCGGTACTCCTGCCGCCGAGATTGACGATCCCACGCCGCATGAGGTTATTCTTGAGCGTTTTAACCGTCTGGTGAAGGTTATCGAGACCACGGCGCATGAGTACAACCAGGGCGAGCTTCACACTGTGGTGCCCGCACTTATTGAGGGTACGAGCAAGAAGAATGATGCTGTTCTTCTTGGTAAGAGCCCTAAGAACCAGACGGTGCATGCGCCGATTCCTGCAGGTTATAGCATCGATCAGCTCATCGGCAAGATCGTTGACGTCGATGTGGATGTCGCCAAGACGTGGTATCTGTCTGGCTCCGTTGTGGGCGAGCCTCGCTAATGATTTCTCCCGGTGCAAGTCTTTCTGCTGTAGCGATCGTCGGACCGACGGCGGTTGGCAAGAGCGACGTTGCCGACCGCCTGGCCGCTCGTCTTTCGTCCGAAGTGCTGTCGTGTGATGCGATGCAAATCTATCGAGGCATGGACATTGGTACGGCAAAGATGACGATCGACGAGTGTACGGCGCCGCTGC
This sequence comes from uncultured Collinsella sp., assembly GCA_902491395.1. Lineage (GTDB taxonomy): Bacteria > Actinomycetota > Coriobacteriia > Coriobacteriales > Coriobacteriaceae > Collinsella. Next base: position 99,500 of record CABUHO010000004.1, read on the forward strand.
GCCTCGTTGACATCGTAGAGCCCGGTGTGGCGTATTCTGCAGCGCTGTATCAGGTCGATGCTCGAGCTCATGTTGAGCGCTTGCTTGGGCTGGGACGTCTGCCGGTGTTTTGTGGCGGTACGGGTCTGTATCTTAAGGCTGCTCTCGACGAGATGGACTTTCCCTCGGGAGAACTCGAAGACGATCGCCGTGTGGGCTATCAGGAGCTTGCCGAGCGTATTGGTGAGGAGGCGCTGCATGCGCTGCTTGCCGAACGCGACCCTGAGTCTGCTGCGGTCATTCATCCCCATAACGTGCGCCGTGTGATTCGTGCACTCGAGATGCACGATGATGGCGTGTCTTATGCCCAGCAAAAGTCACAGTTCGGTGTTCCCCGCGAACATTATCATGCTCTGTGGTTTGGCCTTACGCGTAATCGTGAGGTGCTCTACGAGCGCATTAACCTACGCGTTGATCTGATGTTTGAGCAGGGTCTTGTTGATGAGGTCCGCGGTCTTATGGATCAGGGGCTGGGAGATGCTCTGACGTCGATGCAGGCGATTGGCTACAAAGAGATTATCGATGCCTTTAACGGCGTGATTTCCATGGATGAGGCTCGCGAACTCATCAAGATGCGCTCGCGTCGCTATGCCAAGCGACAGCTTTCGTGGTTTAAGCGCGACGATCGTATCGTTTGGTTCGATATGGACGAGTTTACGATCGATGAGGTCGTTGAGGATATCCTTCACCGTATCGAGGCGGCCTAATGGCTCGGTTTCCCCTTGTTCCCACGGCGCCTGAGCCCGAGCGTGCCATTCTTGTCGGCGTTGAGTGGCGCGATAACGCCTGGCCACTCGATCGTTCGCTTGACGAGCTTGAGCGCCTGGCTCATACGGCTGGCGCCCAGTGTGTGGCGCGTTTGTCGCAGCGTCTGGTAAAGCCGTATCCAAAATCGTTTATTGGCTCCGGTAAGGTTGAGGAACTTTGCGGGCTTGTGCACCGTATGGATGCCGATGTCGTTATCTTTGACGATGATTTAACGCCCTCGCAGCAGTCTTATCTTGAGAAAGCCGTGGGCGAACCGGTTAAGATTATCGATCGCACCGCATTGATTCTTGATATCTTTGGCCTTCATGCTCAGACGCGTGAGGGTCGTCTGCAAGTGCAGTTGGCGCAACTGCAGTATCTTCTGCCACGCCTGCGTGGCATGTGGAGCCATCTTGCCAAAGAACAGACGCGCGGCGGTATCGGTTCACGCTTTGGCCAGGGCGAAAGCCAGCTCGAGGTCGATCGTCGCTTGATTCGTAACAAGATCGCCGCGCTTCGTCGCGAGCTTAAACAGGTAGAGCGGCGTCGCGATGTTCAATCAAAGAGTCGTATCGAGTCGCCGGCGTTTCGCGTTGCGTTGGCTGGCTATACCAATGCCGGTAAGTCGACGTTACTCAATCGGCTGACGGGCTCTACGGTGCTTTCGCAGGACAAGCTGTTTGCCACGCTCGATCCAACGACGCGCTCGTATCGCTTACCTGGCGGTCGTGGCATGACCATTACCGATACGGTCGGCTTTATTCAAAAGCTGCCGCACGGTCTTGTCGACGCCTTTAAGTCCACATTATCCGAGGTGCTCGGCGCCGATTTGATCCTTAAGGTCGTGGATGCTTCCGATGAGGACTATGAGCGTCAGCTCGAGGCTGTCGATCGCGTGCTCGATGAGATCGGTGCCGGTGAGCGCCTGACGCTTACCGTGTTCAATAAAATCGACCTGCTCGATAGCGTTGATCGCCTGAGCTTTCGTCGTCGCTACCCCGAGGCGGTGCTGTTCTCGGCGGAGACAGGCGAGGGGCTTGATGGCTTGGTCGAGCGCATCGCTCGCGAGGCGGCGGCAACGGATGTATTGCTGTCTGCCGATATTCCGTATCGAGAAGGCGCCTTGATCACGCTCGTGCACGAACAGGGAACGCTTCTGCACGAGGAATACCTTGAGGACGGCGTTCGCATCGTTGCTAAGTTGCCGGCCCGAATCGCTCCGCGCCTTGAGCGCTATCGCACCGAGTAAATGAGTTCCAATACACCAAGTATTATGGGTTGGTGTAATAAATAAAAGGGGAGTGCGTGACGTCCGAGCTGGGCTAGTGCCGGCAGGGGGTTGGCATAAGCCCAGTTTGGGACTGGTTTTTCACATCTTTGAGCCGTACGCGCTGCGAAATATCCCGCGAGGTACATGAATATAAACGGAATGATTGGATAGTAGTCCCCCGAAACAAACCAGGGCCCTGGAAATCCCAACCACGCCAGATAGGGGAATGAATAGGTCGATTTTGGGATGCCCCATGTCGCTGCAAAGAGAACGAGGCATATCGCAATGCCCCACGTGCTGGACACGTTCTGAAGCGTCGGCCGTGCGATGGCCACCACCGCGGTGCACGCTGCCATGCAATATATGATGCCAAAGTTCACCGAATCGTCGACCGATACGAGTGTTGTCGCGATCCAGACGACCAATGCTGCGACAGCGTATTTGGCAGCTCGTTTGGCATTATTGCGTGAGAGCGTGCACATCCAACCCGCGATAAACAAGAATACCCAGCTGATGCTGGCGCGCCAGATATCTTGAAAGATGGTCTGGGTAAACCAGGGCATGTCCCAGCTGTACAGGTACGCGAGGTCGTAGCAGGCGTGAAAGCCTGCCATCGATAGCATCGTAAACCCGCGGATGGTATCAAAGATGGTGATGCGTTTTTGCATTACGAGAACCGGCGCATTAAACCGACGACCTTACCCAGGATGACAGGATTTGTCGCATAGATAGGCTCCATGGTGTCGTTCTCGGGCTGTAAGCGCACGCGGCCCTGCTCCTTGTAGAACGTCTTGACGGTCGCGGACCCATCGATCATGGCCACGACGATCTCGCCGTTCATGGCGCTCTTTTGCTCTCGAACGATAATGTAGTCGCCGTTATAGATTCCTACGTTGATCATCGAGTTCCCATGCACCTCAAGGATGAAAGAGCCCTGATCTGTGGCGATTTCGGTCGGGATGGTAAAAGTGTCCTCGATGTTTTGCTCGGCCAGGATGGGGATCCCGGCGGCCACGCGACCAACGAGCGGTAGCGATACGGTGCCGCGGGGCGCGGTGGGCTCGTCAGACTTGGAGATCGAGACAGAGGATCCATCCTCATCAAAGAGCTCTAGGGCACGAGGCTTGGTGGCATCGCGCTTAAGCAAGCCGCGAGCCTCCAAGGCAGAGAGATGCGCGTGAACGGTGCTAGGGGAGGAAAGACCCACGGCTGAGGCCATCTCGCGTACGCTGGGCGGATAGCCCTTCTCCTGTTGATATTCCTTGATGAAGTCGTAAATCTGCTGCTGACGCTTGGTAATCTTGCGAGCCATCAGGGGTTCCTCTCTGCCAATGCCAAACAAATGTTCTATTTTTGCTTGACAGGAACAACTGTTCGAAGATAATAATAACCGAACATTCGTTCTCGCGCTAGACAATTTTGTCCGCGCGGCTTGATAAAACAGTTCTCGTCAAAACAAGCGAGAGGAGAACATGATGAACGCAACGAAAATGGTCCAGGGCAACCTCGCCCTTAAACTCGAGACGCCCGCTGCGCCCGCTTTTACCGTCGTCAAGGGCGGACGTTCCGCCATTCAGTCTGTGGCTGTCAAGCCCGTTAGTTCCCAGCGTTCATCTGTGGTTACGGCTCCTGTTGCCCTGAAGCCTTCGACGATCGTGGCCGTTGCCGTTGCACTTACGCTGTTCTTTGTAATCTCAACGACAGTTTTTAGTGCCCGCCATGCGGCGTATGCCGATTCCGTCGCCAATGTCACGTACGAGACGATTCGTGTTCAGTCTGGCGTTTCCCTGTGGTCTCTTGCCGAGGAGCATCCGATTGATGGTCTCTCTACGCAGGAGACTTCTGATGTAATCCGTAGCGTCAATCACCTTGATCATGGTTCGCTCGATGCCGGTGTTGATCTTAAAGTTCCTGCCCGTTCGTAAGATTTTGCCCGGTGCATGGTACCCTTGTTAACGATTTGGAGGAGGTACCATGCGCTGTCCTAAATGCGGCAAGGCACATACCCGCGTTGTAGATTCCCGTATGCAGGAATCGAATAACACCATTAAGCGCCGTCGTGAATGTTGCTCGTGCAATTATCGCTTTACGACATTTGAGCGTTGCGAGGATCCCATCGAGGTCATTAAGTCAGACGGAACCAAGCAGCGATTCGACCGCAACAAGCTGCTCGTTGGTTTGATGCGCGCCACAATCAAGCGCGATATCGACACCAAGAAGCTCAATGAGATTATCGACGATATCGAAGTTGAGCTTCGTTCCCGTACGCTTACAGCCGTTACGTCCCATGAGCTGGGCGACATGGTGCTCAAGCGCTTGGCCAAGATCGATAAGGTGGCCTATATTCGCTTTGCCTCGGTCTACCGCGATTTCAAAGACGTCGATGAGTTTCTGCAAGAGCTCGATAAACTAAGGTGATTTCATGTCCAACATTACCGTCAACATTAAACGTCTCGACCCCTCGGTTGAGCTTCCCAAATACGCTCACCCCACAGACGCCGGTCTGGACCTACGTTCTAACGAGGACTGCGTTCTGAAGCCCTTTGAGCGCCGTCTGGTCTCCACGGGCCTGGCCATCGCTCTGCCCGACGGCTACGCCGGCTTCGTCCAGCCCCGCAGCGGCCTGGCCATCAAGCAAGGCCTGTCTATAGTCAACACGCCCGGCCTCATCGACGCCCACTACCGAGGAGAACTCAAGGTTATCCTCATTAACCTAGATCCCACCAACAACATCCAAATCAACAAAGGCGACCGCATAGCCCAACTAGTTATCCAAGAAGTCCCCACGGTCAACCTCGTAGAAGTAAACGAACTAGACGAAACCGACCGAGGAAACGGCGGCTTCGGCTCATCCGGTGTTGCCTAGGGGCGCTCGTATCCCTCCCGCCCGTCTCTCACACATATCATTCCATGCTCAAACATTCTCGCTTCGCAGGGGCGCATGGACCCCGCTTTCGCCTAAGCCCCATATATATCATCCCGTGCTCAAACATTCTCGCTTCGCTGCGAAACTGCGCGCGGGACGATATATATGGGGCTCAGGCGAAAGGGCTACATGCTTGATATAAAACAATCTTTCTAGTAAGCCGGTACGTCAAAGATATTGCTTCTTTGTCGTACCGGCTTTCTATTTAGATTTCACCTTTGCAGGTTCTAATTACGGGAATCTGGTTTAGCTGCTAGTACGTAAACGTAGCTGCTCGGCGGGGGCCGTCCATATATCGTTCCACGCGCAGTTTCGCAGCGAAGCGAGAATGTTTGAGCATGGAATGATATATGGGCGGCCCCCGCCGAGCAGCGGACATTACCAATCTAGCGGATATGCGCGGGTTTGCCGCCCCAGTAGAAGCGGCAGAAGGCCCGTTTGCGTTTTTGGGGTTTGCCTACGAGCTCCATGGTGGCGATGGCGATGTCTTCGGCTGCGTGGGGGCGGCGTAGGACTTCGCCGTTGATGAGCAGGGCTTTGAGTGACTCGGGGTGGTCGTGCAGGTGACGGAGCGTCACGATGAGCTCACGTGCCGTGGTGACGTGCATACTGGCGCCCATGCCGGTGAGCATGGTGGTGTTGGCTTTTTCCTGTCCGTACGATTTGCCGAGCAGGATCATCGGCAGATGTGCGCACAGACACTCGGTAACGGTGAGTCCGCCCGATTTGAGAATTGCCAGGTCACAGCCGTGCATGAGGACCGCCATGTCGTCCACGTAGTCCAGAACTGTGACGTTTTCGAGCTTCATGGCATTGAAGAGCGTCTTGAGGCGAGTGGCGTATTCCTTATCCTTGCCGGGCAAAAAGACAAAGTGCATGTCCTCGAAGCTGCGTAGGAAGGGGAGGGTGTGGTCCATCGCGGCGCGGAATCGCACGTAAGGCTGCGGCAGACTTGCGCCTGCCATCACCAGTACGATTGTTTTATCGACGGGAAGGTCAAACTTCTTCAGCTCTTCCTCGCGGTCGTAATCGGTATCGAATCCGGCGCGAATGGGGATTCCTGTAATGCGGATCTTGGACTCCGGAACCTTACGTGGACGCAACGTTTCGGCCATAAACTCGTTGGCCACACAGAACAGATCGGTGTCCTTGTGGGGCCACCAGCCTTCGACCTCGTAATCGGTCGGTACGCAAATAACGGGATAGTCAATGCCCGTAATGACGCGTGCGCCAACAGCAACATTTGCCGCCGTGATATGCGTGGCAACTACTGCGATGGGCTGTCGGGTGCGAACGTATTCGTTAAATGCGGGAAACATGATGCGTGACCAGGCCGTGCCGCCGCCCCAGAGTAAATGCCCCGTGAGCGTATAACGCCAGGTCAGGTCATAAATCGGTCGCGTGGCACCGGTAAAGGACGCCGCCGTCTTGTTGCCATCGAACTTGATGCGCCCAAAATCTAGGATATCGAGCACTTCGATCTCAACATCCTCAGGAATATCCTTGGTTCCACGAATAAGGTCAAACGCCTGCGCGATGGCATTGGCGGCCGCCTTATGGCCCGATCCAACCGAGGCATGCACAATGGTCACCAAAGGCTTTTGTGCAGGTAAAAGTGACGTTTGCTCCGGTTGGGGAGTGGTTTGCGTAGGCAGGGGAGCATCGTCGCTCGTCTGCTTTTGATCCATCGATAACTCCCCTTCGGCTTTGTTTCGCGGATTAACATTGTAGTGCATGAGTGTCATGTTCACGTAAATTTGGGTAAGAGCGCAAAGAACGTCAATGTTTCGACGAGAGGACTCTTCATGACTACCGATCAGCCGATCGATGTTGCGATTATCGGTGGCGGCCCCGCGGGCTATGCTGCCGCCATTTACGCTGCGCGCGCCAACTTGACGACGACCGTGATTGAACAGGGCATGTCGGGTGGCCAGATCGCCACGTCCAACGAGATTGAGAATTACCCTGGCATTCCGCTGTTAAGTGGTGCTGAGCTGGGTGAACGTTTTCAGCAGCATGCAGAGGGCCTGGGAGCTCGGGTTGAATGGAGTATGGTGACGGGTATCGATTACGATGCCGATTCCGCGCTTTTTACCGTTCACCACGATATAGGCGACACGGCTGCAAGGAGTGTCATCGCGTGCATGGGAGCCACGCCGCGTCCGGCTGGCTTTGTTGGTGAGGATACGTATCGTGGTCGTGGCGTATCTTATTGCGCAACATGCGATGGTATGTTCTTCCGCGGCAAGCAGGTGTTTGTGATCGGTGGCGGCAATTCGGCATGTGAGGAAGCACTGTTTCTTTCCGACATTGCCAGCAGTGTGAGCATCGTGCTGCGCCGCGATCAGTTCCGTGCGCCCGAGGGCGTGGTTCAGAAGGTGCTAGCTAAGGACAATATTTCAGTTAGGTACCAAACTAGTATTGTCGAGCTTGCAGGCGAGACCATGCCTACGACGATTACCTTTAAGGACAATGCGACCGGTGAGACGCATACCGAGTCCTTTGAGCCCGGCTCGTTTGGCATCTTTGTCTTTACCGGCACTCAGCCCCACACCGAGCTGGTCGAGCATCTGGTCGATCTGGCTCCCGACGTCGGCATCCTGACGGACGAGTCGATGGCCACCAGGACTCCGGGCTTGTTTGCCGCCGGCGACATCCGTTCCAAGCGTTTACGTCAGGTTGTGACCGCCGTTTCTGATGGAGCCATAGCGGCAACCAGCGCATACGCGTTTCTCCGTGGATAAGTATGATAATATATCTTATGTAAGGTTGCTGTATTTCTAATTAAATTGAGGCGGGACAAAGAAATCAGTAGTTTTTGTCCCGCCGACTTACTTGCCGGCTAGACCCCAGCCAAAGCCGATGATCATGCCGTTCATTTCGGCGTAGTACGAGCACAGTCCGGAACATGGCAGGATGATCGGATTGGAGCTTGGCCATCTCATGATGATGTGGTCGGCCAGTGCCTCAGCGCCTACCATATTGCTAACGTGATTGATCGCAACGTCGCCGCCGGTAAAGCCGGCTTCCTCCATGGTGGCGAGAATCTTTTTGAACATCTTTTTCTCGCCACGTATGGGGCCGAGCACCTTAATCTCGCCTTTCTCGGTCGCCGTTCCCAGCAGGCGGATATTCAGCTTGTTTGCGATGAGACCCGCTACCTTGGGCATACGACCCGATTTGGCCAAGTTCTCGTAATTGCACAGGTTGAAGAGCAGCTGAGTGTGTTGCTCAAGTTGCTCAAAGTATGCGCAGGCGTCCTCAAACGAAATGTCTGGATTATTCTTTAGGTACCTATCGAATAGTATAAAAATCAAATCGAGTTTAGCGCCGGTCCCACGTGAATTGACCAGATGAATCTGGCGATGCGGCTCTTCTGCAAGCACCATATCGCGTGCGGTTGCGGCAGCGTTATAGCTGCCCGAGACGGCCTCCGAAATGGGCATGCAAATGGTCTTGTCGGCGAGCTTAAACAGCTCCGCCCACTCCCCTACGCTCGGACAACTGCTCGATGATGCCGCCGATTCATTAAAAACTACCTGGTTAAAGGTATCGACATCGAGCGTAAGATCGTCGACGTATTCTTGCTCCCCTACTCGGATCTTAAGCGGGGCGAATCGAAAGATGGTGTTAGGCGCGCTCGGTTGCCAATCACGCAGGTTGCAGCTCGAATCGGAGACAAGAGCCCAGCTCATAGTCTGATCCTTTCTGGCCGGTAATCCTTACTTCTGGCAACAATATATCAACTAACACCCTCAATGTAGTATACAAAACTAGATTAACTAGAATACAATATAATTGATGAACGGAGGAACCTTATGAACCACGTTAAACATGTCATTCCCATGTCCGATATTTCGGAGAGCATTAAGCCTGAGGATATACAGCCTACGGTGCTTCCCGATGCATTTATCCAATCAGATATTGTGCGGAAACTCAATACGCTGAGCCTGCCGCGTTACGATCAGCTGCCCAACGTGACGCTCTATCGCGATCAGGTGATTGAGTATATCGAGCTGTGGTTGGAACCGTTATCGATTTGCGTTGAACAGCCGGTCATTACGCCTTCGATGATCAACAACTACGTCAAGGTGGGGCTTGTGCCCGCGCCGGTAAAAAAGCAATATGGCCGCGAGCAGATTGCCCGCCTCATCGCGATTTGCATCTTTAAGCAGGTGTTGCCCATTGCCGCTGTCCAGGCGCTTTTTAATATCCAGCGTTTGAGCTACGATGCCCCGACGGCTTTTAATTACGTCGTCGACCAGCTTGAGGCCTCGATTCGCGCGGCGTTTTCGGTCGAACAAACCCCTGTTGCGGATACCGCTCACCAAGTGACGCGCGAGTCGTTGCTTGTTCGCAGTGCCGTATCGTCCTTCGTGTCGAAGGCATATCTGATGAGCTACCTTAAGTTCAACGGGTTTAGCAACTGACCTGCGAGGTGGTTGGTGAGACAAAACTATCAGTGCTTGTCCCAGGGTCGATGATGGCAACGAGCTTGATCCTGCAATCGTACCTGGGACAAGCACTTCTGATAATTATGTCCCACCTTGTTGCTCGGGATGGAGCGCTCTAACGGCCCGAAGCTACGCCCATGCCGTAGCCGATGATGAGTCCGTGCATCTCGGCGTAGTAGGAATCCAAGCCGTTGCAGGGCATGATGATGGTTTTGGTTCCCGGCCAGCGCTCTGCAATGCGATCGGCCAGCGCCTGAGCACCTGCTTCGTTTTCCACGTGGTCTATCACGACCTCGCCGCCGGAAAAGCCCTCGGCTTCCATGGTGTCGACGATCTTGCCAAACATTTTTTTCTCGCCTCGGGTATGGCCGACGAGCTCAATTTTCCCCGCCTCGCTTGCCGTGCCTAAGACGCGGATATTGAGTTTGTTTGCAATGACGCCGGCTACTCGAGGAACACGACCGGCCTTGGCGAGGTTTTCGTAGTTGCAGAGGCTAAAGAGAATCTTGCTGTTTTGCTCCAGCTCATCAAAATAGGCGCAGGCATCTTCAAAGGAAACGTCTGGGTTGCTGGCAAGATAACGGTCGAACAGCAAAAAGATGAGGTCCATTTTGCCGCCGGCGGCACGCGAGTTCACAAGGTGAATCTGACGTTGAGGCTCCTCAGCAAGGACCATGTCGCGTGCAGTTGCAGCCGCGTTGTAGCTGCCCGACACACCCTCCGAGATAGGCATGCAGATCGTCTTATCCGCAAGTTTAAAGAGCTCGGCCCACTCCCCCACGCTGGGACAAGAGCTGGACGATGCGCTCGACTCCGCTTGAACGGCAACGTTGAGCTCATGTACGTCGAGCGACAGGTTGTCGACAAACTCGCGCTCCCCTACTCGAATTTTGAGGGGCGCAAATGCAAAGGTGGTATGGGGCGCGGTCGGCTGCCAATCGCGGAGGTTACAGCTTGAATCGGAGATAAGTGCCCAGCTCATAGAGGGTCCTTTCTAATTGTTCCTCAACAATTATAGCCATCTTGCAAACCGAATGTACGGCTATCTAGTTTTGAATACTAGATAGCCGTACAAGATTAGAGACAAAAGAATAGACCTCGCGACTTTAAGCCACGAGGTCCACATTCACACGCTGTGTAAGATGACTTAGTAGCGCACGAAGATATAGTTGTTGTTCATGCCGGCGGCAACAGAGCTGATGATAACACCTGTGTTGTAGTCGGAAGCATGAATCATCTGACCACCACCGATGTAAATGCCGGTGTGGTACGAGTTGACCACAACGTCACCAGGCTGCGGATCGGACACACGCGTCCAGCCCATAAAGGTACCCGTGGTGCCCAGGCGGCAATAGCGACCAGTGAGGCAATAGCTAACAAAACCAGAGCAGTCGAAGCTGTTCGGGCCAATTCCGCCCCAGGAATAAGCGCAACCAAGCTTACTGTATGCACGCGAGACAACAGAACCACCATCGACGGACTGGCTCGGAGCAGAAGGCGTCGGAGCCGGAGCAGGCGTGGAGGGCTGCGGCGTCGGAGCAGGTGTCGGCGTAGGAGCCGGAGTGTTGCCGCCCTGGTTGTTGTTATTGCTGGTCTGACCACCGTTGTTGGTGTTCTCGGTCGTACCGGCAGTCTCGTTGCTCACCGTGGCCTTCTCGGCAGTGCTGGCGTTGATGCCGGCCTGCAGCGCGGCGTTGGCCTCGGCCTCTGCGGCAAGCTCGGCCTGCAGCTGCGAATCCAGGGAGTTTACGACGTTCTGGGCTTCAGCCTGCTGGGCGTTAAGCTCGTCGACCTTCTTTTGCGTGGTGGCGACGTTCTTCTCCTGCTCGGCCTGCTTATCGGTGAGCTGCTGCTTAAGCTCCTTGACCTCTTGAATGGTCTGAGCTTGCTTGTCGGAAACTTTTCCGTAGTAGAACAGACGGTTGAGCATATCGCTCAGGTCGTCAACGCCCGTCAGAACCTGAAGCAGGCTCAGACCGCCGGTCTTGTACTCGCCGGCGACATAGGTCGAGAGCTTGGCCTGACCATCGGCGATCTCCTGCTGCTTTTGCGTGATCTCGCCGGCAGTCTGATCGAGCGCCTGCGTCTGCGTGGCAAGCTCATCGTAAATCTGCTGAGTTTGGGTACCGATCTGCTCGAGCTTCGTACGAGCAGCGGCAAGGTCGGATGCGGTATCGGCGTAGGCAGGAGCCGCGAGGCCCAAGCCCAAAACACAAGCGAGGGTTGCCGTAGCAGCGCAGCGTGCCATGTTTTTGTGCGTGTTTGCTGTGCGCATGTAGCTTCCTTTCCAGTAACTAAGGGTAACGGCTAGCCTACCGTCACCAGGCTAAAGAGCTCCACATCGTCATCAGACGGCGTGAGCTTCTCGCGCGGGTTGAGAAACGCAAGCTCAAGTATACAACCGTAACCGATAAGCTTTGCGCCCATATCTCGCACCAGTTTACCTGTTGCCTCGACGGTTCCGCCCGTCGCGACCAAGTCGTCCAGAATCAACACGGTATCTTTAGAGCTGATAGCGTCGGCATGGATCTCAATTGAATCGGTGCCGTACTCGAGCTCGTAGCTCTGGCTTACGGTCTCGCGCGGCAGCTTGCCCGGTTTACGTGCGGGAACAAAGCCGGCGCCAAGGGCTACAGCCACCGGTACGCCAACCATAAAGCCGCGAGCCTCGGGACCCACGACCTTGGTGATTCCCATGCCGGCAAAGTGCTCGGCGAGGGCATCGGTCATGGCTTTGAGCGCCTCGGGATTGCCAAAGAGGGGCGTGATGTCTTTGAAGATGACTCCGGGCTCGGGATAGTCGGGGATGTCGACGATTTGAGATTCGAAGTCGTACATTGCATGACCTTTCAATGGGTTGCCGGATAAGCGGCAGCGGTTATTTGCCCGCCGTGGCGGTGCCGGAGTGCGAAGGGGCGACGACCTTGAGCGGCTTTACGAGAGAATCCTCGTGCGAAGCCGGCGTGGCTATCTCTTCGTTTTTGGCTTTGGTGGACTCGGAGCGAGTGATTTCCTCATCGAGTGCATCGATGTCGGCGTCCTCGACCACGGCGTTGAGCGACTCAAAAACGCGGTTCTTGAGCAGCGCAGTGTGCACACCCTCGGTCAGGTCGTGAAGCTTCTTAAACGCACGCTCGAGCTTGGCGTCGCGCTCGTCATCGGAGGTATCCATTCCAAGCATGCTCACGAGCACCTGCTCAAACATCGAGGACTCGCGGTTGGCGGAAGACACGTACTGACGCAGGTTGCGGGGCTCGATATGGAAGCGTGACAGCTCGGAGCAGTAGCGGATGATCGGAAAATCGCGACCATCGACGAGCTCACGATTCTGCGGACTCTTGATGATGCGAATGAGGTCGTTCTCGGCGAGCGAGCGGATAAACGAAATCTCGACGCCCAGCATATCGGGAATGGTCTCGATGGGATGCAGCTTTTGCTTAGTCTCCTTGGGCTCCGTCTTGAGCGGAACATCGGATAGCAAGCCCACCTCGTAGGCGAGCGTTGACAGGTCCGTGGCGTTTTCCAAGCGCTGCTTAATCACGTTGAGAGGCATGTAGCGGGTCTTCTGCAAATGCAGGATGACCTCCAGGCGATCAACGTCCTCCTTAGAGTACTGACGGTATCCCTTAGGCGTACGATGAGGGGTAATGAGCCCCTCATCTTCTAGAAATCTAATTTTTGAGTTCGAAAGATCGGGGTATGCGCCTCGAAGTAGGTTGACGACTTGGCCGATACTCAGATAGTTGCGTTCGGCCATGCCCTACTCACCGGTTTCGATGCGCTCCGGCGTGCTCTCGTGGTAGATGAGCGTAAACGTACCGATCTGGACGGAAGAACCGTCGTGCAGCGGGGCTGCATTGACGATGGCACCGTCGACCCAGGTGCCATTGAGCGAGCCCAAGTCCTCGATGCGAGCGCCGAGGCCCTCGCGGATAATGCGCGCGTGGCTGCGCGAAACAGTCATGTCGTTGAGGAAGATGCCGTTCGCAGGATCGCGGCCAATGGTGGTCACGTCGTCCTCGAGCTCAAAGGCGGCACCAGTCTGCGGACCCTTGACGATGGACAGAACGGGGGCGGTGATGCGCACGTTGGCCATGAGGTCGGGAACGGTGACGTCGCTTGAAGGCACGCGGAATACGCAGGTAGCGTCAGCAGTCTTATCATTCTGAGGCATATTGTTAACCATGTTGTCCATGACAACCCCTAACTTATCGCGGACGTGCCGCAAATAATGAACCGTACGTAATCATACCCCAATGAATCAGTCTTCGATTTCAGGGTTCAGAAAGTCGATGTCCTCGTCCTCGGGATGCGCGAGAGCCTGTTTAATGGCCACTCCGCCCTTAATGGAGTAGATGACAGCCGTGAGCATGGAGAAGATCACGCCGCCATACACGAAGAAGATGCCGAGGGGCACCGAGCTTCCGTTGAGACCCGGGAAGGCCGCGAAGGTCGAAGGTAAAAGGCGCAGGCCGTCAATAACGGGGAAACCGAGCAGCATGAGCGAGAAGCCGGTCATGAGCAGCGCTGTGGCAATCTTTCCGGGAAAGACGACATCGATGGGGCGACGGTGATAATGACGCACGATAAGCGTGCCGATGCCCAGATAGATGTCGCGGCCGATAATGAGCACGCAGACCCAGATGGGCAGCTCTCCTCGGACCACCAGTCCAAGTACGCCGGTGAACAGCAGCGCACGGTCGCAAATGGGGTCCATGACCTTGCCGAGCCACGAGACCGTTTTGGTCATGCGGGCGATCTGACCGTCCATCCAGTCGGTGGAGGCGGCAACAGCGTAGATAACGATGGCGATGACGCGGTTGTTATCCGTCACAAACAGGTACAGAAATACCAGAGTGAGGATCAGGCGCGTAAAGGTGATGAAATTGGAGATCGTAAAGATCTTATTCGACGGGTAATCGGAAGTGCCGATAAGCTCCTTTTTGATCTTCTTTTTGATGCCCACAGGACTCCCCCGCTGGTTAACGACAAAACTTTCGCTACTATACCCGTTCCGGCGATGTCTATCCAGCGTAAGCATAGAGAGTCCAGACATATGGAGGATGCTACTGGGTTGTGCGGGATTCTGCATTTGTGTACATCAGCCTCCAAATATGATATTTTTCGGCATCTTTGATGGCTGATGTACACGTTTTGATTCGGTGATTACATCGATCGGGAAAGTTGTTGCCTTAAACAAATTAATCATGATGTGCGGGTCGAGAAGGGTTGGCGCCAAAAGAACCCAACGGCCGTTATGGCTTCGTTAGAAACGCGCCCCACCATGGATGGTGAACCCGAAAGGTAAGGCGCGCGGGCACGGTGACTCGGCCCGCGCTCCCGGAAGAGAAAGGATAAACCCATGGGTTACATGCTCGAGACGCGTGGGCTCACCAAGCGCTTCGGCCGCGGCGACCAGGCGCAGGACGCCGTGGCCGACGTGAGCCTTCATATCCGCGAGGGCGAGGTGTACGGGCTGCTCGGTCCCAACGGCGCCGGCAAGTCGACAACGCTCAAGATGATCTGCGGGATGCTGCGGCCGACGGCCGGGGAGATCCTCTTTGCCGGGCACGCCTGGCGCCGCGAGGACCTCTACGCAATCGGCAGCCTCATCGAGGAGGCGCCGCTCTACCCCAACCTCACCGCGCGCGAGAACCTGCGCGTGCGCACCACGCTGCTGGGCCTTCCCGAGAGCCGCATAGATGAGGTGCTCGCCGCCGTGGACCTCGCGGACACCGGGAAGAAGCGCGCCGGGCGCTTCTCGATGGGGATGCGGCAGCGCCTGGGGCTCGCGTTGGCGCTGATCGCCCGGCCACGCCTGCTCGTGCTCGACGAGCCCACCAACGGCCTCGACCCCATCGGCATCGAGGAGCTGCGCGACCAGATCCGCGGCTTCGCGGCGGCGGGCACGACGGTGATCGTCTCGAGCCACATCCTCTCCGAGGTGCAGCAGATGGCAGACACCATCGGCATCATCTGCGGGGGGCGCCTTGCCTACGAGGATGCGCTTCGTCCCGGGCAGGACCTCGAGGAACTCTTCATGAGCTTCTGCCGGGAAGGGCGACGAGCGCGCGGGGAGGTGGCGGCATGACGGGCGAGAAAGGCGGCCTGCTCGCGGGCCTGCGCGCCGAGGCCCTGAAGTCGCGCCACGCGGCACCGGTTCGCCTGGCCGTGCTCATGGCGCTGCCGATGCCGCTGCTCGGCGCGATGCCCTACCGGGGCGTGCAGATCTTTAGCGCGTGGAACTACTGGTACGCGCTCTTCCTGCCCGTGTCTCTATCGCTTGTGGTGGCGTGCGTCGCGCGGGCGGACGCTCGCACGCGGATGCGGGGGCTTCTGGGCCTGGGCTTCCCGCTCGGGCGAGCCTGGTGGGCCAAGGCGCTCTGGTGCCTCGCTCTTTGCACGCTCTCGAACCTCGTGGTCTTCGTCATCTACCTCGCGGGATCGGCGTTCTCCTCGCAGGGTCTCACGGCCGCGGGCACGCTCACGATGCTCCTCTGCGCGCTCGCCAACACGGTGACCGCGGCGTGGATGATCCCCGCAGGGCTCTTCCTCACGGCGCGGCTCGGCATGCTCGCGGGCATCTTCTGCCCGCTCGCCGCGCAACTCGTAGGTGGGTTCGCCTGGTCGTTGGTGCCGCTGCCGCAGCTCTTTCCGCCGTCGGCGAACATGGTCATCCCCACGAGCTTCATCCCCGTGCTGCCGAGCGGCGAGCCGCTCGCGGCGGACATGGCGCTCGGCGGGGCGCTCATGGCGGACGGCATGCTCACGCTGGCGGGCCTTGCGGTCTGCGCGCTCGCGTTCGCCGCGCTCACGGCGGCGGGCGCGGCCTGGTTCGCGCGCTCCGAGGAGAGGTGATGGCCATGACACGACTCTCCGACCCGACGCCGCGCATGACTCTCCCGCGGGCCCTGCTCTCCGAGGCCCTGCGCCTGGCGCGCTCCCCGCTCGCGGCGGTGCACCTCGCCTGCGGCCTGGCGGCCGGTCTTGCCTGCGGCGAGTACTTCTCCGTAACCCGATGGGACCCGGCGCTGGGCGCGGACGCCTACGCCCAGTTCCTCGGCGCCCTCATGCCGCTCATGTCCGCCATCGTCTGCGGGCTCGCCGTGGACGAGGAGCGCGCTGCCGGGCGCCTCACCAACCTCACGGCGGTCCCCTCGCGAGGGCGCGCCGTCGCGGCGAAGCTGCTCGCCCTTGCGGCGCTCGGCGCGGGCGCGCTGGCCGTGGCGCTCGGCGTGTTCGGGGCCGTGCTCGCCGTC